>RECV01000299.1 GCA_007693845.1 Phycisphaerales bacterium
GCTGTCACTGACGTCGCTGCCACCGGTACAGACATCGCACTGTTCGTTGGCCGCACCAGCGCAGATGCCGTCCCATTGCGTCGCGCAGCAGAACGGATCCTGGCTGCAGATCAGGGATTCGCAGGCCGCATTGTCGCAGCCGGAGGCACTTTTGATCGCACAGCAGTTGCTGACTTGAAGATCCTGGATCAGGCTGTAGCTCACGGTGATGGGAGAACCGCTACCGGGCGCGACGGCGGGTCCGTTGTTATCCCAGATGATCCCGTTTCGGAACTCCATCGTTGCGCCTCCGAAGGTGCGCAGGCCAGCAGCGATGTCCGTGGAGGAGTTCCCGATGAGCGTGCAGTGGAACACATTGATGTGCGTTCCGGAGTCCAACGAATAGATCGTGCCGTTGGGCGTCGGTCCGTCCGCGCCGATGTTGTTCAGGAAAAGGCTGTTGTGCAGATCGACCTGGCTGCCGCCTCGCGCCATGACCGCGAAGCCGTCGTCGAAGATGGCGTTGCCATCGAAGCGGCAGCGGTCGACGAAAACATCGCTGTTGACGGTTACATACAGCCCGCCGGCGACCTGCGCGAGGGATGTTGTCCCGTTCTGGAGAAAGGTGCTGTCCAGAATCACGACATCGGCATTGCGCGTTCCCACACCGGAACCGAACAGAGCGACGTTGCCCTCGAAATGGCAATCGGTCACCGTCACATTGGTGTTCTCTCGAAAGTACGTGGCGCCACCGATATCGGCGGCCGAGTTGTCGAGAAACACGCTATTCTCAAGCACCAGTGAGCCGTTCTCGATAAACAGCCCGCCGCCGTCGCCGGGGTCGCCGCCACTCGATAATGTGGCATGGTTGTCGACGAAACGGCAGTTGCGGATCGTCGCGCTCGCGTCATCGATGAAGATGCCGCCGCCTCGGTACGCCAGGCCGCCGGTGAATGTCAGCCCTTCGATCACGGTGTCGAGCGACTGGCCACCGGTGATGCGCAGAGCCGAGCCTTTCCCGAAGGCATTGATCGTCGTGACTTCCGGCCCGCCCGAGCCGATCAACGAGATCTGCTTGTTTCCGAGATCGATCGGCTGGAAGTAGTTCCCCGGGGCGATGATGATGGTGTCGCCGTTCGAGGCGTTGTTGATGGCAATGGGGATCGTCGGGAAGTCGCCGGGAACATGGATGTCCGCCGCCTGCGCGGCAGATGCGGCGGCCATTGCGGCGAGCAGGGCGAGGCCGAGCAGGCCGCGGCGAATTGGTCGTGAACGAAACATGATGGAACTCCTTGTTTGTGAACGATGCGATGGTCTCAGGAAAGCCAGAGAACGGAACCAACCGCTCTCTCCTCACGGAAACAGGCGACATCCAGAGGCGGCGCGCCCGGAAGAAGCGTGAAAGGGTTGAAAAATCTCGTGAGGGTCATGGCCGGGCGTTGCGACCACACGCATGTGGCGGAGCCGCGCTGACTGCCCCCGACGGTTTGCCTTCGCCGTGTCGGTCAGAAGTGGTTTGATCCGCGATAGCGGAAATGAAATCGAGGCCGCGGGGCCGAGCGTTCGCTCGAAAGCACCGATTCCCTGGCCGCCAGTCATCGATCAGCGATGAACTTCGCGAAAGGGGGCTCGGCTCGGCATCGAACGACGGACGCCTCAAATCTGACGACGCATGCACCCGTTGAACGAACGAATGTGTCTTTTTCAGGACTTTGGTCGAGCGCTGCATCGGTGGATGTCGCCCTTTGAGTGAGCGCGGGCGGCTTTGCGCCCGGTTCCGTGCCATTGGCTCCGTTTTCGGTATCTGTTTCTGTCACAAGGCCTTATCATGAATCAACTCGATACTGGAACAGGTGGTACTCCAACGGTGAAACAGCAGGAAGCCACTCGGCTGCTGAACAGGGCGTCCGACGGCGAGATCGCCGCGGCGGCTGACCTGTTGCCGATGGTGTACGAAGAGCTGCGCGCCCTGGCGGAGCATTTCTTTCGTAACGAGCGGCATGGCCACACCCTTCAACCGACCGCGCTCGTGCATGAAGCGTACATGCGATTGGTCGATCAGAACTCGATCGAATGGAAGAGCCGGAACCAGTTCTTCGTGATCGCGGCCAAGGCGATGCGCAACATCCTCGTCGATCATGCCCGCACGAAGGGGCGGGACAAACGCGGGGGCGGGTGGCAGAGGGTCACGCTCGATGCCGTGTGCGAGACCATGTCGCTTGGCGGAGCAGCCGATGATGGCGTGGATATGGAGCGGCTGAACACCGCGCTCAGGGAATTGGCCGAATTGGACGAACGAAAGGCACGGCTGGTCGAGCTTCGATTCTTCGCCGGACTGAACGAACAGGACGCGGCCGATGTGCTCGGCATCGCCCGCTCGACCGCTTCGGAACACTGGCGCATGGCGCGGGCCTGGCTGCACCGCAGGCTGAAGGACGGTGCGCCATGAACGGCGTTGATCGCTTCAGGCGCGTTGATGAGATCTTTCGCGCCGCGGTGAGGCTGAAGTCCGATGAGCGCGAGTCGTTCCTGCGCGAGCGGTGCGCCGATGACCCCACGCTGGTGGAGGATGTCCGCGCGCTGCTCGATGAAGACGAGGCATCAAGCCCGGAAGGCGGGCCACTCGATCGCCCGGCGCTCGGGGCGAGCGTCGACCTGAATCGCATCGCCGAAGCAAACCGACAGCGGGAAACCGTTCCCGAATCAATCGGCACATTCCGCGTCATTCGCGTGCTCGGCAGCGGCGGCATGGGGACTGTGTACGAAGCGGAGCAGGATGAGCCGCGCCGACGCGTCGCGCTGAAGATGATCCGTGGGCAAGGCGTCTCCGAATCCACGCGCAGACGCTTCCGCCGCGAGACCGAGGTGCTCGGCCGACTGACCCATCCCGGTATCGCGCAGATCTACGAAGCCGGAACGGCGGCGGCGAGTTTCGCGCACGAGCAGACCGATCCGATGCCGTACTTCGCGATGGAACTCGTTGTCGGCCGTCCGATCGATGTGTACGCGAAGGCGCATGAACTGGACACCCTCGCGCGTCTGGAGTTGATCGCGCTCATCGCCGATGCGCTTGATTATGCACACGGCAGGGGCGTCATTCATCGTGATCTCAAACCGGCAAATCTTCTCGTGGCCGCGAGCGGCAAACCGAAGATTCTCGACTTCGGCATCGCGCGGGCCACGCACACCGACACACGCGCGGCGACCGTTCAAACGGAGGTCGGGCAGCTCATCGGCACGATCGCGTACATGAGCCCGGAGCAGGCCGCGGGCGATGCCAACAGGCATCCCCTGGATCATCGTAGCGATGTCTATTCGCTCGGCGTGGTGGCGTATGAACTGTTGACCGGGCGCATGCCGTATGAGTTGTGCGATGTGATGGCGATCGAAGCGGTGCGGATCATCCGCGAGGTTGAGCCGACCAGCGCAAGCACGATCAGCCGCGACCTGCGCGGCGATGTGGAAACGATCATCGGCAAGTCGCTGGAGAAGGATCCCGCGCGGCGATATCAGTCCGCCGGGGCGTTCGCAGCCGATATTCGGCGGGTTCTCGCCGATCAGCCAATCGAGGCCCGCCGCCCGAGCGCGCTCTATCAACTGCGAAAGTTCAGCAAGCGCAACAAGCCCCTGGTCGCCAGCATCGCGGCGGCGTTCGTCATTCTGGTGGCGGGGTTGATCGGCGTTTCGCTCTCGCTGGCGCGGGCGATCCATGCCGAGCGGGACGCCCTGGCGCAGCGGGACGAAGCGCATCGCCAGCAGGCCATCGCGCTGGCGGTCAGCGACTTTCTCACCGATGACCTGATCGGCGCCGTCGATCCTGATCTCGGCCTGGGCTCGGATGTCACGGTGTCGGCGGCTCTCGACCGTGCCGCATCGATGGTCGAGGAACGATTTGAACACCAACCCGAGATCGAGGCGGAGATACGCACGGCGATCGGTCGCAGTTACAGCAAGCTCGGCGCGTTCCATGTGGCGGAACCCCATCTGGTCAGGGCGTATGAACTCCGCCGGGACATCTACGGCCCGCGGCACCACCGAACATCCAATGCCGCCGCGCGGCTTGGCAAGCTCTACACGGCACAGAGCAAGTACGCCGATGCGGAAGAAATCCTGACTGAGCTGCTGCACATAGTTCGTACGCTCGAACCGCACGATGTCGGCGATCAGTTTGTCACCATGTCCAATCTTGCCGATGTGTATCGCCGACAGGGCAGGCATAACGAGGCGCTGCCACTCCTTGAGGAGGCCATCGAGCTGGCACGCGGCACCGTGGACCCGGACGATCCGGGCTTCCTCAGCACGCTGCTGAGCCTGGCCGGCGCGTACCGCGGTCTGGATCGCCTTGAGGATGCCGAAGCGATCTATCAGGAGGCACTGGAGATTCTTCCCGGGCTCTATGGCGACGAGCACCCCCGCACACTGCGTGCGCGAAACGGGCTCGCGCTGGTATACGGCCGAATGGATCGACCCGACCTTGCCATTCCAATTCTGGAGGGCATTCGCCAGGTTGCTCTTCGGCGACAGGGCGAGTCGCATGTTAACACGATTGCCATGACCACGAACCTCGCCGCGATGTATCGCCGGGACGGAATGCCTGACGAGGCAAGGGCAATGTTTGAGCGGAATCTCGAAATCACGCATGAGGTGCTCGGCAAACACCATCGCATCGCGATCATCACCGCGTCATTGCTGGCGCGCCTGTATATCTCGCAGGAGGAATTCGACTTGGCCAGGGCATTGTTGCTTGAAACGATTGATGCGTCGGTCGACACACTCGGCGAAGAGCACGACGAAACGCGCCTCATCATGCGAATGCTGGACGATCTCGCCAGGCGAACCGCATCGCGCGATGAAGGATAATCCGGCATGAGCCGCGAGCGCCCGAGCGTCCTCGAAGGGCGATGACTTGTTCCGCCTATTCCGACGAGCGAGGGCCCCGGCACGCACGGCGGGCTGACAGGGTGAGCAGCTGGTGGTGCTCGGGTTCCGGGCCGGGCTGGAACCATGACCATCCCCGTGGCACTCGATGCGGGCGACCGGACAAAACGAATTCGCCGAGCAACTCCCGCCGGCGACGGTGTGCCAATGGCTGGGGAACTCCAGGTTGATCGCGGCAGGCCACCCCCTGCGGGCCACGGACGCGGATTGGGAGCGTGCGGTGGCACCCGTGGAAAATGCGTCACGGAATGCGTCATGGAAGCGGGCGGAAATCGAGAAAGTCGAGGTGTCGCCTGTAGATGCGAACCGCGCCAGCACCGCTGAAATCGCGGTTTCCGGGACTGAAATCCCTATGTAAGAAGTGGGCAGAGCCGGACTTGAACCGGCGACACCCGCATTTTCAATGCGGTGCTCTAC
>RECV01000101.1 GCA_007693845.1 Phycisphaerales bacterium
GATGGCATTCACGGCGCGACCTTCTCCAGCGCGGAACTGACCGACACCCATGCCGATGAGTTCAGTCATGCGGTGCAGATCGGTAATCCCGTCACGGAAAAGAAACTGCTCGATGCAATCCTCGAAGCGCGCGATCACGAACGCGGCTGCCTCTTCAGCGCGATCACCGACTGCGGCGCGGGCGGGTTCTCCAGCGCGGTCGGGGAGATGGGCGAAGTGCTCGGCGCGGAGGTCCACCTCGAACGTGCGCCGCTCAAGTACGATGGGCTTTCGCCGACCGAAATCTGGATTTCCGAAGCGCAGGAGCGCATGGTGCTCGCCGTCCCGGGGGATGGCATCGACGCGCTTCGTGCGATTTGCGAGAAACACGATGTCGAACTCTGCGATCTCGGCACCTTCGGCACGCCGGACCGCGAATTGATCCTCAACTACCACGGCACGGAAGTCGGGCGCATGCCGATGGCATTCCTGCACGAGGGCATTCCGCAAACCGAGCGCGAGGCGGTGTATGAATCACCACCAGCACATAGCCCCGGCCCTGGCCGGGGTACGTCGCCGGACCTGCAAACCGCCCTCGTATCACTCCTCTCCCACCCCAACATCGCCTCCAAGCACTGGATTATTCAGCAGTACGACCATGAAGTGCAGGGGCGGACCATGATCAAGCCGCTCGTCGGCGCGCACGCCGGCCCGTCCGATGCCGCGGTGATCACGCCGGTTGAAGGATCCACGCGCGGCCTCGGGATCGCGAACGGGTTGGCGACCGGACTCAAGGATGATCCGTACCTCATGACGCTCGCTGCGATTGATGAATGCGTGCGCAATCTTGTCTGCGTTGGTGTTGATCCAACGCGTATTGCGATTCTTGACAACTTCTGCTGGCCGTCGTGCAAGGATCCGCGCAACCTCGGATCGCTCGTTCGCGCAGCGGAAGGATGCTACGACGGAGCGAAGGCGTACCGCACACCGTTCATCAGCGGCAAGGATTCGCTGAACAATCAATTCACGACCGAAGACGGGCGCACGATCCAGATTCCGCCGACGCTGCTCATTTCCGGTTTCGGGATCGTGCACGACATCAACGCCTGCATCACCATGGATGCGAAGTCGCCGGACAGCGTTCTTGTGCTGATCGGTGAGACGCAGCCGACCCTGGCCGGATCGCACTACGCCATGCTTTTCGGCGGCGAAGGTGATTTGCCGCGCGTTGATCTGAAGCGCGGCCCGCACACCGCGCAGCGCGTCGCGGCCGCCATTGCGGTCGGGCTGGTGCGCGCTGCGCACGATGTGAGCGATGGGGGCATGCTCGTCGCCGCGGCGGAGATGGCTTTCGCCGGCGGGCTCGGTCTCGCGCTTGATCCGAAGGCGGTCGATCCGGATGACCCGGCCCTGCTGTTCGGCGAATCGCCCAGCCGGTACCTGCTGGAGATCGCGGCCGATGATCTGAACCACCTGGGCGAACATTTCGGCGAGACACCGATGGCCGTGATCGGCCGGTTCGATGATTCCGGCCGATTGCGACTGGGCGAGGCGCTCGATGCATCGGTGGATGACCTGCGCGAAATCTGGCGCGGGCCGCTGGATTGGTGAGGTCGCGCCCGCGCGGGTCTGACGATACAATGTGCGTCCGATGTCGGATTCCCCCATTGCGATCATATTGACCGGCCCCGGGATCAACTGCGATCACGAGTTGGCCCGCGCATTCGAACTGGCCGGCGCTTCGCCGCGCTTCGTGCACTTGAGTGAACTGATGGCCGAACCCGCGCGGCTTGATGAGGCCGACCTGATCGGCCTGCCCGGCGGATTCAGCTACGGCGATGCGATCGCGGCCGGCCGGGTCTTCGCGCAGATGATTCGGCAGCACCTGTACCCCGCGTTCGTGCGGGCGATCGAGCGCGGTGCGCCGATGATCGCGCCATGCAACGGGTTTCAGATTGCCGTTCAGGCCGGTCTGCTGCCGGGGCCTGATGCGGATTCCCCCTGGCCGATTGAACCCGCCGCGCCGTGCGTGACGCTGACCTCGAATGCGTCCGCGCGGTTCATCGACCGTTGGTGCCGCATTGAAGTTCCGGTCAACACGCGCTGCGTGTGGACGAAGGATCTGAAACTGACCGCTGCGAGTGCTATGCTGCCGATTGCGCACGGCGAGGGCCGCTTCGTGCCGGATGTCGATTCACGGTTGACCCGACTTGAACAGGCCGGCCAGATCGCGGTGCGTTACGCAGCCGATGACAATCCGAACGGATCGGCCGGTGACGTGGCCGGCATCTGCGACGCGAGCGGTTTGATCTTCGGCCTGATGCCGCATCCGGAACGATACACGACCTGGTCGCAGCATCCGCTCTGGTCTCGTTTGAACGAGGCGGATCGACAGGAAGAGCCGCCGGGGCTGGCGATGTTCCGGCGCGCAGTGTCGCATGTGGTCGGCGCTGCAGCGCTTCGGGCGTGAGTTTGGCTGAGGTCATTGCGAGGCGTTCCAACGGCATTCGGCTACAATCGTTCGCGTGGCGGGTTACTACGCACGTCGATTGATGCACCCCTACGTGCCGCGGCCGGATTCCGACGCGGCCAACGAGGAAGATGTGCTTTGCGAAAACTGCGGGTACAACCTGCGCGGTCTCGCGCCGGGACGCGCGTGTCCGGAGTGCGGCCGCGGCGGCGGATCGAAGAAGAAGAACAAGCGGCGATCCCTCATCGATCCGTTTCTGCACGGCGACGATAGCCACCGCAGCCGATTTCGCACCGGGTTGTTCATCATCGCGGTCGTCTTTCTGGCCCTTGCGCCAACTCGACTGATTGCCTTCGGCGGGAGCGTGCTGACCGGCGACCCCGCATGGTCGATCGGTTACCGGGGGCTGGTGCTGCTTGCTGCGGTGGCCTGGGTCGCCGCCGTATGGAAGGTGACGCCGCCGGATCTCGACACCCTGCTGCCGAAATGGCGCCGCATTCGTCAGACCGCGCGCCTGCTTGCGTGGGCGTGGCTGCCCGGCGCGGTGATTCTCCTCATCAATTCATACGGGGTAACCGAAGAAGTCTTGCTGCTGGCCGGATCGGCCTGTCGCCTCATCGGCGGCATCGGCGTGCTGGTGGTCGGCGTGTGGTTGTACCGGCTCGCGGAGGATGCGGAACTTGAAAAGGAGCACCACCGCATCAACCTCGCCGTATGGGTGCTGCCGCTGCCGACGCTGCTGCTCGCGGTCGTGTCCGGACCAATGGCGTGGTTCGCGGTGATCCCGCTGACGTTGGTCTACATCGTGTGGGTCTGGGGCATGCTGCTGTACGCGGTGGCTGCCTTCGGCATGGGACAGCATGTCCGCTGGGCGATGCGGTACAGTCTCGAGCAGATGGAACGCGAAGAGCGCATCAAGGCGCGGAAGAAAAAACTCGAGGAGGAAGCCGCCGGCCGCGTCCGCGAGACGCGGAGCGGGGAAGGCGATATCCCGTTGACGTGAGTGGGGCGTGAGCGCGCTGAATCGTCTCGTCGTTGACGGGCCCCCGACCGACTCAGGCGGGGTCAGAATGATGAGGCATTACGAATTCACGCCGCCGGCGGCGCGCTGACTTCGCCGCCGACAATCGCGCGGCGGACCCATTGGCCCTTTTCGTAGCTCATGCGGCGGAGCGCAAGTCGCTGCTTGTTGCACGGCCCGTGGCCTCGGATCACGCGGAAGAACTCATCCCAGTTCGGCTCGGTGAAACCCCAGTTGCCGGTTTCGGGATCAAGCACGCATTGCTCATCCGGCTTCCTGGAAACCACCATGCCTTGTTCATCCTTTTCGGTGACATGAATCTTGAGGCCGAGGTCGATCGCGGCCGGGGCGAAACGGTTCACGAATCGGCGACGAAGTTCATCGTTCTTCACCGTTTTCATCCGCCAGCGCATGGGCGGCAGTTCTTCCGCATTGGGTTTGTCGGGCGGGCCGAAGAACATCAGGGACGGCTCCCACCATCGATCGAACGCCTCCTGCGTCATGTCCTTCTGCTTCTTCGTGCCGCTCATGAGCGTGAGCACCATGTCTTCGCCGGAGCGGAAGTGAAACGCCTCTTCCATGTTGATGCGTTTCATCGTTCGGACGTACGGACCGTAGGCGCCGTCCGCGAGCGTCTTCTGGTTCATGATCGCGGCGCCGTCGATCAGCCACTGGATCATCGCGATGTCGCCCCACGTCGGTGCGGGATAGTTGAACACGTTGTGATACTTGGTCTTGCCGACGATGAGATCGCGCAGCATCTGGTCGCGCGATTTGCCGAGATCCTGCGAGACGCGGTAGAGCATCTGGCCGTGGCCGACTTCATCCTGCACCTTCGCGGTCAGCGCGAGTTTGCGGCGGAGGGAGGGCGCGCGCGTGATCCATTCGCCTTCGGGCAGTGCGCCGATGATCTCCGAGTTGGCGTGATGCTCGGCCATTTTGAGCATGCCGACGCGGTAGGCCTGCGGCATCCAGTCATCGGCCTCGATGTGCTCGTTGCGGGCCATCTTGGCTTCGAATTCCGCGAGCTTTTCGGGGTCTTCCTGAATGTTGTGATCAACGTGCATGCCGATGTTGGAACTGCCGGACATATCAATCGCTCCTTTGGGATGGATTCACCGCGGCGAGCACGGAGGGATTTTGAATGACGAGTTTCCGTACTACGGAAAGCGTGCGAGCAAGTAGACGCATGTAGGCGATGTGCCCCCAAATTGCCCCCAGAGTCAGTAGGCCTATCGCCGTTGTTTGCGCTCCACTCAGAATTCCATCGCTCATCATCATGCCAATTCCGACCGCAATCGTGAGTGTGGCGCCTACACACCCTATCACAGACAAGATCATGAAAGACGATGGGCGCGATTGCTTGTCGTTTGCGTGCTGAGCAGCATTCAGCAATTGGATTTCTGATTTTGTGAACATATCAATCGCTCCCTTGGGGGTCGATTCTGCCGTGATCGGGGCTCGTTGTCTGTTCTGCGAGTTTCTGGATCAATTGATACATCCGAACCCGGTTACGCATCGCGATGACCGCCTGAACGCCAAGTGCCACGAAAACTCCACCAAGCAGGTACATGTACTCCGCGTGTGGCTCAAGGGTGGCGAATCGCAGCCCAAGAAGCAGGCAGAAAGCAAGGACAAACCACATCGCCACCTTGGCATGACGCTCGTACTTTCCGGAAGCGGCTTCACGAATCCGGGCTCGTTCAGATGAGGTGAGTTCCATTGATCTGTACTCCGGGAAGATGCGTCATGATCATCCGACGTCGCGCATGGGTCGAACCCTTGGCGGAGGCAGCGGCCGACCTTCGCGCTC
>RECV01000301.1 GCA_007693845.1 Phycisphaerales bacterium
TCGGTCCGGCCGTGCGTGCCCATCACGAGCGTGTCATCCAGCGGAATCACATCCATCAATGTGCGGAAGCCGAGGTTCTTGCGTAACAGCTTCAGCGCCAGCTTCAGTTTCGGCGCGCGAATCGCCGGATCGATGAACAACTCCACCGGGTCGTACCCCGGCTTGCGGTGAATGTCCACGCACCGCGCGAAGTCCGGCGCGCGAGCGTCATCCTGCCAGTAGTAATAGCTGAACCACCGGCTCGGCTCCGCGATCAGCACGACATCGCCCGCGCGGTCGTGGTCGATTCCGACCTCACGCTGCGCTTCGCGGTCAAGTGCGTGCGCAACCCCCGAGACGTTGCCGAGCAGGTTCCGGTACCGCTCGATCTCCTCCGCACGCTTCACGTACACGTGCGCGATCTGATGATCCGCCACGGCGAAGGCGCGGCTTGCGCCGGCATCGAGCAGTTCCAACCCCTCTTCCTCACGAATGGCGATCGCGCCTTCATCACGCAGAATGCGATTCAGATGCACCGCGCTCGTCGCCGCCTCGATGCCGTACTCACTCACGATCATGAGCTGCGCGCCGCGTTTCTCAAAGAACCGGATCAGATCGCCCACGACCTCGTCGATCTCCGTCACCGCATCGCGGCTTCGCGCATCATCCGGTCCGAACTTTTGCAGCGCATAGTCCAGATGCGGCAGGTAGATCAGCATCAGCGTCGGATCGTGTTTCTGATGCACGATCATGCTCGCCTCCGCGATCCACCGGCTGGACTCGATCGACGACATCGGCCCCCAGAAATTGAACAGTGGAAATCGGCCGAGCTCGGCCTGCAGCATCGGCCGCAGGTCCGCGGGGGCGCTGTAACAGTCCGGAATCTTGCGGCCGTCGGCTTTATAGATCGGTCTTGGCGTGACCGCGTAATCCACCGACGCGTACATGTTGTACCACCAGAACATGTTCGCGCAAGTGAACGAGGCATCACGCCGCCGCGCGGTCTCCCAGACCTTCTCCCGCTGCACGAGATGGTTGGACTGTTTCCAGAACTGAATCTCCGCCATCTCGCGGTTGTACCAGCCGTTGCCGACGATCCCGTGTTCGCGCGGCGCGCAGCTGGTCAGCATCGAATACTGCACCGAGGTCGTCACCGCCGGCAGGGTCGGCTCCAGCGTGCGCAGTTCGCCCGCATCCCGAAACCGCGCCAGATGAGGCGACCACGCGCCGATCAGCGACGGCGTCAGCCCGACAATGTTGAGAACGACGGTGGGATTCATCTCGCTCATGCTCATGCGGCTCAACTGCTTCCCAAGCTTTTCAACACCGCGCGGACCGGGCTTGCATCGAAGCCGACGAGTTTCAGGGGCAAGGCGATCAGTTCGTACAATCCATCGGGCACCTCGCGCAACACGAGCCCTTCGAGAATCGCCATGTCGTGCGCGAGAAACCGATGGTGCGATTGCAATTCCTTATCGCTGAACAGATCGACGCTCGGCGTGTCGATCCCGACGAGTTCCACGCCGCGCTCGTGCAGATGATCGATCAGTTCAGGGGCGAGAGCCGCAAAATCCTCGTTCCAGTCGTTCGGATCGGGAAAGGTGCCGGTCGCAATGAGCAGGCGCGGCGCGTGAATCTCGCCGGTCAGTTGGGACGGCCCGACCCGCTCGCCCCGTTTGATCTCGACGTGCATGACCTGGCAGGGGCCGAGGTAACGCTCCAGCGGCTGTTCATCGATGCTGCGGGCGTCCCGGCCGTAGTGGTTGGGGCCGTCCGCGTGCGCGCCGAGGTGGACGGTCGCGCGCAACGTGGAAAGCGTGAGGTTCGCACCGTCCTTCATGTCGAGCAGCACTTCGCGCTGCGGGGTCGTATCGCCCGGCCACACGCCGAGCCGCTCGGAAATCGGCGGCGAGATATCGAAAAGCTGCATGAGTCTCCTCGCAGAGGGCAGGATGAACCGGATCGCAATCCCGGCGTGCCGAACGTGGATCGTATCATGAGCAGAACGCCACTGCGGCCAACCGTACCTCCTCACTCTTCACTCTTCACTGCTCACTCTTGACGACACCCGCTCCACCGCCGACGCTTCACCCACCCCCTCACGCCCGCCACACCCCGACCCATGCGCTTCCCACCCCCCGAGATTGATCCCAACCGGCCGAACGCGGAGCTCCTGCTGTGGGCGTACTCCAACGGCATCTTTCCGATGGGGGACCACGAGACGGGTGAAGTGGACTGGTTCCGCCCGGACCCGCGCGCGATCCTGCCGCTCGATGCGTTCCACGTGCCGAAGAACCTCGCGCGCGAGGTGCGCAAGAACAAGTTCACCATTCGCAGCGATACGTCCTTCGAGCGCGTCATCCGCGCGTGCGCACCGGCTCGGTCCTTTCTCAACCAGCAGTGGATCACGGACCGGTTGATTCCTGCGTACCTTGAGCTGTTCGAGATCGGCCATGCCCACTGCGTCGAAGCGTGGTTCGAGAACAACCTCGTCGGCGGGTTGTACGGCGTGCACATCGGCAGCGCGTTCTTCGGCGAGTCCATGTTCGCACGGCCGGAACTGGGCGGCACCAACGCCTCCAAGGTCTGCCTGGTTCATCTCGTGCGCTGGCTCAACCACCGCGGCTTCACGCTGCTCGACACGCAGTTCCGCAATCCGCATCTCGATCAGTTCGGCTGCATGGAGATCCCCCGCGCGGAATATCACCGCCGTCTCGAGGCGGCCCTCGCCCGAACGTGCACATGGGGCACATTCACCGCGCTGGAGAAGTAGCCCGCATTCCACTCCGATACCCGCCCGATCCCCACCTCGGTTCCCAGCAGCGATGCAACGATCAATCGACCGCGGGGAGCACAGTTTTCGCTGCGTCCCCAGCCCGGCCAAGCATACCTCCAGCACCCGGATTCTGTTCGGTGTCACACACGCGATTTTCTGTAGACCCGAACAAGAAATTCTCATTTTACCTGTCGGCCCAGGCGGCTGTTTCTCGCTAGGACCAACTGAGCCCATCCGTTTCCAGCGTCCAGGATGTGTAGAGCTCGCTCAATACTCGGTTGATCATGAATAACAAAACAATGACGCGCAGAAAGGACTCAGAGAAAGGACATCACCATGAACAAGACTCTCGCAAGCGCCGCGACCACTGTCATGGTCGGCGTTCCGGCTACGGCCGCACTCGCAGTGAACGATCCCGAAGTGTTCGACATTTACACGACGGTCATCTGGGTGAACCAGAATACGAGCCCACCCACGCCGGTCGAGTTTGAACAGAATTTCATCGCTCACGGCTTCGACACTGAAGAAACCTGGCCGGGCTGGAGCAATCTCGGTGAAATCATCGCCGCCTCCGGCCCCAGCAACCGTGTCGACTGGGACTACGAACTCTGGCTCGACTTCACCAACATCGAGCACGAATTCTTCGATCTCTCGGAACCCGGCGAACTGTACATCGATATCAACAATTTCCATGGCCCCGGCGATCACACGATCATCGATGCACAAGCCACAGATGCCAACGGCTATGAGATAGGTTCACTCAGTTTCGATGGCGAAAGCATGTTTTGGGAGGGCGATGTCCTCTTCGATGTCTGGCTCAACGGAGGTATCATCAGGATTCAGTGGAATCAGACCTCTGATCAACCCGCACCTGTCGGCGCGTGTTGCGTCGGGACGGGCTGCCTCAACATCACCGAAGAAGAGTGCAACTCCGTCGGCGGCACGTATCTTGCTGGTGAAGATGATCCACCATTGCAATGTGAAGACGCGAAGTGTGAAGGCGCGAAATGTCCATCCAATTCATCACCGTCCTGCCTGGGAGACATCTCCGGCCCGAACGGTGTGCCGGACGGCGTGGTCGATGTTTTCGACCTGCTCGAACTCCTCAGCAACTGGGGACCGTGCGGATAAGCCAGGAAGCGCCGCGGTCGAGCGCCGTTCACGCAGAATGAACGAGGATCACGCCGCCGCGCATCACGCTGCACGGCGCAGCAGATCGTCTTGGCGTTCGGGTTTGGCGGTGCCTATTTCGGGATAAGGAAATCACACGGGCCGCGGCATTTGCCGCGGCCCGTGTGAACCTATTCTGTTTCGGCATCGCAGCAAGCGAGTCAAGCGCGGCGACGGCGGCACCCGAAGACGCCGGCCAATGCGAAGAGGCAGATGGCACCCGGTGTCGGGATGAGTGCCCAACTGCCAAGAACCGCGCCGGACCCGGGGATACCTGCGGTGTCACCGATAACGATATCACCGGAGACGTTGAAGCTCGCAGTACTGAAATCGATCCCGGATGTCATTCCGGTGAAGGCAGGATCAGTGGTGTTGAAGGCCTGATCGCCGCCGTCACCGGTGTTCCAAAAGTTCAGACCGGTCGTGCCGAGGGTTCCAAAGTCGTTGAGAATGCGGTTGTAAGCTGCTGCGTTCCCGCTGGGGCTGAGGTCGCCACCAATGGTCTGGCTGCCGTTGGTGGCAAATCCATCACCGCTGAACAAGTCGAGCAGTGAAATGCCGCCGATAATACTGGCGCTGTCATCCACAACCGAAGCAGCTTCCTCTGTGGCGTTGAAGGTGACGTTGCTCGGGTCGGTGTTGTCCACGATGATCAGGACAGGCGATGCACCGGCGTTTGCGGCCGTTGCGGCCAGAACAGTCGCTACCACGATCGCGATGAGGGTTCGAGACATGTTTCACACTCCTCTCTTTCTCGTTGAAATCTCTCTCTGGTGAGACGTATCTAAAACCGCCTTGATCTTCTCCACGAATACCGAACAAATATCACGCATTGGTCGAGTTTCGACGGTGCAGATGCCTGTCCGATATTTGTTGACCGTATAAGTCAAAGCGAGGATTTCAAGTACTTTTCCGCCAAATTTTTTGAAGGCGTCCTCCGGAAATCAAGTGCGGGACGCCGGGCAGAGAACCGATCGAAATCTCTGCCGAAATGGCTGTCCGACAGGCAACATTCCGGAATCGCTTTCCGACGGAACGGCCCCGAAGGCCGCAGAATTCGAGTGCGGCGAAGAATTGCCGGACGCACGACGAACAGATTCAGCATAAATGGGTGCGGGTCGCAAAGAGAGGAACGTTTCCTGATTTTCAGTGGATGCATTCATCGGTGCGGCGCGCTCTATGTCCGTGCTGCGGACTTCCCTGTGGCCGGCGCACGCGGCCCGATTGAGCGCAGCGATCGCACAAACCGCCGCTCCACTCGCGATCTGGCGTGTTCCGATTGCTATCTCCTGCGCAGATTTGGCGAGTTCCTCGGTTGAAGTTCCAACTGGA
>RECV01000102.1 GCA_007693845.1 Phycisphaerales bacterium
CGCGGATGTGCTGGCGGCACTGGACGGGATCGAACCCGATCAGGCGGCCCAGATGGTCCGTGTCCGCGAGGGGTTGGCGGCAGAGTCACGGGGTTCGATCGTCTGGCCGGTCGAAGAAGGCATCGTCTCGCAGGAGGCGTTTGAGGAACTGGCCGGCCGGGTCACCACCCGCAGTTGGCGGTACCGGGTCCGGCTGGTGGCGGGGGAGGTCGATGCGGATGATGAGGACGTGTGGATCGGCCGCCCGCGTCTCTACGAAGCGGTCATCGATCTCGCCGGGACCACTCCGCGCCTGGCTTCATTGAGAGAGATCACGATGCTTCCGATCGCCGCCACGCTCGCGCTGAGCGCCGAATGGATCGAGGACGATGAGTTTGATGAGCCGTGGTGGGAGGAAGATGAAGCCACTGATGAAGCCATTATTGAAGCCGGGCCAGACGCCGATCCGGAGGCCGCGCTGGAGATGGAGGGCGATCCGCTGCCACCGATGGATGATGAAACGGTTGAAGAAGAGACGATGATGGAAGAGGGGGCCGGGGGAGAATCGCCCCCGAACGGCGGCCGGACCCGTCCCGGCCGCTGGCGACCCCGCTGATCTGACCGTTGCCGGAATCGATCGAACCGAGACTCTTTTGACGATCCACCTTTCACGAACGTTCTAACCCGCACCCAGCATGTTCTCCCGGCCCGCCATTGCGATCGACATCGGACGACAGCGCCTCCGCGCGCTGCTCGCGCAGCGGGACGGGACGATGCTGCGCGTCAAGCGAACGTTGATCGAGGAGATTCCCTCGGATCTCGACGGGGATGATCCGGCGGCGATCGGCGCGTGGGTTCAGAGCCAGCTCAAACGCGCGGGTTTCCCGCGGGGCAATGTGACGCTCTCGCTGGCGCGGGAACACGTCGGGCTGAAGCGCCTGCATCTGCCGACGACGGACGTTCACGAGCTGCCGGAGATGACGCGCCTGGCCATGCAGCAGGAAATGCCGTTCGATGCGGACGGCGCGGTCATCGACTTCTTCCCGGTCGCGCAGACGGAGCGGGGGACCACCGTCGTCGCGGTTGCGGTCCCGAAGAGCCGGCTCGACCAATCGGTCAGCGCCGCCCGGGCCGCCCGACTCGGCCTGCAGCGCATTTCACTGCGCAGCATGGGCTCGGCGCTGCTGCTGAAGAACCTCGGCGAACGGACCGCCGGGAGTGTTCTCGCCATCGATATCACCGGTGAGTCGCTGGAGTTCTGCGTGATCGACGACGGCGCGGTGCGCTTCTCGCGCGCGGCGGAGTTCAGCCCCGACTATTCACGGGAGGCGAGGATCGACGCGGTCATCACCGAAACCCGGCGCACGTGGATGAGTTACCGCATGTCCGAGGATGCCGCGGAAATCACCCGCGTGATTCTGATGGGCGACAAGGAAATCTGCGACGACCTGCGCGGCCGCCTCAGCGAAATGCTGCGCGTCGAGGCAGAACGGCTGGAAAGTCACCCGCTCGTTGATCCCGAAGGTCACGACATCGGCCGGCTCTGGCCGTTGGCGGGCATGCTGCTCGAACCGGATGAGAAGAACACGACGATCGACTTCGCGCATCCGACCCAGGCGCCGGACCGTGCGGCCGCTCAGCGGAAGAGAATGCTCTACGCCGCCGGCCTGGGCGTGCTGGTGATTCTCGGGGCGTGGACGTTCGCCAATCGCGATCTGGCCCGGCTGGAAGCGGAATCGGCGCGTTTGCTGGAGACCCAGCAGGAACTGCTGCCTCGCTACATGCGCTATCACCGGGAAAACTACCGGCTGGAGCACATTGAACGGTGGGAAAGCGTTCGTGTGGATTGGCTGGAACATCTTCAGTATCTGGCGTCGCTCACCCCGCCGCCGGACCAGCTTGTGCTCGGGTCCTGGACCGGCAATATTCAGTTCCGCCAGGTGGAGTACGATGCGCGCCGGGACGTCTGGAGTTCGCCGCGACAGATCACCATCAATGCCAGTGGTGAAGCGCGGGACCGCGCGACCGCCGACCGGTTTCGCGATGCGCTGGTGCGCGGCTCGGTGTATGACACCAGTTCCACCGGCCCCGATGCGCCGAGCGGACGTCGCCTGCCCTATGGGTTCAGCTACCGGCTGCAAACCGATAACGATCAGCCGCGAGAGAACGAGGCAAGCCCCGACTCACCGTCGACAGAAGATGAAGCCGTCACGCGCGGGTCGGTCACGGACGGGGAGGGCGCGTCATGAACCGATTCAACCCGCGCACGCTGGTGTTGATGGCAGTTGGCGCAATCATTGTCGGTTGGCTGCTCTGGTCGACGGCGAATCAAATGTATTTCTCACCACGTGCGGAACACCTTGACCGGATCGAACAACTCAGCAGCCGAATCACGGAATATCGACGTTCGCTCGATCGCCAGCCACGTCAGCAATCGCAGTTGGCGTCGATCGTGGAACGGACGCTCGGCAATGATGTCGAAGGTGTCGATCACCGCCTGCGTTCACGTTTGAACCGAATCACGGAAGAAGTCGGCCTCGACGGCGCATCAATCAACACGTCGAATCCCGCAACGCGCGGCACGCCGGCGCAGCGGCGCTTCGGCCGGCGCGGCCTGGAGGGTGAGCTGCGCGAGAAGATCGACTTCGTGGAAATCGAGGCCACGGTCGTCGGTGAAGGAAGCTTCGAGCAGATCGTCGAGCTGCTCGATCGCATCGAAACCGAGCCGTGGATCAAGCGCGTTCACCAGCTACGCATCGACCCGCGCGGCAACGGCGAGCGTTTCAACACGACCCTGCGGTTGGTCACCCTCTTTCTGCCCGATCAACCGACCGAGCCCCCCCCGGCCGAGCCGTACGACGAGGAGCGACTGGCCCGGTTCGCCGCGCTGGTCGGGCAGAACCCCTTCCGGATTCCGCCTCCACCGGAGCCCGAGCCGGAACCGGTCCGCACCGCCGACTCGCCGCCCCAGCCGGATCCGCCGTATCCCTACCAGCAGTGGGTGGTGACGGGCGTGGCCGAGAGTCGCCACGGGCCCGAGGTCTGGCTTCGCAACCGTCAGTCCGGCGAAACGCGCCGGCTCGGGGTGGGCGACACCCTGCGAGAGTTGATATTTACCGCCGCCCGCGAGGATCAGGCGGAGTTCGAGCATGAAGAGGAGCGATTCCTCGTGGCCGTCGGAACGAATTTGAACGACAGAACGCCGCTCAGCCAGTAAACTGCGTCATCAAATCCAATCGCTGCGATTTTGGCGGAGCCAAGTTACACCTCTCAAGGAGGAGCGCAGGATGCGTTTCACCGCAGTTCGTGCACTGACCGTATCGTCGGTGCTGTTGACCCCACTCACCGGAAGCTTTGCGCTGTCGCTGTCCGCGACCTCGCACGCATCACTCGCCGGCACCTCAATCGTTCCAATTGCGAGCGCCGCCTCGGCTGTGGGAGCGACGTTGCCGGACGACGCCGACGCGCCCAGTGAGCGCATCCGATTCAACTTCAAGGATGCCAGCTTCGAGCAGGTCGTTGAGTTCTTCTCCCGCGAGACCGGCCTGCCGGTGATCTGGGAAACCGACCCGCCCGACGGCACGCTGAGCTACCTCTCACCCGAAGCGTACACCCGCGCTGACGCCCTGCGCGTGCTCAACATCGTCCTGCAGTCCCGCGGCGTGATGTTGCGGATCAGCGATGACATGCTCTACCTGCGCCGGCTCGAGGACATGAAGCGCGCTGATGTGCCGACGTTCGTCGGTCAGGTTCCCGCTGAAGTCACCGACGAAAGCATCGTCACCGTCGTGCGCCCGCTCAGCAACGCATTGGCGAAACCCATGGCCGAGCGCCTCGCGGAGATGGTCGCGCAGTACGGCGCGGTGACCGCGATGGAACAGCAGAACGCGCTCGTCGTCACCGAAACCGCAGCGCAGGCGCGACGCCTGTTGCGCATCATTGAGGAGCTCGATCGAAGCGACCCGGAGGGCGCGGTTGAAATCTTCGCTATCAAGCACGCTCGCGCCACTGAACTGATGGAACCGCTCACCGCGCTCATGAGCCAGCGCATCGAACGCTTCGTCATCGACCAGCGCGGGCAGCAGCAGCGCATCGAAGAAGACGACATGCAGGGGCTCAATATCTCGCATGATCCGCGCACCAATGCGATCATCGCGCGCGGCACGCAGTCGCGCATCGACAATCTGCGCGAAGCGATCGCGCTGCTCGACGTGCCCGCCGCCGCTTCGGGGCGAACCATTCGAACCGTTTCCCTGGCGATGCTCTCTCCCCAGCAGGCGCAGCAGCGGCTCAACACGATCTACAACCGCCTGCCCGAAGACGAACGTCCCACGGTGATCCCGCTCAATGAATTCGGGCAGGTCACGATTGTCGGCAACGACCGGGCGATCGCCGAGGGCGTCGCATTGCTCAAGGAAGTCGATGGCGGAAACGTGGAGGAACTGGAATCCGGCCGCCGAATCTCCGTCACCGTTCTCGAATACGCCGAGCCCGAGGCCCTGATCGAAGCCCTCCGGAACCTGCTCAACAATCGGCAGCTTCACGCCACGAAACTCGTCGCCGGCCCGGACGGCCGGTCACTGGTCATTTCCGGCCCCGGAGGCGATGTCGAAGCGGTCCAGGCCGTGATCCCCACGCTCGACCGGCCGGCCCGCGTGGATCGACAGGTGCGCATTCTTCGGCTTGAAGCGGACAACGCCGCTGAGTTGCTCGATCGCGCGAAGAGCATCCACGCGGAGCAGATCCGCGATGACCAGCCGGAGTTGAAAGTTCACACGCAGTTTGAAGCCGAAAGTAACGCCCTGACCATTGTCGGCTCGAACGAAGCGATCAACCGCTTCACGCGCATTCTGCAGGAACTCGAACAAACGGTCGTGCAACGCGAAACGCGACAACTGCGCACCCGACATGCACGCCCGAGCGAGCTGGCCGAAACACTGGGCGAACTGGTCAGCCGCATGAATCAGGCCCGCGGCCGATCGGCGGACCACGCGCCGAGGATCGATGCGTTCGACGATCTGGATCTGCTGCTGATCACCGCAACGGGTGAGCAGCATCAATCGATCGGCCCGCTGCTGGATTCGCTCGACGTGCCGCCGGATCGCACCATGCCGCCCCTGCGCATCCTGCAGCTCCGCATTGCCGATGCGCAAAATCTCGCCCGGACGCTCAAT
Source organism: Phycisphaerales bacterium (assembly GCA_007693845.1). GTDB lineage: Bacteria > Planctomycetota > Phycisphaerae > Phycisphaerales > SM1A02 > SKZB01. The sequence continues at coordinate 5,154 of RECV01000102.1, forward strand.
CAGCAGTACCAGCAGCGTCCGGCGGATGAACGGAATGAGAAGCCGGTGAACATCTCCGCCGATGCGGCGACGAACTC
>RECV01000234.1 GCA_007693845.1 Phycisphaerales bacterium
CGCGGCGCTTTGTCGAATCGGTGTTGTCGGAGCATTTGCACAAGCTCGCGCATATCCGCGTGCAGCGGCGCCTGATGACGGACCGCTTCGTTTGAGATCGGATGCTGAAAGCCGAGGAGCGCAGCGTGCAGCGCCTGTCGGGAGATCAGCGGCGTGTCATCAGACTCTTCGCCCGTGATCACGCCGCGCGTGAGATGCTTCCCGCCGTACATGTCATCGCCGACGATCGGATAGCCGAGGTGAGACAGATGCACCCGGATCTGATGTGTGCGTCCGGACTTGAGTTCAACTTCGACCAGGGTGTAGCCGTTGTAGTACTCACGAACCCGGTAAATCGTCACCGAAGGTTTGCCGGTGATGTCCCAGCGCACGGCGTACTTTTCCTTGGCGGTCGGATGTTTTCCAAGCGGCAGGTCAATGACATCGGCCTGCGGTTCGAGTCGGCCGTGAACGACCGCGAGGTAGCGTTTCTCGGTGCGCCGCTGTTCAAATTGCCGTCCAAGTCGCCAGTGCGCGGTGTCGGATTTTGCTGCGACCATGACGCCTGTCGTGTGCCGATCGAGTCGATGGACGACACCCGGCCGCGCGAACTCTTCACCGACGGTTGATAACTCCCCGCTTGATCGGTGTTGAAAGTGATACGCCAGTGCGTTGATAAGCGTGCCGGACCGATTGCCGCGTGCGGGGTGAACGATGATGTCCGCCCGTTTGTTGATCACGATCAGGTCGTCGTCTTCGTAAAGGATCTCAAGGGGAATGTCCTCCGGCGGGATCGCAGTGCTCGGCGGAGGCGGGATCACCGCAATGACCTCATCGCCCTTGCGAAGCTTGGTGGAGGCCTTCGGCACGCGTCCGTTGACGAGAACCGCCTCTTCCCTGATCAGCCGCTGCAACGATGTTCGACTGAGAAAGGGAACCCGATCGACGAGATACTTGTCCACCCGCTTGTTCAGATCACGGTTGAGCACAAAACGCACCGATACGGGCGTTTCGTCGTCACCGTCCTGCGACTCGTATAGCGCGAAAAGCTTTTCGCGATCGACGCTTCCTCCGCCGGTGAGCAGTCCCGCGGTCTCATCGTCATCGTTGGTCATGGACTCTGCACGTTCAACCATGGCGCAGTTGAACGAGCCGACATGCGGGCCGTCGGGTCACAACAGACCTGATCGCGCACCGCAGCGGCTCGCTTTTGAACGCCCCGAGCGTGGCGGGATCAGTCCAGGAGAAAATGACGGAGACTTTCTTCAATAGTCAGCGGCCGCGGCAGTTCTTCGTCGGCTATGTGAAGTCTCCGCCGCGCTTCGATCTCTTGCAGGCTCGGGAATTCAACCAGATCCGGCAATTCACCCACGGTCTCTGCACGCTGACGCGCCTGACGGGCGAGGGCGGGAAACCGGTCCGCAGCCCGTTCCGCAGCACGCTCGTAGTAACCGCGGGCCTCGTCAATCTCCCCGCGCGCTTCGGCAACCGCGGCGAGTCCGTTGAGCGCCGTGACGGCGTGGACCGCCATCGCGTCCGAGCCGTCATCGCGATCCAGTACCGCACGGAACGCGCGGCTGGCCTGATTCAGATAGTGATCCCGATCTTCTTCCGTGATGCTCTCATCTGCGTCGTCGTTTTCATCCGGCAGTCTGAACTCGGCGTCGAACGGCCGGCCTGTTCGGACGGCCTGCAGATAGAGGCGTCCCGCTTCAAGCCGCGAGAGGATGCCAAGCTTGCCGATGTTCCCGTAGCGATCAGCGACATCTTCAAACGACGCCGGCAACCCGGAGAATCGCGATTCGTTGAACGCGGTCCACGCCTCCCGCTCGGAAGCCGCCCGACGCTCGCCGAGTTGAATCCACGCGAGATACGCCACGAGAATGATCAGACCGGCGAGCAGCCACGACGGCCCCTTGGTCTTCAGCCATTCGAGGAAGTCCTCGTTGACCTTGCTTTCGGTCTGTTCGGTCCGGTGAACGCCGCTCAGCCGTTCGCGGTCACTGTCGTTGCCACGATCCATATCGTCTCCTTGGCGGGTTGCAATCGAAGTCTCAATACTAGACCCAAGCCGACGGCCTCGCAACACGGTCAGCGGATGGCGGGGAGCATGCCTCACCGAGAGCCAATCGAGCTTCAAATCCGCTGATTCCGGGTCGTTTCTGCCGTTCGATGTAAGGGCATCCACGGCGATACATTCAGTGCTTCATGCCCGTCGAAGATACGTTGAGTTCAGCTTGCCGAGTGAGACGGCGTGGCCAGGCCGGTCACAAGTTCCCGGACGAATGTCTCCGCGGCACCAGCCGGGTCATCCGCCTCGCCCATGCGGCGCACCAGCGCGGAACCAACGATCGCGGCATCGGCGTGCTGCGTCACCGCGCGAACGTGTTCCGGCCTGGAAACGCCGAATCCCACCGCAATCGGCAGATCGGTCATCGCCCGGAGGCGTTCAACCTGCCCCGCGATCTCCGGCGTGTGGTCGCTTTCCCCGGTAATGCCGACGCGCGCAAGCAGGTACACGAAGCCGCGGCACCGCGCGACCAGCTTGCGAATCCGCGCTTCCGAACTCGTCGGCGCGATCAGCAGACTCAGCGCAAGATCGGCTTTCTCCACCGCGGCGTAGAGATCATTGGCGTCATCAGGGTCCATGTCCGGCACGATGAGTCCGTCAAATCCGGCTTCAGCCGCGCGCTGAACGAACTCGTCCGTGCCGATACGCCAGACGATCGATTCGCTGACCATCGCAATCAGCCCGAGCGAAAGTGACTCGCGGAGGGATGCAACGCACTCAAACAGTCCGCTCGGCGTCGTGCCGCGCTGGAGCGACTCGTACATACTCGCCGCGATAACCGGACCATCGGCGATCGGATCAGAAAAGGGGAAACCGATTTCCACAATCGAGGCGCCGGCACGTTCGAGTGCCGGCAGTACTTCGCGGGTCGTCTCCAGCGACGGATAGCCGCCGGTCACGAACGGCATAAGCGCCGCCTTCTGCTCGCGGCGAAGTTGTCGGAAGATGTCATCGATTCTAGACATGGCTGGTTTTCTGCCTCGCCGACGATGGAAGCCGGGCTTGTGATGCGTTTTACTTCGTGCCCTTCGGCCCGCCGTCATGGAGGTACTTTCGCTCGATCGCGCGGGTCAGGTCGACATCAGCAACATTGGCGAGCGTGGCGAGCCAGGCGAGGACATCGGCGAACTCTTCCTCGAGGTTGTCCTGATCACCATCGCCGCGTTCACGCTGGGCAAGCGCTTCGGCCAGCTCACCGAACTCCTCGGCGAACCAGAGGAAGGTGCCGGGGATGCCGCGTGCGGAATCGGTCGCGTGATACCGCTCCCGAATCAGCCGCTGAAACTCTTCGATCGTCATCGAGTCGGACATGATGCAGGGAGCATACTCGACATCTGCCCGAGGTTCATGGGCTGACCGCAAACTATTCGTGTGGCTCAGATCGCATGTACGTCTGCCCATCAAGCTCAATGCGCAGCTTGCCATCAACCCAGGAGACGAGAACTTCGCGTTCATCGGGCCCGTCGATTGCCTCGCCGTCCGGCGTCAGGAATGTCAACTCGCGCAGGTACATGGTTGTGGGATATCGGTTGAGTGAGAAGACCTTGGCGATCTCTTCCGTTGGCTCATGAGTCATCGACCATTTGCCGCTGAGGCGACCGACTCCATCCGGCCACCAGTCATGGCCAAGCGCCGCAGAGGAGTCTTCCCCCAAGCCGGCCACGCTGACTTCGAATGTGTCTTCTGCAAAGGTCCACTCCATCGTGACGGGCGATTGTCGCGAGATCCGGCGTGAGAAGGCGCCTGCGGTGAGATACCGTTGGAGTTCATCGAGACTGTGCAGCGGCACGCCGCCGACCACCGGGGTTCGCGCGTACACATCACGTCCAAGCTGAATCTTCTGAATCCGCGGTTGGTCTTCATCCCAGACAATGTCGAGCGCAATCTCCTCTTCGACCACCTGGCCAGACCAGTCCGCATCTTCACCGGCGCGCAGTGCAGCGCGAAGCTCCTCGCGCGTGATCCAGTGAACACGGCCCAGCACCACCTGGCCGTCGCGTACATCCCATCGGCCGTGGAGCAGATCCCCCTCGCGGCGCAGCGCCCGAGGCAGATCGAGCGCATCATGGTTGAGCTCGCGTCGTTCGTAGACGACATCGCCCGTCCGGCCGAGCGAGATGACGACCTGGGCGCGGGCGTGATCCTTGTCGGGGGGAAAGACGAACACACCGCCCAGCAGCGCGCGTCGCGCTCGCTCATCCTCGGAAAGCGGCGGATGCCCTTCCGCACCGTTGCGATCTTCACCACAACCGGTCGGCAGCAGCACGACGAGCCAAAGAAGTACCAGCCATCGCACACGCCGCATCGAAGTCATCTTCCTGCAGTTCCTCGTACTTTCACATGAACTCGAACCGGCCCCGGAGGCCAGTTGAAGCAGGCGTCCATGGCCGAAGGGAGTCCGAAACAGCACATGAGAAGAGAAACACCTGAATCGTCCGCGGCGGGGCTTTCGCCAACGCTGAACGGCACCACCTTCGTTTTTCATAGTAAGAACGCGGATTTGATCTTGCAAGTTTTGCAGTCACGATCGCCTCAATCGGGTAGTTCGGACCGAATCGGGTCGTCCTACTCGGATTTCTGTGGCATCGTGCCCACTGTACCTGCAACCTGTTGCCGACATTTGACAAAGGTTGCCGGTCAGGACTGGCGGACGTTGCTCACGTCCAGGTGCCACTTCCGATCACATATACGGCGACGGTTCGAAATGACATTTGCCACCAAACCAGTTGCCAGTTCACCGTGAGAGTGTCTCTCCAACGATGCCCACAGTCGCCGCGGAAGGTCGGAACTTCCCTTGGCATAACCATGAACATGGAACGATTCTGATGCCGTGTGATCTAGACAGAATGGCGTAGACTGCGTCTCTCTGGCAACGGACACGCCGTTTGCTTTGTCTGGATGCCTGGTGTGCCACAGGCCGCTTCCAGAAGCCAGAGTCGGTTGCGCAATTTTCAGACTCGAATTTCAAACAGTCGCTTGACTGGCGATTGGCAGAGAGTATTATCTCAAACAACCGTTCTGAAACAGCTGTTTTAGGGACTCCTTTCATGCCAAGTCAGCCGACTCAGACGACACCCGACCATACGCGCGACCGCCTGCTGCACGCGGCCGGCGAGGAGTTCGCGCGGGTTGGCTTCGCTTCGGCGAGTGTGCGGGCGATCTGCGA
>RECV01000302.1 GCA_007693845.1 Phycisphaerales bacterium
GTGGTCAATGTGATCGACCTGCTCCTGCTGCTGAATCACTTCGATCCGGCATGAGCAAAGGGCACCGGCCCGCTTTCCAAAGCGGTCAGATGTCGAGATTCTTCACTTCCAGCGCGTGGTCTTCGATGTAGCTGCGCCGACTTTCGACGTGCTCGCCCATCAGGATGGTGAAGAGCTGATCGGCGTTAGACGCGGTGTCCCATGTCACACGCAGGATCGTGCGCTTGTCCGGGTCCATGGTGGTCTCCCAGAGTTCATCCGCGTTCATTTCGCCGAGACCCTTGTACCGCTTGAGCTGAAGCCCCCGCCGGCCGACATCGTGCAACTGGCTGAGGATCGAAGGGATGTTGGGCACTTCGACAACGCTTTCCTGTTCGGTGCCGGAGTCGACCAGCCAGGCGAAGCGGGTGGGCAGTTTTTCGCCCGTCACGGATTCTTCCTGGGTGAGGGCATAGTCTTCGATATCGATCCCGAAATCGGCCAGCCGATCGAGAATGATCTGCAGTTCCTTGTTCTCATGCAGTTCGCGCAGGGTGGCGATGCGGAGGCGGTCTTCGGTCGTCCCGTTGCCGGAGGTGCCGGATTCGAGATCATCCAGCAGAAGATTGCGCTGCTGAATGACCTCTTGCGCCTGCTCTTCGGACCAGCAGAGTTCCTCCCCGGCCGGCCAGCTCAGGCGGTGCGTGGGCAGGCGTTTCTCGCCGGTCGGATCGTTCTCGCGCGACTGGAGAAGCATCGGAAACGGCGTGCCGCGACGTTCGGAAACGTTGACGAGTTCCTGAAGCCGGGTGAGCTGCTTGATCAACCGCTCGAGTTCATCGGTTTCGATGCGCCGGACTTCGTTGCCGTCATCATCACGAATGACGAGCGTCGCGGTGCCGATCGCCAGATTCGTGAGCACGCTGGCCATCTTCTGCTCATTGAGGACGTACTGGCTCTTCTTGTTGCGCGTCACCTGATAGAGCGGCGGCTGGGCGAGGAAAATCTTGCCCTGACGGATCAACTCCGGCATCTGGCGGAAGAAAAACGTCAAGAGCAGCGTGCGAATGTGCGAACCGTCCACATCGGCGTCGGTCATGATGATGACGCGTCCGTAGCGCAGCCGGGCGATATCAAAGTCCTCGCCGATGCCGGTCTGCAGCGCCTGAATCAGGATGCGAATCTCCTCAAAGCCGAGCACCTTGTCGATCCGCGCCTTCTCCACGTTCAGAATCTTGCCCTTGAGCGGCAGAATCGCCTGGATCTCATGATCGCGGCCCTGTTTGGCCGACCCACCCGCCGAATCGCCTTCGACGATAAAGAGTTCGGATTCATCGACATTGTTCGTCGCGCAGTCCGCGAGTTTCTGCGGCATGCCGCCCGAATCGAGCGCGCCTTTCCGCTTGATCAATTCCCGCGCCTTGCGCGCTGCTTCACGGGCCTGCGCGGCGAGGACCGCCTTGAGGCAGATCTTCTTCGCTTCGCCCGGATTCTCTTCCAGCCACGAGCCAAGATGTTCGGTCACCGCGCTGGAGACGAAACTCTCCGCTTCGGGATTGAGCAGTTTTTCCTTGGTCTGATTGTTGAACTGCGGCTCGGGCAGTTTGACCGACACGATCGCGGAGAGACCTTCGCGCAGGTCTTCGCCGGTGGGAGTCATGTCCTTGAGAATGCCGGTCCGCTTCGCGTAGTTGTTGATCGTGCGGGTGAGCGCGGTCTTGAAACCGGAGACATGCGTGCCCCCGTCGGGGTTGATGATGTTGTTGCCAAACGCGAGCAACAGTTCATTGGTCGAATCGGTGTACTGCATCGCGATATCGCACGTGATGCCGGTTTCCTCATCCTCCCGAATGATGCGCACCGCCGGACTGACGACCGTCTTGGATTTGTTGAGATGCTTGACGTACCCGAGCAGGCCGTCCTCAAAGTGGAACGTTTCCTGCCGCTGCTTGCCGTCCTTGTCAACGCGTTCATCAATGAAGCGGATCGTCACGCCGGGGTTCAGGTAAGCGAGTTCGCGCAGGCGGTGCTGAAGCGTTTCGAAGATAAAGTTCGTATCGGGGAAGATCTGGCTGTCGGGGAGAAAGCTGATCTTCGTGCCGGTTTTGCGCGGCTTGTCTTCGGTCGCATCTTCGCGTTCCGCAATGATGTGCAGAGGTTTGACGATTTCGCCACGCGAAAACGTGATGAGGTACACCTTGCCGTTCTTGACGACTTCGACCTCGGTCCATTCGGAGAGTGCGTTGACGCACTTGATGCCGACGCCGTGCAGACCGCCGGAGACCTTGTAGCTGTTGCCATCGAACTTTCCGCCGGCGTGGACCTCGGTCATGATGACCTCGACCGCAGCCCGGCCGTCGATGGTGGGATTTTCATGCTTCATCGGGTCGATCGGCATGCCCCGGCCGTCGTCGATAACGGTGCATGAACCATCAACACCGAGGCGAACGGTGACGATCGTCGCGTGGCCGGCCATGACCTCGTCGATGGAATTGTCCACGCACTCGTAGACGAGGTGATGCAGCGCATTGGGGCCGGTCCCGCCGACGTACATGCCCGGCCGCTTCCGGATCGCGGCCAGGCCTTCGAGCACCTGGATCGATTCGGAGGTGTAGTTGTCCGGCTCAAGATCGGGAGATGTCGGGGTGCCCGTGGTAGATTCGGCCATAGTCTGCTCGAAGGGGTGATTGGGGTCTATCAGATCGACCCTGCATTATAGCATTTTCGAGCCGATTCCGCCGGATCACAGGCCCGTTGCGGGACGGGCAGGTAATCGACATAAACCGTTTGTGAGCTTAGATTTAGCGAGATGCTAAGCCGCCGGCCGCAACGCGGAATTCCGAAGTTAGTTTGTGCTTGACCTCATCCAGCCCCGGGCACCGTTCGCCGAGCCGCTGCTGCATGCTCGTCACGGCCCGCCCCGCCAGGCCGCACGGCACGATCAGATCGAAATGCGTCAGGTCTGTCCGCACGTTCAGGGCCAAGCCGTGCATGGACACCCAGCGGGAGACACGCACCCCCATCGCGCAGATCTTCGCGGACTTTGGCGCCGACCGGTCCCCATCCGCATCTGCGTCCATCCGCACCCACACGCCGGTGGCGGACTCATCCCGCTCACCCTCAATCCCCCAGTGCGCGATGGTCCGGATGACGACATCTTCAAGCAGGCGCATGTACCCGTGCAGACGCAGCCCGAGCCGATTCAGATCCACAATCGGATATGCCACCAGTTGGCCGGGGCCGTGGTAGGTGATGTCGCCGCCACGATCGGTCTCCGCCACTTCAACGCCGGCCTGCTCGAGCATCTCCGATGTGGCGATCAGGTGATTCCGCGCCCCCTTCCGGCGACTGACGGTAATCACCGGCGGATCATGTTCGACCAGCAGCAGATACCCGATCCAGTCGCGCCGATCTTGTTCGCGCGCGGCGATCACTTTCTGTTGCAGATTCTTCTGCAACGCAAACGCCTCGGCGTAGGGCATCCGGCCGAGATCGCGGACCGTCAGGGAACAGGTTGTTTCGGCAGATGACATGGCGGGTCAACCTCACAAGCGTACGCGGCTGCTACACTTTCCGCCATGCCCGAGGTGCACCCCACCGCCATCATCCGAGGCGAAGTCAATCTGGCTGACGATGTCACGGTCGGACCGGGTTGCGTTCTGGACGGCGAGACCGGGCCGATTTCGATCGGCTCGAAAACAGTCCTGATGGGGAACGTCTGGCTGAGCGGGCCATTGAAGATGGGTGAGAGCAACCGCGCGTATCCGTTCGTCTGCCTTGGTTTCGCGCCTCAGGATCTGAAGTGGGATCCAGCCGAACCCGGCGCGGGGCTCGTGATTGGTGACGGCAACACCTTCCGCGAGCACGTGACGATCCACCGCGCGACCTCGAAAGAGAAACCATCGCGCATCGGCAACGAGAACTACTGGATGGCGAACAGCCACGCGGGCCACGACGCCACGGTGGGTCACCACTGCATCCTCGCCAACGGCACGCTGCTGGCGGGGCACGCGGAGATCGCTGACCGCGTGATCTTTGGAGGCAACAGCACCGTGCATCAATTTGTCCGCATCGGACGCGGGGCGATGCTATCCGGCCTGGCCGGCACGAGTCAGGATGTTCCACCTTTCTTCATGCTCACCAGCATCAACGTTGTCGGCTCACTCAATCTCGTCGGGCTCAAGCGATCCGGAGTCGAGCGGGATGTGATCGACGATGTCCGCTGGGTGTACTCCACGCTCTACCGGAATGGTCGAACGATAAAGAACGCCACCGAACTTCTACGCGAACGCGCCGATCGGCCGATGGTGAAGGAATACATCGATTTCATCGAAGCCAGCCAGCGTGGCATCTGCACAGCCCGCCCCAAACCCTCCCGCTCCGGCGCCTGATCCCCTAACACCATTTACTGTTCACTCTTCACTGATCACTGTTCACCACTCCCGGTTCTGATCCCACATGTCTCTCTCCTACTGTGTCCTCGGAAGCGGCTCGGCCGGCAACGCCACGTTGCTGACGCTGGAGCATGATGACGGGCGACAACGTATCTTGATCGATTGCGGATTTTCGCCGCGACAGACCGCCCTTCGACTGCGCTCAGCGGGCGTGGATCGGGACGAGATCACCGATGTCATCCTGACGCATCTGGATCAGGATCATTTCTATCCGAGTTGGGTGAAGCCGATTGAACGCGGTTCAGTTCGGCTGCACATTCACCGTCGCCAGCAGCGTCGGGCCGCGAAGATCGGCCTCAACTTCCGCCACGTTGAGCTGTTTGACGATGATCCGTGGCCCCTCGCAGGGACCGCCACACGAATTGAGCCCGTGCCGTTCGCGCACGATGATCTCGGGACGGTCGGGTTCGTGATCGACCACCACGGCACGCGGCTGGGGTTTGCGACCGATCTCGGCAGCGTGCCGTCACATCTGTTCGAACGGTTTGTCGATCTTGACGCCCTCGCACTGGAATCGAACTACGACCGCTCGATGCAGATCGCGAGCAACCGGCCGGCGTTCCTCAAACGTCGGATCATGGACGGCAAGGGACATCTCTCCAATGAAGAAGCGCTGCGCGCAGCCCGGCGAATTGCCGATCAATCTTGCCTGAGCCAGCTCACGCTGCTTCATCTTTCCCGCCAGTGCAACTGCCCGGAGCGGGTGAAACGGCTCTGGCAGGATCAGGCGGCGGATTTGCTGCCCCTGCTGTCGATCACCAGCCAGACGAAACCTTCGCCGGAGTTCCGGGTCTCCCCCACCGGCTCGCGCCCCACGCGACCAGCCACCGGCAATGGTGTGGCGGCCCCGTCTATCGCGCAGCCGTGTCTGTTCGGCTAACAACCCGCGACGTTGTCGGTCCGCGCGCAACTCATTGCGGCTCAACGGATGCTGACGTGGTTCAAACTTACTTCGAGCCGAACAGTGACGCGATCTTCACAATCTGATCGGATGCTTCTAAACATGAATGTGCGCATGGATAGCGCGCAGCATGTCACGGTTCCCAAATCCGTTTCCACGGAAGGAGCAGACCGATGAAGTTGTCCCCCATGCCAAGCACCAAAGTCGATCTTCACTGCCACACAAAGTACTCCGACCGCCCGAGCGAGTGGATTCTCCGCCGCATCGGCGCGCCGGAAAGTTTTGTCGAACCGCTCGATCTGTACAAGCGCTGCAAAGAGCGCGGCATGGATTTTGTGACCGTTTCAGACCACAACCGAATCGAGGGGGCGCTCGACATCGCCCACCTGCCCGGGACGTTCATCAGTTCGGAGATCACGACGTACTTCCCCGAAGATGACTGCAAGATTCACTGCCTTGTCGTCGGCATCACCGAAGCGCAGTTCCGCATTATCAACGAGCTGCGCACCAACATTTACGAATTCCAACGGTATCTGCTTGAAGAAGACATCATTTACTCCGTTGCGCATCCGCTGTTTCGTGTCAACGATCGAATGACGGTCGATCATCTTGAAAAACTGCTCGTCATGTTCAATCGTTTCGAGCTGATCAACGGAGCGCGGGATCCCCGGGCATCGGAAATCGTCAGCGCGGTGTTTCGGAATCTAACTCCCGAGACGATCGAACGGATGGCGGACAAGCACGACCTCACGCCGGTCGGACCGCGGCCGTGGAAGAAACTCTTCACCGGCGGCAGCGACGATCACAGCGGGATTTACCTCGGCGGCGCGTACACCGTGACCCCCCAGGCGGACAGCGTTGAGCACTTTCTGAGCTACCTCCGCGCCGGCCGACACGAGGAAGGCGGAACATCCGGCACCAGCTTGCGCATGGCGCACAGCTTTTACGCGATCGGCTACAGCTACTACAAATCGCGCTTCCTCGGCGAGGGACGCGGCGCGGATCTCGTGGGCGAGCTCTTTCGCCGGGTGCTCAACGAGAAGCAGCCCCAACCCGCCGGCTTGGGCGGGCGCGTCCGCAGCAAGGTTCGCGATGTAGCGTCCAAGTTCATTCGCAATTCACGGCGCAAACAGTTGAGCGAAGTCGAACGCATCATCGTTGATGACTTTTCGAAGCTGTTCAGCGAACAAAATGAGCTGGCACGCCTGAATGGTCACACGCCTTCGATCTCGAACGATGAATGGAGCTTCCAACTCGCGAGCCAGATGAGTCACCTCATTGGGTTCAGCTTCGCGCAGCGGTTCCTGCAGCAGGCACGCGAAGGCCGGTTGATCGAAAGTCTGCAGACGATCGCCTCCCTTGGTCCGATCGCACTGGGCATTGCCCCATATCTCACGGCATTCGCAGCGCAACACAAGGACGAACAGTTCATGCAGGATGTGGCGAGCCGTTTCGAAGCTGCGGCCCACCTGCGAAAGAAGAGCGAACGAAAGGCGTGGCTGACCGATACGTTCGATGACATCAACGGTGTGGCGGAAACGATCAAGACCGTCGGGGCGATCGCGAGAGAACGGCAGTGTGACCTGAGGGTTCTCACCTCGCTGGCGGATCCGCCAAAGACCGAGATCAATCTCAAGAATTTCAAGCCGGTCGGTCAGTTCAACCTGCCCGAGTACGAGGCGCAGAAGCTCTCGTTTCCGCCGTTCCTTGAAGTGATCGAGTACCTAGAGCGTGAGAACTTTTCGGAGATCATCATTTCCACACCGGGCCCGATGGGACTGATCGGTCTCGCTGCCGGTCGTTTACTCGGCCTCAAGGTGACGGGCATCTACCACACCGATTTCCCACAATATGTCCGGGCATTTACGGATGATCTCAACATGGAGGGCATGGCGTGGCGGTTCATGCACTGGTTCTTTAATCAGATGAATCAGATCTTCGTGCCCAGTCGGTACTATCAGAACCAGTTGACCGAGTACGGGTTCAATGCGGAGAAGCTGCGCATCATGCCGCGGGGTGTGGACATGAATCGCTTCTCACCCGATTTTCGCGATGAGTCATTCTGGAAGCCGTTCGATCTGCAAGGTGATTTCACGTTTCTCTATGTCGGACGCGTCTCGCAAGAGAAGAATCTCGAAGCGCTGCTTGATGCGTTTCTGACCCTCCGCGAAAAGGGCGTCAACGCCAATCTGGTGATTGTGGGCAACGGTCCGCAGCAGAACGAACTCAAGCGAAAGTACCACCAGAAAGAGATTCTCTTTACGGGATATCTCACCGGTTCACGTCTCGCCACCGCCTACGCCAGCGCGGATGCGTTCGTGTTTCCCTCCACGAGTGATACCTTCGGCAATGTGGTCCTGGAAGCCCAGGCGGCCGGCCTGCCCGCCGTGGTCACCGACCGCGGAGGGCCGCAGGAAATCATCGTCAGCGGCGAGACCGGATTCGTCGTTGATCTGGAACGACCCGACGCCCTGACCGACGCGATGATCACGCTGGCTGAAGACCCGGAACTCTGCCGGCAGATGCGCGACCGCGCAGTTGAACACGCCCGGCGGAGCGGATGGGATCAGGTCTTCGAGTCCTTCTGGCGGGAAGATCCGATATCAACTGATAACCCTGCTACCGATTCAGCTTCCGGGGTAGCGATTCCCCCGGCGCGGCGCAACAGCACGCCGACCCGTCCCCGATCCGCCAGAGTCGTCCGACACGACGGATGAACGTCCGATCATCTGTGTGTTCAGACGCCAACCTGCTTCAATCCCCCGTTCTCAATCCGTGGAGGAGAAGGAAAGAAGCGTCGTCGCCATCAGGCGGCGACGCTGTCTTGACGCGCGGACCGAAACACGTCCCGGTGGTCGTGCCCGTTGATCGCATTGTCGCGAGTGCGTCCGTGGAGGCCGGAGTTGGAGGGGCGTTATCGGATCTGACTTCGCCCCTGATCCGCGCAACCCGCATCCTCGATTCGCTTCGCGCGGTTTGCCCGATTGCCCCGCTCAACCGCCGTGACCGCAACGACGATGCATTCAGAAGCATCAGGGCGATCCGGTGGATTGTCCGCGCGATCATCACGGCTCGGGAGGCCCTTCATGAACTTCGGTTTGTTCAGTCCGTCCACATCACCGATCGCGATCGACTTCGGGTCATCGAGCGTGAAGTTGCTTCAGATCACGACCGGTGAGAAGCCGTCCATCGTGGCCGCGGCGGAACTGACCATTCCCGACGAGAAGCGGTTGAAACCCGATGAGCTTTGGGCGTTCTACGCGGACGAACTTCCGCGCGTCATCAAGCAAGGCCGTTTTCGCGGCAAGCGGGTGGTGTGCTCCGTGCCGGGTTACCAGACCATCGCCCAGCATGTCCAGATCGACAACAGCCCCGGGGTCAAGAAATCATCACAAGCGCAAATGCAACTGCAGATGCAGATCGGTGCCGCCCCGAATTCGCTGGTCGTGCGCACCGTGGAAGTGGCGGATATTCAACGCGACGGCCAGGCGCGAACGGAAATGATCTGCCTCGCCATCCAGCGTGATCATGTCATGCGGTACGTGGAAACGCTGAAGAAATGCCGTTTGGAAGCGGTGGGAGTTCACTCCAACGCTCTGGCCACGCAGCGCGCGTTCGACCACATCTACCGCCGAGAGGGTGATGATGCGCTGACCACGATGTACATCGAACTCGGCTGGGGCAGCACGCAGGTCACCATTGCGCACGGCACGAAGCTCGTCTTCGCGCGATCCGTGCAACTCGGCGGCCAACACTTCGACCAACTGATCAGTCGGTCCATGAATTGCGACGCCGCCGCCGCCCGCGCGCACCGTCTGTCGCTCAAAGCCACGCCGTCACCACCCTCCGCGGCGCCGAAGCCGACCGGAGACCCATCGTCCTCCAACGAAAATTCCACCGGCGGCATGGCGCGTCTGCAGGCGGCCATGTCAGCGCAGCAAAGCGCGAGCGGGGATGAGAATCGTCATGCGTCGGGATCCGCGTCCGCCACACCGGTGGCGCAGGATCGCCGACACGGTAAAGCCCCGCGTGTCATCGCCAATCCAGTCTCCACGGACACCGCGCCGAGCGCGGTCGCGGATGTGGACTTCACTGAGCTGATTGACACGATGAACGATGAACTTTCGATGTGCGTTCGCTATCACCGTGGACTGTTCCCGAATCGGCCCATCGATCGCGCCATTCTGCTCGGCGGGGAATCCCGTCAGATGTGGCTCTGTCAGCAACTGGCCCGACGACTGCAACTGCCCGCACGTCTGGGCGATCCACTGGCCCGGTTCGCGCGCGATGATTCGGCCGGGGACGCTTCGGGGATTCTCAACGGTCAGCCGCAGCCGGGGTGGGCCGTCCCCTGCGGATTGTGCGTGATCCCCACGGATTTCTAAGGAGTCGCCGGATGTCTCACCAATCGAGTTTTCTTCCCGAGGATTACCTGGCGCAGAAGCAGGAACGGCGAACCAACTTCGTCTGCCTGCTGCTCTTCGCGATCGTCATGAGTTCGGTCGTGGGGGCGTTTCTGGTCACAAATCAACAGTGGGCACATGTCAAGGACGAGCAACGTGCCATCAACTCGCACTACCAGGAAGCCGGCAAGCAGATCCACGAGCTTGCGGAGCTTGAACGGCAGCGCGATGAGATGCTGCACAAGGCGGAGCTCGCCGCCGCACTGGTCGAACGCGTTCCCCGGTCAATTCTTCTTGCGGAACTGATCAACCGGATGCCCTCTCAGTTGGGCCTGCTTGAGTTCGAACTTAGATCTACGCGGCTTCAGGCGCCGCGGGCAACTGTCCAGAAGTCGAAAAGACCGGAACGTCTCTCCGGACGTGGCCGTGCCGCTTCCCGTGAAGAAAAAGGCGAAGAAACCGATCGCGTCGAAGTGCCCCGCTACCGGGTCACGCTGGGGCTGACCGGCGTAGCGCCGACCGATATTGAAGTGTCACGCTTCCTGATGGAATTGAACAGTTACCAGCTCTTGCGCGACGTCACGCTGGTCTATTCCGAGGAACGTGAGATCGAAGGCCGGAAGGTTCGTCAGTTCCGGATCAACATGCAGCTCGCACCGGATGCGGATGTCCGGCAGATTGATCCGCTGCAGGTTCCGCGAATGCGGAATCCGATGCGTGACGAAATGATGATCGGCGACTCGCCGATGGACGGCACGGTGAGCGTGCCGCAGGACCAGTAAGGAAAGGAGCGCTCGCCATGCGTTTCGGAATTCGTGAATTGATTTTCTTTGGGGTGCTGCTAGCGGTCCCGGTTGCGGCGTACATGTATCTGTTTGCACCGCGCAATGCCGAGATCGACCAGGCACGGGAAGAAATGGTCCTCAAGCAGACGCGACTGGATCAGCTCGCTGAAGTCGTGTCGAAGATTGACGACCTCGGATTGGCCATCAAGCGGGGCGAGGAGTCGATCGAGAAGATCGAGGCCAAGCTGCCGCGCGAGCAGGACGTCGAGGGCATTCTCGAGCGGGTCTGGCAGATCGCTGGCCGAAACGCGATGAGCGTGCGTTCGGTGAAAGGTGAAGACCCCGTCCCTGCGGCTCAATACATGGAACTGCCCCTCCGCGTGGTCATGGAGGGCCAGTTCGACGGCTTCTATCAGTTTCTGCTGGAACTGGAGAACCTGCCGCGCATCACCCGCGTGCACCAGCTGGAGTTGAAGCGTGCCGAGACACGCGGCCCCCGCTCGGACACCGAATTGCCACCCGGCTGGGCCCGAGCCGAGTTCATCCTCAGCATCTACTTCGAGCCGTCCAACTCGTAATGACCGGTCAAGGAGTGAACAGCCGTGAATCTCAATGATCCCAATCTGCAACCATCGACCTTCGAGAACGCAGGCGACAACGGCTCCGGCGACGATTCGGTCATGCCGCTGGGTGTCACAGATGACTTCGCCGAAGATGACGTTCTGAATCTTGGCAGCAACGGTGCCAACAAGCCAAAGATCAACTCCAGCGCGCTCGTTCTTGTTGCTGTGATCGCCGTCGCAGTCGGCGGACTCTTCTCCATGCGCACGCTGACCAAAGCCACCGCCGCAAACGATACACCGAGCGAAGCGGAACAGACGATCGAGATGTTCCTGCAGGTCATCTCCGGCGATGCGCCGGGCGGGGATTCGGGCATCGGCTCGTCCCTGTTCAATGAGTCCGGTCAGGAGAAGACCGTCCTGAACATCCTCGATGATTCCTACCTCGCTCGGCAGGTCTCGTTGACCAATGTGCAGCGCAATCCGTTCATTATCTTTGAGAAGACTGCTGCACCGAAGGATTCCAGTCAGCCCACCCCCTCCGGCCCGGACCCGCGCGAAGTCAAGCGCGAGGAGAAACGTACGCTCTTCGAGCAGGCCGGAGACCGCATCGTGGTTCGGTCGATTCTCATGGGCTCGACACCCCTGGCCAACGTCGAAAACCGAATTGTCGGCGTCGGCGACGCCGTTGTCGTCGAACCGGAAATGGTCACGTTTCGCGTGACGGAGATTGCGGTGGACGCCGTCACCCTCGTCGCGGAAGACAAGGGATTGGACGTGCGGGTCCCGGTGCGAGTGGTGTTGCAACGTAACTCGTCGTCATCACCAAACCGTAATGCGCCGCCGCGTCGCAACAATTTCCGTCCGCGGTGATAAGCACGCGGATCTGATCCGTCAATTCTGGCCGCTGCGACAAGGAGCTGCTTCGTGGGCAAGTACGATCTGGATGATGTGCTGAAGGATCTCGATGAGGAGTTCGGGCCGGAGATCACACCGATCGCCGACGACGAACCAGCATCGACATCCTCAGCATCGGAGGCGCGTCGACATGATGACGCCCCGACTCGCCCCGAATCGACCGCCGCACAGGACACCGGCGCTTCGCAGGACCATGCTGCTTTTCATCCCCCGGCCGTGGAGCCGGAGCCGGAGCCGCCGAATCCGGCTGAGGTAGCTGCCGAGCAGGCTTCTCATCAGCTTCAGGATCTGGCGGAAATCTATTCGCCCGACGAAGCCCAGAAGAGCGCCCAGGAATCGCCCGAATTGACGGCGCTGCTGCTGCAAAGGAATCAGATCTCCGCCGAGCAGGTCGCCACCGGCGCGCGCGTGGCGAAACAGTCACCGGGGCGTCCCCTCTCACAGATTCTCGTCGAGATCGGCGTGAGCGAAGTCGCTGTGCAGCAGGCCGTCGCGGAACTGGCCGGCCTGCCGTTTGAACAGATTGACTTCGACTCCAACGAATTGATGGATTACAAGGCGTTCAAGCGCCTCGGTCCTGAATACTGCAAAAACCATCTCGTGCTGCCGCTGCGTCAGGAAGGCACGCGTCTGGTGGTCGGCACGTGCAGTCCGGACGACGTGTTTATCCTCGATGACATCAAGCGCAAGATCGGTGTCGCCGGCATCAAACACGTTCTGCTCACCGGCTACGATGTGCGCGGCGCGATCGAACTCATGGACGAGCCGGAAGAGGAGTACGATGTTGATGAACTCCTCGCCGACGTTGATGAAGATGACGTTGAAGTTCTCAAGGACGAAGTGCAGGATGCGGATGTCGAGGACGCGGAATCATCGCCCGTCGTCCGTTACGTCAACCACATCATTCAGACGGCGGTCAAGGAAGGCGCATCGGACATTCACGTCGAGCCGAACGAAAAGACCATGACGGTGCGATTTCGCATTGACGGTGTGCTGTTTGAAATGATGCACCCGCCCCGAAAGATGCACGCCGCGCTCACGAGCCGTTTGAAGATCATGGCGAATCTCGACATCGCCGAGCGACGACTTCCCCAGGACGGCCGCATTCGCGTCACCGTCAACGGGCGCAAGCTTGATCTGCGCGTTTCGACCGTTCCCACGCCGTACGGCGAAAAGACGGTCATGCGTATCCTCGACACGCGTTCGATCAATGTCTCGCTTGATGAACTCGGCTTCGGAGAGGACACGCTCACGATCTGGAAGAATCAGATCGCACAGCCCCACGGCATCATTCTTGTCACCGGCCCGACCGGATCGGGAAAGACGACCACGCTGTACGCATCCATCAAGCAGATGGATCTGCGCAAGCTCAACGTCTCCACCGTGGAAGACCCGGTTGAATACAATCTGGGAAGCATCACGCAGATTCAAACGCACGAGCGCATCGGAATGACCTTTGCGAAGGCGCTCAAAGCTCTGCTGCGTCAGGACCCCGATGTCATCATGGTCGGCGAAATCCGGGACATGGAAACCGCCACCACCGCCGTGCAGGCCGCGCTCACCGGACACCTTGTGCTCTCGACGCTGCACACCAACGATGCGCCTTCCTCGATCACCCGGCTGATCAACATCGGCACCGAACCGTTTCTCGTCGGCGCCGCCGTCAACGCTGTGCTCGCCCAACGGCTTGTGCGCCGGATCTGCGACAACTGCAAGCAGGAAACTGAAATCAAGCCGGAGATCCAGGAATTCCTCGACATGCACGGCATCAGCAAGAAAAATCTGATGTACGGCAAGGGATGCTCGAAGTGCCGTGAAACCGGTTACAGCGGACGAAACGGCCTGTACGAACTGCTCGTGCTCGACGATGCGCTCCGCGATGCGATCGCACGAAGTCCAAATGTCACCGAGTTTCGGCGGACCTGTTGCGAACGCGGCATGGTCACCCTGCGCGAAGACGGCTTCCGCAAGGTCGACCTGGGCATCACCACCGTCGAAGAGATCCTGCGCGTCACCGAGTCGACGATCTGATGCGAACGGATGAACGAAGGAGGAAACCGCATCACTGAGCAGGCGATCCGACCTCGCGGCGCGGTTATCCCCAGTTCTCCAGAAGAATGAGCAGATCGAACACATCCACCGTGCCGTCTCCGTTCAAGTCGACCGGGCAATCACGCCCATCGTCGCAATCACCCCATTCGCCGAGCAGAATGAGCAGATCCAGCACGTTGACCACGCCGTCACCGTTGAGATCACCAGGCCGGCCATCATCGTCAACCGGCATGCCGAGTACCGTCACAGCCGGAACGCCACCGCTGTTGGCCGGGCTCCATTCGCAGGTTGATGCCGGGCAACAACAGATCGACATCATGCCGACCCCCGATCCGGCCCAGTTCCAGACTGCGTTCTGTCCCGGCGCAGCGGAAGAACGGGCGCGAACCCAGTAATGCTGGCCCGCCTGGAGAACCGGCTGCTGAACGGAGATCACGGACTCCTCCTCCGGATTCCAACCGATCGCGCTGATCGAAAACTCCCAGACTTCCAGTTCGTCTTCGCTCGGAAAGCTCTCGCCGTTGATCTCAAGATCCTCGACGACCGCGAGTTCAACCGTCGGGAAAATGCCCGGAGCAGCGTTGTTCATAAACCAGGGACGTATCTCATCGAGCGCGACCGTTTCGCTCGGCGTGAACCGGACCGCAACGCTTTGTGACTGACCGACGTCAAAGCCGATCACACCGAACGGGCTTCCGAAGGGGTCATCCGTCTGGTAGACCACCGTTTGGTCAGCGGCGGCGGCCGTGACCAGCCCGAGACACATCACGCCGACTGAACCCAGCGCAACGGAACGCATCACTTGAGACATTTCATTTCCTGTTCGTTTCATGGCATTCTCCGTTGGTCGCACCAATCAGACTTCTAAAGTCGAATGTATCACGTGTGCCGTTGAAATCAATGAGAAAACAGGATCGCCGGACGTAACTGCCCTCTTCATTTGCTCAGGGCCAGAAGGCAGCGACGCTCAGCGCGAGCCAGATCACGCCCGCGATTGCTGTCTTTGCGATACTGCCGACCACCCGGCCGATGGTCGCCCCCGTGGCCGGCCGCAGTGATCGCCACGCGCCGAGCTTCTGGACGTGGGTGAATTCGCCGAAGAACGCCCCTGCGAACGTTCCGACAACCGCGCCGACCAGTGTGCCCAGAAGCGGAATCGGCAGGAGCGGCGTGAACAGGATGGCCCCGACCAGCCCGCCGACGATCGCGCCGATCATGCCGCGCCGCGTTCCCCCGCCGAACTTCGCCCCCGCCGCGCCGGCCAGAAACTCAATGAGTTCACCGATCAGCGCGACGAGGATCACCAGTCCGATCAGCCACCAGCCGAACGTCACGGGCGGCTCGGCCGTGCGGTAAAGACCGTCGGCAAGTTCGATGAGAACCGCCAGCGCAATCATGATCCATGTGCCGGGCAGGTTGATCGCCACGAGAAAAACGCACCCGAGCCCGGCCAGAGCGAAAAAACTTGCCACGATGTAGATCATCCAATCCATGGTCGCATTGTCTTGCTCGGCATGCAGTTAGAACAATTTCCGGATTTGCAGAAGACTCCGCTTGCGACGAATCCGCTCATTTACCACTCACTTCTCTCAATCGGGTGCTACAGTTCACTCGCGGTCACTGTGTGTGGGTCTGAGAAGATCGAGAGAGAGTTGACCGCCCCATCCTATCGAGGACGTGTTTTCGTTGTGCACGCTGGTGGACTGCGTCATTGAGTTGGTCCATCAGGACAGAACTTTACAAGAGAGAAAAGGAGAGAAAGTTATGCAAATTGCAGCATGTTGTCTTGTCGTTGGCGGTGCGATCTCGCTCAGCACGGCCGCTTCGGCGTCCATTATCACCTACAACTTCGATATCTCGGGGTCGCAGGAAGTTCCCGCCGTGGACACACCCGCCACGGGCGTGGGACTCGTCACCATCAACACCGAAACGAATCTGTTGACCTGGGACATCAGCTACCAGGATCTGATCGGCACCATGACGGTGGCGCACTTCCACGGTCCGGCTGACTTCGGGGCGAATGCTCCCGTGGAACTGGATATCACCGACACCGGCACGCCCGGGACGCAGAGCGGGTCATTCCTCGGTGAAGCGATGATCACGAACGATCAGATGGCCCAGTTGCTGGACGGGTTGTGGTACATCAACATTCACTCGACCTTCTCACCTCCCGGCGAAATCCGCGGCCAGGTCATCCCCGCACCCGGCGTGATCGGATTGCTCGCATTTGCAGGTTGTATCGGCTCTTCCCGAAAGAGACGGGCCAACTAATCCGGCAGCGGTAAATGAGAAAGACCGTCGCGGGCCAGGCCGTAAAAGGTCTGGCCCGCTTTCATTGATCAACACGGCTCATCAGTTGTCTGCTGGAACCGTTTCCAGGCAACCAGGCTGGATGAAGAGCAGGGAACACTGCACCTGTTCGTTACTGAGACCGAACGCACTCCGGATCGCCAAGCGGTACTCTGCCATTTGATCGCGGTAGATCTCTGCACGGGCCTTGACCTGCTCGGTTTGAATCTGGTCGGTCTTGAAATCGATGATCTCTGCGCGGTTGACACGTCCACTCGACTCGTGCAACACCAGTCGATCGATCACGCCGCGCACGACTTCGTCTCGCTCATTCAGCCGCGCGTAGGGAAACTCGCGGAGGACTCGTCCATCTGTCTTGGGGCGACGCCGGAACACAGCGCGGACCTGCGGCTCGCGCAGCCGTCTGCGCAGCCAGTCCGCCTGATCCCGCAGATGCAGTTGATCCTTCGAGCGTGCGATGCCCTGCACGCTCTGAATCAACTCGTCAGTTGTCGGTGGCTCATCATCGATCCATTCAATCGCTTCGAGCATGGCGTGGATCGCGGTCCCACGTTCGCGGGCCTCACGTGCCCCGGCACCGATGCGATCGTGCAACGCATTTCGGCCGGCCTTCTGCGCCGACGCGGCACGACCCGATCGGCCGCGCGGATACGTCGCCGCCGTCGTGAGCGCTGGCGGACGAGCGAGCAATGGATCCTCATCCCCGACCGCATCATCTGAAACGGTCGGCGGATCGACCCGTTCGTGCCAATCCGGTTCGCCGTGAGTCAACGGCACCGTCTCCGGTTCACGCGGCTGGTCGGGATCAAGTAACGCCGCATGAAGCAGGCCAGACATGTCGGAGGTGAGGATCGTCTGGGCATCCGCTCTATTCGGATTCAAGACCAGATGCATGGCATACCGCGCGCGGGTCATCGCGACGTACAGCACCGAAAGACTGTCACGCACCTGCGCCAGCCGCTCATTTTCGAGCAGCTCCGAGGTCTCGGGAAAGAGTTTCGTCATTTCGCCGGACACATTGCGCACCAGGCGACGGATCGGACCAGCCGCACCGTCGCGTTCGACGAGCAACCTGATGTTTCTCATCGGCGCGAACTTCTGATCCAGGTCGGGAAGCACAACGACATCAAACTGCAGCCCCTTCGACTGATGGACGGTCATGACCTGAACGTTCGCCGCGGCGGGATCATCAAGCCGGGCCGCCTCGACAAACCGGATGAAATCATCCGTGCGCAACGTCGCGCGCGGATCGTACTGCACGGCGAGGTCTTCCAGTTGAAACAATCGATTGCGCTGGCGGGCATCCACGTGTGGCGTGATCGCGCGAATCCACGTGCGCAGCGTGGCTGCATATCCATCCCGGACGAGACGGCGACGCACATCCTGCGCGATGCGTTGCCGGGTGCGGATCGCCTTATGATCGTTGAGGCCGACCACGCGGCCGAGCGGTGAACGCGCGACGTTGAACGCCGCCGCAGTATGGCCGGGATGATCCGCCAGCGTGAGCAGGTCAAGGATGACATTGATCGGCGGCGCATCGGTGAGCGTGCCTCCACCCACTCCGCTCGCGGGCACGTTCTCCCCGCTCGGGCCAAGCCGATACAGCAACTGGTTGACCGCGCGATTCGAGCGCACGAGCACGCCGATCGAGCGGCCGGGATGATGCTCGTGGAGTTCCCGGATCAGTTTCGCCGCGTTGGTCAGGCGAACGTCGTTCTGATCTTCACCGTTCTCCTTCTCCGCGCGGGGGGCGATCCGGACCTCAACGTAACCGGCGCGATCCGCATGGTGCGCTTCGTGCGTGCGGAAATCCCGATCCCACACCTGCGTGATCATCTCCTGCCCTTCCAGCACCGGATTGCCGGAGAGGTTGCGGAACGTCCGGTTCACGATGTCGAGTATCGCCGGTGACGAACGGTAGCTCTTGTCGAGATTGCCGTCTCTGATCCATTCTGCGGGCGGAACATCGGGGTACAGATGTTGCGGCAGATCCTGCAGGATGTCGGGACACGCCGCGCGCCAACCGTAGATCGACTGCTTCACATCGCCGACGCAGAAAAAAGACCGCTCCGGCGGGGCGTGGCTGACCAGTTCCTCCACGAACGGCCGCAGAATCTGCCACTGTCCGATGCTCGTGTCCTGCATTTCATCGAGCAGCATGTGGTGCAGCGTCGCATCCAGCCTGTACCCGATCTCCTCAAGTGAACCGAGTGACTCGTGGGTCAACAGCAACGCCTGCAGGTCGCTGAAGGTCATCGCCTTCATCCGGTGTTTGACCTCGCGGTAACGCTGATCGAAGCGATCCATCAGTTCATGCAGCGCGGCCGTCTGGCGCACGATGAGATTCCAGATGGCCTGCTGCGCATGCCGAATCAACTGCTCGTAGAGCGGCGGAAGTTCTTCCGGGATCAGGACCCGGCCATATCTGAGTGGTTCCTCTCCTTGCAGAATTTTGGCCGCCAGTCCCTTTTCCAGAAACTGCATCCAATCGCGTGGCCGATTGCTTCGAGCCGTTCCCACACGAGCGACATCACCCCTCAACGCATTCAGGATAGACTTCTTGTACTGCGCCTCACCCAGTTCCAGTCGATCTTCGATTTCGTGTTCGAAGTGGGCGATTTCGTTTTCCAACTCCTCACCGGACAGAACCGCGCGCGGCCGCATCCCGCCCCACGCTTCGGGCGGCGCGATGCGGCAGATCTCGTACAGCCCCGAAACCGTGCTGTGAATCTGATCGGTCACTGAACGCGATGAGTTCTCATCACTCAGCGCGCGCAGCAGGTTCACCAGCGGCTGGGCATCACGCTCATCGAGCATCAGCCGAATCGCCTCCTCGCGCAACTGCTGATGCGTGACATCATCGATAATCGTGGCGCCGGGATCGACCTCCAACTCAAAGGCGAAGCACCGCACCAGACCGGCAAGAAAGCTGTCGAGCGTGCGGATCTGCAGCCGATGCAGCACGCGGCTGACGTTGCGCAGGTGAATCCGAGCTTCCTCGACCGTGATCGCGCGGCCGGTCTGCGATTCGATCTCTTCTCGCATGCGGGGCGATTGCACGGCCTCCGCGAGCACCGTCAGTATGCGGTCGCGGATTTCACCGGCGGCGAGTCGAGTAAAAGTTGTCGCCAGAATCGTCTCCGGCGATGCGCCTTCACGCAGCAGCGCGATGTATCGGTGCGCGAGCTGAAACGTCTTGCCCGAACCTGCGAGCGCCATGATCCGCTCGTGCTGAATTCCCGAAGCCGTCTCCGCCATCAATCATCCCCTCCCGCGTACCGACTCGAACTCGAGTCGTCCTCGGCATCCTGATTCTCTTCATCATGAAACGCGGCGGTCTGACAGATTCGCGCGAAGTCATCGTACTCCGGCGGAATGGGCATACGGTTCGAGAACCGGCCGGCCCGGATGTTCCGAATCACTTCACGAGCGCATTCGAGCGCACTTTCAAGTTGACCCTCGCCCCACGGCGCGGGATCCCAGTTCGTCTCCGCAGCGGTCTTTGTGATGTGGAAGTAACCAAGCTCCACATCGCCGGCCACGATCTTCGCCTGACGCGCGAGGTGATCGTACAGCGGCAGTTGCAGATTCTGCCACTCATCGTTGACCTTTTTCGAGCCGTGGTGAACCTCAACGGGTGACTTCGCACTATCACCCGTCTTGTAATCAATGATGCGGTACCGGTCCGTGTCCCCGAACCGATCGATGCGATCGATCTTGCCGGACAGTCGCATCGGTTCTTCACCGGGCAGATCAATGACGCTGGACTCGGGCAGACTCAACTCCGTATGCACAATGCACCACCCCTCCGCCGCGGTTACCGCCTGCACCTGCGCGAACGCTTCCAGTCGGTGAAGAAGCTGCGCCAGTTGAATGCGCACGGCCGGCAGCGGCGCCTCGCCGAAGCGATTGCCGGCCAGCGTTTCCAACTGATCGGACAGGTAAGCCGAGATTTCATTTGCGTTCCGGCTCTCGCGGATACCCGGATCTTCGCCGAATCGCTGCAGCACATCGTGCAGCAGCGTGCCGAACCGGGCGGCATCCATCTCGTACGCGTGATCTTCCAGAACGCGCAATTTCAGCACGTGCTGCAGCCAGAAACGATACGGGCATCGCAGATACGCGTTGAGCTGCGAGATGGATAACTTCTCGAACTCCGGTGAAGAGTCATCGGGCTCGGGAATGGTAAACGCGCTGTGATCCGCCGCAGGCGGCGCATGGAGCGGCACCGGCCACCGCCGCGCACGGCTCGGATCGGCCTGCTGGAGTATGCGCTTCGGCAGCGCTTCGTCCTCGCACGCCAGAAGCAGGCGGCTCGGAACCAGCGGGTCGCCATCGGCGTTGGTGCGGCCGGTGATCAGCACGAGCGTCTCGCGACTCTGATGCATCGCCTCCAGCAGATACGCATCACGCGCTGCGCGCGAACGGTTGCAGGCCAATCCGAGGCGTTCGCGCACGTGATCCGGCAACAGCAGATCACCAAGCTGGGCCTGCGGCAGCGCGCCATCGTTCACCCCCATGACAATGAGGACCGGTGCGGGATCGAGATGCAACTCCAACCAGCCGAGTACATCGACCTCGTGCGACTGCGCCGGGCCGACAACCGGCTCCTGCACGCAATCGAGCAGGAACAGCACTGCGAGCCCCGCTTCAACTTCGGGTTGGATCGCCGGCTCAAGCTGCGCGATCTTCTGAAGCCCTTCGCGGATGAGGTGCAGCGCTTCGTTAATCAGCACATCTTCACTGTCAACGTAAAGCCGCTCCAGAACATCCAGAATCGGTTCGGCCCACGCACCGATCGGACGCGCGCCCCCATCGAGCAGCGGCGAAAAGAGATCATGCACCTGATCGTGCAACTGTTTCATGCGAACGCGACGATCATCCGACCCGAGCCACGGCGAGGTCAGCCGGGCGTGCAGGTGGTCACTGAACGATTGATCCAGCAGCGTGAGCCAGTCGTCGGTGGCCTGCTCGATCTCGGTTTCTTTCGCGCCGGCGCGGCGCTTGAGCCACTGCTCCACCGCCGGGTGACGCAATAGCGTCGCAAACGTCGCGAATCGGGGGTCACGGAGCCATTGCGCGACCGCTGCGAGCAATCGTGCTGGCGATGTCATGCGAATGTCGTGTCCGGTCGCCAGATGAATCGGCTGATCCGCCCAGGCCGCGGCCCGTTCCAGATGCGGTGCCAGCTCATCATCCGTCAGACCGATGCGCACCGCGGACGGGTGCTCACCAGCCCCGGCTTCGATCGCGGTGCGCAGTGCTGCCTGCGCCTGATCGCCCGGTCGCTCGGTGACGATGATCTGCTCATCGCGAACCGAAAGAGATCGCTCGCTCCAGAACTCGGGGCGCACCTCGCCGTAAACGCCGAACCCTTCCGCCAGCAATTCGGGAACATGAACAAGCGCGGTGATCCGGCAGGGGGACTCGTTGAGGGTGCGCCGCTGCAGCGCGTTGAGTTCGGCGATCCCGATCAGCAAAATCTCTTTCTGTTCATCCGTCCGTTCATCCGGATCATTGCATGATTCACGCCGATCCCGGAGCGGGTCGGCCAGCCCAGCCCGGCGCAACTCTGCCGCGCAATGCGCTTCGAGCGTGGCCAGCGCGGACCAGCGGGCGGCCTCGCTTCCCATGCCCTGAATCTCCGGATCCCGCGCCAGAAGTCCGAAATCCAGTTCCGACCCAGCGAGTTCTTCCGCGCGGGTGAGAATCAGCTCCGCCAGTGCCCACCGGCCGAGTTCATCGTCCGCTGCGGGCGGGCTCGGCATGAGCGGCAGCAGTTCATCCGGATGATCAGCGAGAGTGCGCGACCACGCCAGAAGATGCTCCAGGCGGCTCGCCCGCGGCGCGGCGTCCGGATCCGGCGGCCGGAGCCGATCCACGATCGAACCCGGCGTGTGAAGCTCCGGCGGCACGATCGCCCGACCACGCGCCGCGGCTTCACGCACCACCTGCTCCAGCAGCAGCCGACCGGCCCGCCGGCCGGGAAGAACGACGATCCAGCCATCCAGACGCAGCAGCGGACCATCACTCACCCCTCGTTCGAGCAGCCACTCCGCCCCCGCAGCGAGAAGCGGCTCGCCCCAGTCAATCCAGTGTCGGTCGATTCTCTCGGCCGCCTGATCGAGCGTTTCTGGCTCATCATGCCTCAAAGTCACGCGCGCATGATACCGGTTCGCCATGCCGCCGCGGACCGAGCGGGTTCGGGCGCA
>RECV01000303.1 GCA_007693845.1 Phycisphaerales bacterium
TCACGCTTTGATGCCGCGGCATTTGATCCATTTCCGCAAGTTTTGACGCCATACCGGTCGCATCGACGAAAGACTGAGCATTTCAAGATCGTTCACGCTGGACCAACCCCTTCTCACCGGAGCGAACCGAATGAACTACCTGCGAACCATCACCGTCGGCAGCTTTGTGCCGAGGTCCCTCGTCGCCGACCTTTTTCTCGCGCTCAGCAGAGTCGGCTTCGGATTGATCATGGCGTTCGGACACGGCATCAACAAGTTGCCGGGCTCGGAGGGCTTTGACGGCTTCGCGGGATTCGTCGAAAGTCTCGGCCTGCCCGCCCCGACCCTGGCCGCGTACATGGCGGTGCTCAGCGAATTCATCGGCGGCATCCTGCTCGCCCTCGGCCTGCTCACCCGGCCGATGGCCTTTCTTCTGATCGGCACGATGGGTGTCGCCGCCTTTGTCGCGCACGGCTCGGACCCGCTCTTCGCCGCCGATGCAGACAACGGCAGCAAGGAGATGGCTCTGCTCTTCCTGCTCGGATTTCTGCCGTTTCTGGTGATTGGTTCGGGACGCTTCGGCGCGGACCACGGCCTGCGCCTGGCGTGGAAAAAGCCGGCCTGATCAAACTTCCTCGCCAGGGACACCGTCGCCATGCAGCGGTCAATGACGGCGACGATCTCATGAACTGCGCGCACTTCTTCAGGAGCATGGCACGATCAATGGGCTTCGGCAGGTGTTCATCACATCCCGCGGCCAGGCACTTCTCCCGGTCCCCCGCCATCGCATTCGCCGTCAACGCGAGAATCGGCCGATCGTAACCATTCGCGCGCAACGTTCGTGTGGCTTCGTAGCCATCCATCACCGGCATCTGCATGTCCATCAGGATCAGATCGAAAGCCGGCCGATCAGATTCGGATGGCGAAGAGCCAGTATCACCTTGTCCGGCGAGCAGATCCACCGCCGCGCGGCCGTGCTCGACGATCGTGACGTCCGCCCCGGCTTGTTCGAGGTGGTGTCGAATCAGACGCTGATTGTCCGGGCCGTCCTCGACCAGCAGGATGCGGCCGCTCAAACTCGGCCGTTCGGATTCCGGCTTGGATTCGACGGGTTCCCTTTCCCGCTGCACAATTGCGCCAAGCGACAGATCGTTCCAGACCCAGGCGTGCGCTTCCACCTGTCGGGCGGCGATGCGCACCGTGAAGGCGCTGCCTTGGCCGAGTTGGCTGACGACTTCGATATCGCCGCCGAGCAATCGCGCCAGCCGCCGCGAAATCGTCAGGCCGAGCCCCGTTCCGCCGAACCGGCGGCTCGAACTGTTGTCCGCCTGGGTGAATGGGGTGAAGAGCTGCGCAGCTTGCTCTTCACTCATGCCGATGCCGGTGTCCGTGATCTCGAAGCAGACCATGCCGGCCCGCCCGCCCGCCGCGCCCTTGTCTCCTCCAGCTTCACCATCGGCCTCGTACCGCATGCGGACGGAGACTGCGCCGTTCTCCGCAAACTTGATCGCGTTACCGATGATGTTGATCAGGATCTGTCGCAGGCGCAGCGGGTCGGATTCGATCTCACGCGGGAGCGGCAACTCGTACTCCGCCTTCAGCGTCACGTTGCCGCTTTCAGCGCGAACCTGCATGAGCGTGATGACATCGTTCAGCACTTCGATGGGCGAACAGTTCGTCTTTTCGAGCGTGAGCTTGCCCGCTTCGATTTTCGAGAGGTCGAGAATATCGTTCACGATGCTGAGCAGATGCTGACCGTTGCGAGAGATAATCTGCAGCGCATCGCGGCGTTGTTCTTCATCCTGCTTCGGATCGCCGAGCAATTCCGTGTAGCCGAGGATCGCGGTCATCGGCGTGCGGATCTCGTGGCTCATGTTGGCGAGAAACGCACTCTTGGCGCGATCACCCGCCTGCAGCGTCAGCATGCGATCTTCCAGAATCGAGGCGTGCAACCTCGCCCGGTCGCGGTTCAGGCGGTACAGACCCGACGCCAGCAGGAACGTCGCAATGAACGAGGCCAGGGTGAGCCAGAACAAACGCGTCAGGAGCAAAGCCAGTTCGGCCTGCACATGCTCTGTCAGCGTCGTCGCGGCGCGTTCCATGCACGAGGCGTACTCCACTTTGAGCTCTTCGTATTCCTGGCTGAACAGGATCGCCTCGGCTTGCGCCCGATCGCCCTTCCGAATCGCGTCGAATGCTGCGACTTCCTTGGCGACCAATCTCTGATTGGCCTCGTCGGTCGACTGGCCGATTTCCTCATCAAAGAGTTGCGGCGAGATGTCGCGCATGGCGTTGATCGCTTCATCCAGTGCGGGCTCATAGCGGTGATACCGCTCTTCCCACGACAGATCGCCCGTCGCGGCCGCCATTCGCGCCGACATGGTCAGGATTTCGTCGTAGTGCTTGATCGTGCCGGCCAGTTCCTGCACTTCGAGCTGCTGCGTCAGGTTGTGTGTCAAGTACTGCCGCGCGGTGATGAGCGACCAGATCACGCAGATCAGGAGCATGACTACCGACAGAACGATCATCGCGATGTTGATGCGCACCGTCTTGCTGACCGGCTGTGAATCGCCATGATCCATGCGACAAACTTTCTGCTTCGCGGCAGCTGTAGTTGGGAATGAATGCCCCGATCGGCCTGACGGTGTGTTATCGACCAAGCCGGCTGCCGGCTGAATTCGCCCTCGCCGGAACACGTCAAATTGCGCTCAATCCCGCAAATCCCCTCGCAACTCTCCTTCCGCAGATCGGCCGTCTCGTTTTCGGACGTGACGATCGATCCGGTCGCGACTAGAATGCTGAGACCTGACAGTCAGGTTCGCGGGCCGGGACGGCCGGACGTTCGCCCGCATTCACGACACCCCGATTGAGTTCACCCTGACCGATGCATTTCGACAATCACCAGACCGTCATCGACGATCTCGAGGCGCGGATTTTAACGATCCGCGACTCTCTTTAACTACGATAAAAAGATCTCCGAACGCAATCGCCTGCAGGAAAAGATGAACGAGCCGGACTTCTGGAACAGCCAGGAGAAGGCCCAGCAGACCATCAGCGAATACA
This sequence comes from Phycisphaerales bacterium, assembly GCA_007693845.1. GTDB lineage: Bacteria > Planctomycetota > Phycisphaerae > Phycisphaerales > SM1A02 > SKZB01. The sequence continues at coordinate 3,043 of RECV01000303.1, forward strand.
AGCTGCTCAAAGCCCAGACCGAAGGCCTCGAATCCGTCATCGCCGACTTCGAGGACGCCAAGGTCGGCTATGAACTCGCGCGCGAAGCCGGCGATGAGGACCTGCTCAAGGAAACCGATGAGCAGCTCTTCAAACTGACCCAGCGCATGGATCGCGTCGAGCTGCAATCCCTGCTCGCGGGCAAGCACGACCATCGAAACTGCTTCGTCACCATCAACGCGGGCGATGGCGGCACCGAGGCCGATGACTGGGCCTCCATGCTCGAACGCATGTATCTCTACTACTGGGAAAACATGCACTGGAAGGCCGAGGAAATCAGCCGCGTGCCCGGCACCGAGGTCGGCGTCAGCGAAGTCACCTACCACGTGAAGGGACCGATGGCCTTCGGCTACATGAACTGCGAACGCGGCACGCACCGCCTCGCCCGCGTCAGCCCCTTCAACGCACAGGGAAAACGCCAGACCAGCTTCGCCACCGTCGATGTCACACCCGAGTTCGAGGAATCCGACATTGAGATCGACGAGAACGATCTCGAGATCACCACCTTCGCGCGCTCCTCCGGCCCCGGCGGGCAGAACGTCAACAAGGTCGCCTCCGCCGTGCGCGTCGTCCACAAGCCCACCGGCATCATGGTCGTCGCCTCCACCCACAAAGCGCAACTCCAGAACCGCAAGCAGGCGATGAACATCCTGCAGGCGAAACTCGAACAACTCGAAGAAGAACGGCGACAGGCGGAAATGGACGAAGCGACCGGCGGCAAGGTCGATCGCGGCTGGGGCACCCAGATCCGCTCGTACGTCATCTACGACAACCGCGTCAAGGACCACCGCACCAGCCACGAAGTCGGCAACCCGCAGACCGTCCTCGACGGCGACCTCGAAGGGTTCATCTACGCAGAGTTGCAGCGCCGCCGCGCGGAACGGGAGAAGGTCGAGGCGTAAGCCGCCATCGAACTCGCACACTGACGCCGGGCACCGCTGCTGGCGAGCGCGGTCGCTGGCGGCGAGTCGGCAGTGCGGCCGCGCGATCTGGGGCGATTGGCTCGCGCGCTGGTCCCTTGGCGACCGACTTTCCATCGCGCTCGGCATCATCAGCATCCTGCTCATCACCGCCGCACCGCTGCTCACCGAACAGCGCATGGCCGACAATAGTCAATCATCCTCGACGAGTTGTATCCCTATCCGGCGGAATGAGCATTGCGAGATGAGATCGACGGATTCATCGACGCGGCGTTGCAACGAAGGTGCGCTGAGCGAGAGAAGGCGGCTGCAGCATCGTCGTACACATTGCAAGCCATTCGCTCATGTGTCGCGGCCAAGTCCGTTGATTCGACTCATGTTGATGTGGTTGCGGGAGCAAGTTGTTCCACACTACTATGTCTACACGATGCATGCGAGTGGGGTGTCCTCATGGCAAAAATCAGCAAGCAGTCCGATTCATACAAGACAGCTTTGCTCATCGACGAGAGACAGCGAATGCTCTGGGATGATGCGGTTCAGTACGCTTCCGCACTTCGCGAGTATCGAAAGGTCGTTGCATCGCTGCTGCTGGTCTTGATCGGAATCGGAATCTTCCGAATCGAGTTGTTCAGACCACCCGGCGAGGAACTCGCCATTGATGCCCAATCATTGTTCTGGATCAAGGTCCTGTTCAGTGTCGTCATCGCCTGTTTCATTCTTTCCGCCTACTTCATGTTTACAGAACGGCGTGAGATTCGCCCGCGACTTGGAGAGCTGTTGCACATCGTCGGTGCGCGACTGCGTGGCCGTCCCCGAGTACCCAGAAACGCGGCCCGAATCTGTTTCCGTCTGCGACGACGGTTGCGGGGCGATCCGTCTGAACTCAGCGGTCGCGCAATATCGGAACTCGAGTTGAGCAGCGATGAGGCGGAGATCGAGGCCCTCTACCAATCTGATCCGACGGCTACGCTTCGAGAACGAACGGAAGCCCTGACATGGGCATATGATCGGCTTGTTGAATCCAACCGACGAGTCCGCAAACGCCTCGGACTCAGCACCTTCCTGTTGTTTCTTGCGTTCACCCTTGTTTTCGGTACATTTTTGGTGTATACTTG
>RECV01000185.1 GCA_007693845.1 Phycisphaerales bacterium
CCCATCTGGCGGCTGGACTCGGCGATCAGTGTTGTCGTCATCACATCGAGCACCGTGAGCAGTTCATTTTGATTGGTGCCCGCGAGCGTCAGCGTCAGCCGTCCGCTTGGATCGTGATCGATCGTGAGATGCTCATCAAAGTACGTGCGCAGGGTGGACGTGTTGGTCCAGTCATCGAGACGGCGTTCGGTCATACGACGGGACAGCGTGCGCAGAAACGTATCGCTCGAGAACTGCTCTGCGTGCCATTGTTGCCACTGTTCGACCGTCTCCGGGCTCATGGGTGAGGCGTGCCGCGTGCGCGGCTCGATCGTCACCGAAGCGGTTTGTTCCGCGGGAAAGAATCGGTCGGTCAGCACGAAGGCCGCGGCCGCATTGCCGAGAATCAGCAGAGCGCACCAGACCACCACCGTGGCGGATCGGGCGCGTGCCCACCGCCGAACCAACTGAACTTCCGATGCCGCCAGGGCCTGTTTCGCGGTCTCCAGCTCCTGCCGTTGTTGATCAATCTGCGCAATTTGCGCAGCGTGCTGTTCCTGGTCGAACGACTGGACAGCGCTCGGCGCGGGCCGATCGGCCTTGCTGCGCGACTTGAGCAGCTGTCGAACGCGTTTGAGACGCTCGCGGCGACGCTTGAGGTGCTTCGCTACTTCATTGATCCGGCGCGCCTGTTCACGCAATCGATCAGCATCGACACCTGTTTCAGCCCGGTCACCCGGTGTTGTCTCCGACGCGTCGGCCCGGGCCGCCTGCTCACGCGCTTCGGTGAGTTCCTGTTGCAGCACTTCGATCTGTTCGCGCAGCAGTTCGACATTCTCGTCACTGGTGCGGCCTACTTCACCCGGCTCATCGGCGTGCTGGATCGCTTCGCGCGCTGCATCGAGTTCACCCTGCAATGCTTCGATCTGGGCATCGCGTTCCCGGATTGCGGCCTCGTGCGCTTCCCGGTCGACCTGGACCTCGTCGGTCTGGCTCGGCGCGGCAGCCGTGGGGATTGATTCAAGCCGGCTCTTCAGTTCGCGAATCTCGCGCTGCTGTTGCTCCGCCAGCGCCATGGCCGCGGCACCCTGTTCGAGTTGCTCGTTCTGTTCTTCAAGCGCCTGGGAGAGTTCGGTCAGCTTCTGCCCGGCCAGTTCGAGATGTTGCTGACGATCCGCCAGTTTGGTCCGCAGTGATTCGCATTCCGATTCGAGTGAATTCAGCTTCTGCTGTCGGTCTTCCAGATCCTTCTCCAACGAAGTGATCCGTTCCGTGGACTCGCCATGTTCGCTGCGCAGTGAGTCAAGTTCACGCTGCAGAGACTGGCTCTGCTCTCGTTCCTGAGCCAGCTTTGATTCTCGCTCCTCAAGTTCGGTGCGGGCCTGTTCGAGTTGCGGCATGAGCTCGCCGACGTTCGATTCTGCCTGCTCAACGCGCTTGGTCAGCTCCTGTCGCTCTTCAGCAAAGGCCGCACGTTCATTGTCCAAAGCGCTGCGTTGGGCCTCGAGTTCCATTTCGCGGCTCACCAGCTGTTCACGCTGTTCGTTCAGCGCGGTCTCACGCTTATTGAGATCCTCGCGCTGCTGACGCAGAGTGGCTTCCTGCTGATCGTGCTGCTCGTTCCAGGCAGCGCGATCCGTATCAAGCGCATTTTGTGCCGCTTCCAGCTTCTGCCGCTCTTCGGCGAGTCGGTTCTGCTCCTCCTCGATCGTTTTGCGAGCCGATTCGAGTTCCTGCTCAGCGCTGGCGATCGCTTCGTACCGTTCCGATAACGCCTTCACTTCCGCCTCTTGGGATTGTCGCGCATTTTTCAGTCGCGCAAGCTGGTTCTCCACCCCGGCGATGATGTCGAGAACCTGATCTCCCTGCTCCCGAGCGCTCGGCGTGGAGGTGGAGACATCGGCCGTCTGCTCACCCGGGGCCGAGGCATTTTCTGGGGAGTTCTCATCGGAGGCGGGGGCAAAGTCGCGTGGCTGCTGGTCCATGGGTCGCTCACTGGAAGGATCGGAAGGTGGGGTGAATGGCTGAGGGCGCTGCTGGCGGATATCGGCCTTTCCGAGGCGTCAATGAAGGCAACCGGCGTACTTTGTGATCCGTCGGAGCCGCCGCCGGCCGCACGACCTGAACCGCGCCGATGGCCTACCATGCATGGCGGAAACTGAACCATGACGACCATCACGACCACGCCCCGAACAGAACCATCCCGCCCTGCGCCGAAGCCCGGCTTCGACCCGCGTCTCGCGCCGATCATCGACAAGGTCGATCAGGGTGAGCGGCTGTCCATCGAGGACGGCATGCTGCTCTACGAAACGCCCGACATCTGGACGCTCTGCGAACTGGCTGACCGTGTTCGCCGACGGCTGCACGGCGATGTGGCGTACTACAACATCAACCGTCATCTCAATTACTCGAATATCTGCGCGCTCTCGTGCAAGTTCTGCGCATTTCACCGCAAGAAGGATCAGGACGGCGCGTACGAACATTCCGTCGAGCAGATCCGCGAGGAAGCGCACAAGGCCGTCGCCTCCGGCGCGACCGAGATGCACATCGTGGGCGGGCTTCATCCCTGGCTGAAGTTTGATTACTACACCACGATGCTGCGCACGATTCGTGAAGCGGCACCCGCGCTGCATATCAAGGCCTTCACGGCGGTGGAGATTGTGCACCTCGCCAAAGTCAGCAAACGCGGCAAGCAGGGTTACGAAGGCATCAAGAGCGTGCTTCAGGACCTGATCGACGCCGGCCTCGGATCATTGCCCGGCGGCGGGGCGGAAGTCTTCGACGACCGCGTGCACGATGAGGTCTTCAAGGGCAAGATCCGCTCGACCCAGTGGCTGGATGTGCACAAAGCCGCGCACGAACTCGGCCTGAACTCCAACGCGACGATGCTCTACGGCCATGTTGATCAACGCGCCGAGCGGATCAAGCACATGGATATTCTCCGCCGGGCGCAGGACATCGCCCTCCACCGCATCGGATACGACATCGCGTTAAGCCGCGACCCGAAGGGGAGCGCTCCAACGAACGACCAAGGTTATCCCGACTGCATTCGCGATTGGCCGGGGCCGGTGGTGCTGACCCAACCGGGCGCGCAGTTGCCGAAACCGGATGCATCCGGCGGCTACCACCAGACGATCATCCCGCTGCCGTTTTTCCCGGATGAAAGCGAACTTGAACACCTGCCCGCGCCGACGGGGCTGGAGAATCTGCGCACGCTGGCGATCTGCCGCCTGATGCTCGATAACTTCCCGCACGTGAAGGCATTCTGGATCATGCAGACGCTGGAGATGGCGCAGTTCATGTTGCAGAACGGCGCGGACGATATTGACGGCACGGTGGTGTGGTACGACATCACCAAACTGGAAGGCCCGACCACCCACCAGGAAGCGAGCGTGGCGGACCTGCAGCGCGCGATCCGCGAAGCGGGCTTCACACCCGTCGAACGCGATACGCTCTATCGCCCCGTCGAGCGCAACATGCAAACCGGCGCGTGGCGAGTCATCAGTTAGTCAGCGCAATTCCGGGCCACGGCCGAGCGCCCAGCCGAGTTCCGGGCGGCGCAGCGCGAGCGAGCCGAGAAGAAAGATTGAACCGCCGATGAAGACCATGGCGGCGAGCGCGAGCAGTGAGGCGCTCCAACTCGGCTCGGCGTCGATCAGCGGCAGGCCGATCAGCCAGACCGCGGCACCCATCACCACGCTCAGCGCAAGCACGATCAGCCAGCTTTGCCGAACGTCGCGATCAACAATCACGCCGAGTCGGCGGCGGAGCGCGATGATCAGCAGCGTCACCTGCACGAATGAACACAGCGAGGTGGACCATGCGAGCCCCGCTTCGCCCAGCGGCCAGATCAGAATCAGGTTGAGCGCGAGATTCAAGCCAACGACGAAACACGCAATGCGCACCGGCGTGCGCGACTCGCTGCGAGCGTAGAACGCGCGGGTGAGCACGTGCACCATCGAGTACGCCCAAATCGCCGGGGCGTAGCCGAGCAGCACGAACCCGACGCGGCGCGTGTCCTCCGCGGTAAAGTCCCCACCCTGAAGAACAACGGCGGCGAGCGGTTCGCGCACGAGCATCAGCCCCACACTGGCGGGCAGGCCGATGTACACCACCAGCCGAAGACCACGGCGCAGGATGGTCAGGAAATCATCGTTGGCATCACTCAATCTCGCGAGGGCGGGGAAGATCGCCGTGGCAATGGCGATGCCGAACACCCCGAGCGGGAACTGGTACAGTCGCTGCGCGAAGCTGACGGTCGCCATCGCCCCTTCCTGCATGGGGTAGTCGATGCCGAACACGGTTTCGCCGATCACGGTGGGATAGCTGGCGATGATGCCGTCAAAGAGTGTGTTGAGCTGGAGCACGCCGAGGCCAAGGATCATCGGCCCGACCTGAATCATTACGCTGCGCATCTCCGGCCAGGCGCCCGTCCAGTCGCGCCGCCACCATCGTTGATCGCGCAGTGCGATGAGTGACCACGCGACCTGAATCAACCCGGCGAGCAGCACGCTTGACGCGATCACGCTGACGTGCGCAATGCGCTGAGCTTTATCATCATGATCGACGATGAACACGAGCCCGACCGCACTGCCGACGATGAGCAGGTTGAGAATCATCGGCGCCGCGGCGGTTGGGCCGAATCTGCCGTGCACCTGCAGCATCGCGCCGAGGATCGCCACCAGACACACCAGCGGCATGTAGGGCAGCATGATCATCATCAGATTGATCGCGAGATGATCAAAGTCATTGATCCACGACAGCAGAAAGAGCAGCGCTTCACCGAGGAGAACGACCACGCCCAGTACGACGGTCATGATCGCGATCGTCAACGAGGCGAGTCGGTGCGCCTGTGCGGGATCATTGGTCCGAAGGCGTGTGTAGACGGGAAGGAACGCCGCGGCGAGTGCGCCCTCACCAAAGAGTCGGCGAAAGAGGTTCGGGATGAGAAACGCAAAGAAGAAGGCGTCCATGATCGGCCCGGCGCCGAAGACGCGGCTGAGCGCAGCATCGCGCGCCAAACCAGTCACGCGACTGGCCACGGTCAGCAGCGTGACGGTACGGGCGTGTTTCTCAAATCCTTCGGCCATGGC
>RECV01000088.1 GCA_007693845.1 Phycisphaerales bacterium
CCCTACCGATATCCACCAACAACACGCCCCTCGCATGACGCGAAGGCCTGTGTGGTATTGATGCATTCACAATCGAAGCAAGACGATCAACCCCAGTTCTCGAGCAGAACGAGCAGATCAAACACATTCACCTGTCCGTCATCGTTGAGATCCGCCGGGCAATTTCCAGGGTTGGCGCACGCGCCCCAGTTCTCCAGCAGCAGCAACAGATCGAAGACATTCACGACGCCGTCGCAGTTGAGATCGGCGGGGCCGCAGTCGTCAGGGCATTCATCGAGAAACTCGTTGCCACCAACGTCGCTCCACGGTCCTTCAACGGCATTCGGCTCGTTCTCGCAGAACATTGTTTCCGCGACATGACTTGTGCTTTCTTCATCGCTAAAGAGACCGCCGCCTGAGTCGCCGGCAGTGTTCCTTTCAAAGACGCAGTTCGTGATGTTGGCGACACTCTCACCGCCGTTTCCAACCGCACCGGCGACTTCCTCTGCTGAGTTCTCTACAAACGCAGTATTCGTAATTGTCGCTTCACTGTAGCCGGCGTTCACGATCGCGCCGCCGCCGATAGCATGATTGTTCTCAAACCGAGAGTCGTGGATAGAGAGACTGCTCAAGAAGATGCTTGAGATACCAGCACCACTGTCCGCACTGTTATTGACAAAGAGTCCATCAGTTACAGTGACGATGGCGCCAGTGACATACATTGCGCCGCCGAGATTGGCGGTGTTGTTGTCGAAGGTGCACATGTCGAACACCGACGTGCCGCCATTCACGAATGCACCGCCGCCAAAGTCTGCGGTGTTGGCGACAAGAATGCAGTCCCGGATTGTCGGACTGCTGTCCATGATAAGCAGTCCACCGCCGTATGTTTCACCCTGATCGACGGTACCGGTGCCGCCGGTGATGGTGAACCCTTCCATGACTGTGCCGGCTCCTTCACCGCTGGTAGCAGTGACGACGCTGGCGTCCAGGCCACCTCCGTCAATGATGGTTTGCTCCGGCCCGCCACTGCTGCGCAGATGAAACGCTTGGCCCGAGAGATCAATGACCTCGTTGTACGTGCCGGGAGCGACAACGATTTCGCCTGATGGACCAATAAGGTCAATTGCTTCGGTGATGGTCCCAACATCAGTCGGCACCTGGATCGTCTTCGGACACGGCTCGATCGTCACCGAAACGCTGCCGCAGCCATCACTCCACACATCGTAAGTGGTGTTCAAAGCGCGCAGGCGGTACATGCCGGACTGTTGAACGGTGAGCGTGGACGAGTCGCCGAGCTCAATTGATTCGCCGCAGCCGGATGCCTGCCAGTACCAAGAAACATCATCGTCCGGCGCAGCCCCATCCGGCCACGACAGCGTTGCCTGGCCGCACTGCTGGCTTGCGATGACAGGTGCGGGCGGGTTCGGGGGGATCGCATCGGGACAGACATCCAGAAACTCATTGCCGCCCGAATCGATCCAGGGCCCGCTCATGTCGTCCGGAGAGTTGCCGCAGAAAAATGAATCGCTGACAGTAGCGCCTTCTCCAGCTGCGCTCACCATCGCTCCGCCAGCATTAGTAGCCGTGTTAAACCGAAAGACGGAACCAATGACAATCGGCTCACTTTGCGTATGGAGCATAGCCCCGCCGAGTTCCGCGCTGTTGCCTTCGAAGACACAGTCGATGATGGTCGGATGTGTCACTTCACCTGATCCAAAGCTGTAGATCGCGCCGCCCCAACTTGGTGCGTGATTGCCGATGAAGATGCAGTTGATCACGGTCGGGCTGCTGCCGAGCATCAGCATCCCGCTTCCTTCGGTCCCGGCAATTGTGAACCCTTCAAGAATTGAATCCGGGCCTTCTCCGGATATAAATCGAACGGCGTTGCTGAATTCTGCGTCAATGAACGTCACTTCCGGTCCATCGCTGCTACGGATGTGGATTGCCTTGCCCATGAACGAGACTGTTTCGTGGTACGTGCCCGGCGCAACAACGATCTCCATCCCGTCTTGTGCCGCCACGACCGCATCAGTAATTGTCGGATAGTCGTCTGGCACGTAGATGATCGGATCGCAGATGTCCGCGAACTCATTGCCGCCATCGTCGGTCCAACTACCCGCGATTGCACTTGGTTCGTTTTCACAGAAGTAGCTGTCGGCCACCTGCGCATGACCGTCATTCCCATTGGGGAAAACAGTGCTGATGGCTCCGCCATTGCCAGCAACGTTCTCCTCGAAATTGCAAGCAACAATCGACGGGTTGCAGAATGCGGAGCTGAAGATCGCACCGCCCTGACTTGACGCCTCGTTCGATATGAACGTGCTCAGTAAAAATGCCGGCTCGCTACTAAACTCCGCTCGAACTGCTCCACCTTTGCTTGCCGTGTTATCAATAAAGACACACTCTTCGATTACCGCGTTGCTGCTTCGCAAAAAGATCGCTCCACCGGTGAACGCGGAATTCTGTGTGAAGATGCAATTTCGCACCACTGGCGATGCGTTGCGGATATCCATGCCTCCACCATTCGTGCCGGCACCTCCCGTTATGGTGAAGCCGTCGATGACCGTACCTTCTCCCTCGCCGCTGGTCATGACTATGGCGGTTACGTCCTGACCGCTTACATCGATGATGGTCACCTCCGGTCCGTCGCTGCTGCGCAATTGAATCGACTTGCCCTGCAAGTTCAGAGGGTCGGTGTAGGTACCGGGCGCGATCAGGATTTCAACACCGTCGTTGGCAAAGTCAATCGCGTCGCTGATTGAGCTGAAATCACCCGGAACGTGAATGGTTTCGGGGCATGGCTCAACCGTGACGGTGATGCTCGCGCAGGATGCACTCCAGAATCCTGAATCGACATCCAGCGCGCGAAGATAGTACGTTCCGCTGTCGGTTACGGCAAAGGTCGGATCATCGCCGATATCGGTTGTTTGTCCGCAGGTCGTTCCCTGCCAATGCCATTCAATACCCGGAAACGGTTCGGCGCCGTCGGGGATGCTGATGGTGACTTCATCGCACCTCTCATCAATGATTTGGACATTCGGCGGCGCGGGCGGCAGCGGCGTCCATGGGCACACATCGTTGAACTTGTTCCCGCCGAGATCATCCCACGGGCCTGCGATATCGTCCGGGTCATTCTGGCAGAAGTGCGTGTCCTGAACGGCAATGACACTGGCCAAGTTGGCGAAAATCGCGGCGCCTTCCTCAGCGGTGTTATCTTGAAAAGCACAGTTGATGACGGTCGGAGAGGCGTTGAGTGCAAACAGCCCGCCTCCTCGTGCCACGCCGAAGATCTCCGTTCCGATTCCGCCGGTGATCGTAAACCCTTCGATGATTGTGCCCGGCCCTTCGCCATTTGTCGCGGTGAAGACGCTTGTGTCGAACCAGGTCGCGTCAATCGTCGTCACCTGCCACCCCTGATCGCTGCGGAGGTGAATGGCCTTGCCGTGGAAATCGATCGCTTCGTTGTACGTGCCTTCCGCAACGATGATTTCAACGCCGTCATTGGCGGCGTCGATCGCCGCTTGAATCGTCGGATACTCGTCAGGAACAAGAATGGTATCCGGGCAGGATCCGCAATCCGCGCAGGCGAACACACAGCAGTCACCGAAATTGACACAGGAGGAGTCGCACCAGCAGTTTCCGAGCGGATTCGAACTGCCGCAGTACCCCTCACAACTGTGCATCAATTGCAGCGCTGTGTCCGCACGGACAAGGCCGTACCCAAATTCGGGGTTGTGACCTGGTGTGCCGAGATCCATCGCCGTATCTCGCATGATCTGTTCAACTTGATCAGCGGAAAGATTCGGATTTGCCGAGAGGATCAATGCTGCCACGGCAGCTGCGTACGGCGAAGCGGCTGATGTGCCGCCATAGCAGGTGTGATTGCTCGTACTCGTATATCCGTCCGGCGCGGTTCGATCCGTTGAGACCGTGCTCACGCCCGGTGCGGTGAAGTCCATGTCGGGATGCCAGTTACTGAATGATGCCAAGTCGCCGGAGTTATTTATCGCGGAGACGGCGTTGACTGATGAAAAGCCCGCGGGACCGGTGAGATTTTCTTCGGAGTCATTGCCGGCAGAACTGAAATGGACCATGCCACTATTGCGTGTCTCCGCAAACTTGGCAGCGAGTGCGGATGAACTGGAGTGCGCGCTCCAGCTTGTGTTCGTCACTCGAGCGCCGATGTCCTCTGCCCATTCCAAACCCGCGACAAATCCGGACACGGACCCCGTACCACCGGTATCCTCCCAAGGTGGGCATGGTGCGATTTGGATGAACACTCGTGCCGACGCCACACGCGTGTTCGGAGCGACGCCGGCAATCCCGACGCCGTTGTCTTTGATTCCGGAGATGATTCCACCGACGGGCGTACCATGATTGTCGCATTCATTCACTGGGCCCCCGTCACCGGGGCCCTCTGAAGTGAAATCTGCGCCGCCTATCTGATTGATGTTGGGATGATTCTGTTGAATCCCGTCGTCAAAGACAACAATGATAATGTCCGGGTCTCCCTCTGTAACTGCCCACGCATCCAGTGCGCCGATGTCAATTCCGGGTTCGCCCGCCCAGGAATTGCATGGGGAACCGATCGATTGGCCAGTGTTGTGGAGCGCCCACTGGTCGACAAACAACGGGTCATTTGGCAAGGCATTCGGACGCGAGAAGAAGACATGGTCCGGCTCTGCAAACGTCACATCCGGGAGCTGCGCCAGCATGTTCGCGATGTCCAATACGTCAACCGCATTCCGCGTGTTCGGCCGCACGCGGTACACCCGTTCCATACCACCCCAATCCCGATCCAGAATCTCACCCGCACCGACAGCCAACAGCCAGAACTCCGCCATCTCATCAGCCACATGTGGCTCGAAACGGACGAGGACATCTTGCTTCAGGACCATTGGCATGCCAAACTCATCCAGAAACACCGGCGATACGAATTCCACGGCCTTTGCATCAATGAGTTGGCGTGCAAGTGCCTGTGTTCGATCGTCGCCTCGCTGATCTTCGGCGAGCGAAACAAGTTGCCAGTTCACCGCATGCCTTGAAATGTCGACCG
>RECV01000272.1 GCA_007693845.1 Phycisphaerales bacterium
CGCCGCGTTTGAGTTCCGATGGCATGGCGTAGTCGGCCGGCTTAGAACCTGGTGGTACCGGAAGGCGCCGCGGGCTGGCCGTAATGTGACCAGTCCTCCTCGGCCTCGTGCAAGTCGACATCCTCGTCGTATTCGTCGTCGGCCGGAATCATCGCTTCCGGGGGGTAGAACGTTTGGATCACCTTACCCAAAGCCAGCAGCAGGAGATACATCATGACCACGCCGAGGACAAAGAGCGCCGTAAACGCTGATGTCTCACCGCGAGCCATGCCCAGCACATATCCAAATGAACACCCCATGGCGATAACCACAAGAGGGTTGTTGGCATGAAGCTTGATCAGCTCATCTGCAAGTCGGAAGAGAAGTCCACCGAGGATGGCATAGGCGAAAAGCGCGAACCAACTGCCTTCGTTTGCGACATGGCCGATGATCCCCGGTCCGAGTTGCAATGAATCGCGGCGGACTCGTTGGAGTCGTGCCAGATGAGGCAGTTCTTCAGCGAGCGTAATCGGCTTGTTCGGCCAAATCTCACGGGGGACGGGATAGACCAGCGTGTATATGATGGTGTGGAACCAGCGGGTCTCCAGGGTGTTCCGTTGCTCAAGCAGCCAGAGGGTGTTCGTTCCGGCATCCTGTCCGGTCGAAAGCAGAGCGATGCCGTCACCGATGCGGCCGCGCTCAAGCGAGACCTGCAGTTGTTCGAGGCCCGACTGTTCGCGGCTCTCGTGGCCGCGCGCTGCGGTATAGAGGCTGACAAGTATGAGCGGCACAATGGCGATGGCCGCGAGTTGTAGTGATGAACTCTTCTGGTTCTGATACCGGAAGTGGGAGTAGTACAAGCCCCAAAGCAAAGCGATTCCCCCGCCGACAAGGGGACGGCGGCCGTAGGTGGCGCCGATCAGCAGGATGACGGCAGCAAGGCAGATCACGCCGACAAAAGCGATAACAACCGGATTGAACAATCGAGGGCCCCAGATCCAGCCCGCCACGCCGCATGCTGCGATGCCGGATGAAATCGCGAGGATCGCGCCGAGCTGCGCGAAGGGGTACCCTAGCAATCCCGCTCGTCCGAGGGCTGAAATCATGATAAGAGCAACGGCAAGTGCCCCGAGCGCGTACACGGATGGAATTGCCCGGGCGGTGGGAATCCGTGCCGCGAGTTTCTCAACGCCGAATCCGCGCTCGTAGGACCAGAGCGAGACGACCAGAAAAATCGTCACAAACACACAGAACAGCAGGCCGGTCTGAACCGGATCGGACAGCGTCATTTCTGTATGTCCACCGCCATAATGCAATGCGACCGCAACGGAACGCAACTGAAACACGCAGAGACCGAGCAATGCGACGTTGCGAAACGAGAGCAGATCATGAGTACCACGGAAGTACTGCCAGCCCATCATCACGAGAACGCCGGCCATCAGCACGTAGAGGTAAATCACGATCAACTGGATCATGGCACGAGGTCTTTCACGAACTGGGCGAAAGCGAGCTATCCGAGCGTTCAGTGTGGGCGGTTCCGTGGGAGCCGGCATCGGCCGGACTCAGCGTGTAGCGCTGTCGGGTTTCCCTCTCATCCCAGATCGGCTCATCCGACTTCATGATCAGACGCAATCGCTCCATTTCATCGGCTAATTCTTCCAGAATGAAGTCCACGGTCTCCTTGGAGGGCAGAGCCGGACGCTTGGGGGCAGGCCCCAGAACCATCCGTGCCAGCCGTTCGCGGAGCTTGGGCGAGATCATTGGGCTGATCAAAGACCGATAAACTCGGTTGGAACGGACTCGATCCCAGACCGGACTTCGCCGGCTCTTGGTGTCACCCTGATTGTACGCCGTGCCTTCATCTACCAGATCTGGCCGGGGCGTGATCCCGACGAAGTCTGAGATACGCTCGACGACCCTCTTTCGTTCGCTGACGTAGTCCTCAAATCGAACAATCAGCACGCGGGACTGGCCATAAGCTTCCAGCCACGGCTCGATCTGCATGGCATAGCGGGTCCAGTTGATGTAGCACGGATTCGATCGGACCTCCGTGTTGATGTCCGAGGAGCCCTTGCCGGCGGTCAGGAAGTGGTAGTGATGGCTGATGATCCGGGAAACGGGATTACGAACGAGATAGATTATCCGCACATCATCCCCAAGCAGCTTGAGAGCCCGTTGCGGCACGCCGGGAAAGTCGGGGAGCTTCGTGTACTGCGTCGATGCCTCACCGACGACCTGGTCCGGTCGGGCGGCCCGGAAGTGCTCGGCATACTCAGCAAGCCCGGGGCCTTCCAGATGCCGATCATATCGCAGACAGGCCGGTTCCTTTGCCTCCGGCAGAAAAATCGCCGGATTGGCGTCCAGATCACGAAAGAGCGTCGTGGTTCCGGCCTTCATGGCCCCGACAATCAGAAAAGATGGCAAACGATAATTCGGCATGGGGTTCGGTCATCGTTGAACGCTGAAAACGCATATCAAGTAACGGTTCGGGCTCAGGTTTCGGTCATACCAAGCGATCAGTCTATGCATTTGCCAGATAGGGGACAATCGTGATTACTCATCTCGGTTTCGTCCCGGCGACTCGTTCACGTCGTGCCACCCGACAGTGCAGATGAGATGGGACCAAATCACTCTGCGGTTGAGCCACGCGGCCGGCCACGCGAAGCCGCGGCGTAAGCATAGCGAATGGCACCTTCCATGCCATCCACCATGGACTCCGTGTTGAAGCGTTCTTCAACCGTTCGGCGGGCCTCGCGCCCCATCTCCGCACATCGGTCGGGATGGGCGAGCAGATTTCGCAGCACCTCAACCATGGAGTCGATCTTTCCGTGTTCATAAACCATCCCGTTGACGCCGCTCTCCAGCGCAATGATCTCCGGATTCTGCGCTTCGCGTCGATCGCTGGTGACAACCGGAATGCCGTAGCCGAAGGCATGCAGAATGCTAAGGCCGATGTTGACCGGGTAACAGAAGACATCGGAGGAGAGAAACCACGGGGCGATTTCCTGCTCGTCGAAGATGGCGCCAGCAAAAACGACATGTTTCTCGACCCCGCCATCCCGCGCGAAACTGACGAGCCGTTCCCGGTCCGGGCCGTCTCCGATCAGGACGACACGCAGTGACGGAAAGTCCTCCCGAAGCCGGCTGGCGGCTTCGATCAGCATGTCGGTTCGATTATCCTCGCGAAATCGGGACACAAAGAGAATCACCGGCCCTTCTTCAAGGCCGTGCTGCCGCTTGAACGCGTCGAGTCGATCGGGGGTGGCGGTCCACGATTCGCGGGCGGCCTGAATCGGTTTGAGATCCAGACTGTTCAACGCAACGTGCACGCGGTCCTTCGGCCATCCTTCATCGATGAACCGTTGCGCCGTGACATCCTCGTAAAAGAGAACTGCCGTGGCCAGACGTGCGACGGCGTTCCTCATGGTTCGGCGCCACCCACGCTCGTTCTTTGAATACCCGTGGCCCCAGAGGATCGTGGGCACACCACGCAGGCGCGCCTTCAGCAGGGACGGTAACAGACTGAGATAGTGGAGATCCCACGAAAGAATGACAACGTCAGCGACTTTCGGAGAAACCGATTTCCACTGCGCGGAATGCCAGAAAAAGGTATGTCGGCCGAGGCGAAGTGTTCTGGTCGGTGTGATAGTCGCGTCAAATCGATCCGGCTCCGCCATGCCCGTTTGACCCGTATTGGCATAGAGCACCTTGAGTTCAATGCCCGGCCTCTTCGTCAATTCCTGGTAAACAGGGATGCGATATCGAAACAGATTGTACTGCTGAATGATCACTCGAATAGTTGCCGAATCAGGGGGCGAATTCATAAGTCAAAGTCCGTGGCTGTGAATGAGTGATCTCATCCGGGCACTGATGACGCCGATTGATTCAGCAAAGCCCGATAGTGTTCCGCCCAACGCCGACTGATCTGAACCCAGTCGTAGTTGTCCATGACGAACGGCCGCGCGCGCTGCGCCGCTTCATGACGCATCGACTCATCCCCGATCCACGCATCCAATGCCTGGGTGAGCGCGTTCACTTCGGTGGGTACAACGGCGCCGATCCGGTTCGATGAAACCTCGCGGTGAAGGTTGACCTGATCAGAAATCACGACCGGCGTACCGGTTGCCAACGCTTCGATGACCACGATCCCGAAGTTTTCCTGGTAGCTGGGCAGGACGAACAGAGCCGCATCGGTATACGCCCGGATGCGTTCCCTGCCGTGGAGCATGCCGGTGAAGAGAACGCGATCTCCGACGCCGTGCTCACGGACCATCTCCTCCACCTGCGAGCGATACCCGTCGGGTGAGTCCGGTCCGGCAATGACCAGCATGGCGTCCTGGTTCCTGATCTTCGCGAAGGCCGGGACGAGAAGGTCCAACCCCTTCTTGTGATGAATCCGGCTGAGGAACAGAAGAATCGGACGATCGCCCAGTTCCGGATATTCAGCGCGGAAACTGCCGGGTTCGGGCAGCGTCTCGAATTCGGCGAGATCGACACCGTTCGGTTCAACGATGGCTTTCGGCTTCAAATGCAGCGGGGCGACGAGTTCACGTTCAATCTCCGTCGTGAAGTGCATCGCCGAGGCACGTTGGAGGTTGTGACGCAGCCGCAGTGACATGTAAATCTTCTTTTTCCATTTGCTCTGATTCAGGCACCACGGATCGAGCATGCCGCAGGGGCGAATAATGTACGGGGTGCCTGCACCGTCGGCCAAGCGTGCTGCCTGGTGTTGCGCTTCTTCCCACAGACCATGAATATGAACCACATCAACCTGTTCGATGGCTCGCGCCAACGTCGGGACCAAATCTCGATGTCGTGCTAACGCTCCCGTGGCCGGGCCGACGAGCTCGACCGAAACCCTGGCGTCCCTGAGCGTTTCCACATGGCTGAAGTCAGCATCCTTCCGGTAGGTCGAGACGATCGATACCGACTGGTTCAGCACATCGCGCTGGGCGCGGCAAAGGCCCAGCAGCGCGGTGATCGGACCGCCCGCCCGCGGATCAACATCCGAGATGACGTGCAGAACACGGGGCAATGATG
>RECV01000066.1 GCA_007693845.1 Phycisphaerales bacterium
GCGCTGCCCGCCAATCTGCTTCGTGTCGCCTTCTCGCGCGTCGATCTGCGCAATCACCGAAAGATCACCATCATCGACGGTAAGATCGCCTACACCGGCAGCCACAACATCGCCTGCGAGGACTTCGCGCCGAAGAAGAAGTACTCGCCCTGGCACGACATCTCGGTCCGCGTGCAGGGCCCGATCGTGCGCGACCTGCAGATGATCTTCGTGGAAGACTGGTATCTCGATACCGATGAATCACTGGAGGAGTTGCTCGACATCTCGCCCGGCGTGATCGAGGATGGCGTTTCGGCGCAGATCATGGGCAGCGGACCGAACGCGTACAACGAAGCCATGCGACAACTGAAGCACGCAGCGTTTCACACCGCGCGGGAGGAATTGCTGATCACCACGCCGTACTTCGTTCCGGACGAAGCGACCGCCACCGCAATCTGCAGTGCCGCACGCCGCGGGGTGGAAACAACGCTGATCGTGCCGGCCCGCAACGATTCGCGGCTGGTCGCTATCGCCAGCCGAAGTTACTACGACATGTTGCTCGAAGCCGGCGTGCGTGTGCACGAATATCAGGACGGACTGCTGCACGCGAAGACAACGACCATCGATCGGGAATTCGCGCTCGTCAGCACCGCGAACCTCGATCGCCGCAGCTTTGAATTGAACTTCGAAGTCAGTGTGGCGATCTATGATTCCGATTGCGCGAGCCAGTTGCGATATCTGCAAAGGTCGTACCTGAGCCGCTCCAAACCGGTGCGGCTGAAGGCATGGCGCCAGCGCGGCCTGCCGCGCCGGCTGTGGCAGAATGCGATCGGTATTCTCAGTCCGCTGCTTTGAGTGGAATCGGGTGCGGACGACGTATACGAGGATCCTTGCATATCACCCCGTCAGCCGCAGCCGGAAGAATCACGCTTTTTTCCGTGCAATGCCGCTCTCCAAGTGGTATTCTGAAGACTTGCCACTTTCCGGTTGATCGGCCCACCGTCGATTCCGGGCAGGTGGGAGGAACCAACCGCATGAGTGATCGAATGACCAACCGCATCTCGCGTGACGCATCACCCGATGCGACCAGCGAGCTTGCGCAGCAACGCTTCCGCGAGCTCGTCGAGAGCGTCGGCGTGAAGCGTTACGCCCAGTCGCTCGGCGTGACCCCCCGGCAGGTCAACCGCATTCTCTCCGGCGCACAGCCGAACCCGGTCGAACGAATCATTCACTGCCTCGAAAGCGCGGAACCCGAGGTCGGCGACCGGGTGCTCGATTACATCTGCCAGGAAATGGGTGGCCACTTTGTTCGCCATGAGGGGCTTGACGAGACGGTCGTCAACGCCGTCAAGGAATGCGCGGAAGCGATCGCCGCGATCAGCGATGGCGAAGTCACCGATGATGATGCACGCGAAGTCCGTGAAGCGATCAGTGCCTTGACCGGCATCATCATCGCGCGGCGACGGGAAAAGAAGAAGCAGCAGAAACTCGCGCAGCGCAACGCATCCGCGTCATCAAACAACTCGTCACCGACCCGCCGCGAGAAGCCGGCCCCCACTGACCGGATCAACCGTGGCTCACCATGAACGACCGGGCCCAGAAGCACCACGTTGCGCCGCCGAGTGACGCGGCGACGAACGTCATCGAGGGTGATGCGTCAACGATTCTTGAAGATTGGCCGGAGTCTTCGGCTGACCTCGTCTATCTTGATCCGCCGTTCAATACCGGCCGCGCCCAGACGGGACGCGCTGGCACATATGCCGATCGGTGGGATTCAGCCGAAGCGTACCGCAACGCGCTGAGACCTGTGCTCGCGCAGGCGCACCGCCTTCTCAAACCAACGGGATCCATCCTGCTGCACTGCGATTGGCGGACGTGTCATTATTCACGGTTGGAGCTCGATGGGATCTTCGGCGAAGAGAACTTCGTCAATCACCTCATCTGGGCCTACGGCCTGGGCGGATCATCTCCCCGCCGCTTTGCGCGCAAACACGATGACATTCTGTTTTACGGCCGCTCGACGTCGTACTACTTTGATCCGCCGATGGTGCCGGCCACGAGCGCGCGGATGCGCGGCGAGTTGAAAAAGGCGACCGACGTTCTGCAGATTCCTGCGATCAACAACATGGCGAGGGAACGCACGGGCTATCCGACGCAGAAACCGCTCGCGCTGCTGGAACTGCTCATCCGCGCCTGCTGTCCGGCAGGCGGACGGGTGGTTGACCCGTTCTGCGGCAGCGGGACGACGCTGGTGGCGGCCCGGGCGTTGGGAAGGCGGGCGGTCGGAATCGACCGGAATCCCGAGGCGGTCCGGATCGCGCGGGAGCGGTTGGAGCGGCTGGAGCAGGTCGGCCGCGGGGCGGATTCGGCCCCGGCCGAAGTCGGGGCAGGGTCGTCGGCTGTGGGGCCGGATTGAGGCGGCAAAAACCGGGATTTGGGTTTGACTTATGCACCCTGATTTGTATGATGAATGATTCTTCGCCCCGTGATGTCATTTCCCAATCGGGGCGGCGAGTGATGCCGACGGATGGGCCGTCGGAGATGGATCACGCGAGGCGAATTCTGATTTTCAGGCGTGAGCCTTCGGGTTCACCCACGCAGCGGAAGGAGCATCCCGTTGCCGGACGAAGACGAAGACGCCCCCTTGCGCTGCTAGCCGGTCTTGTGAGTCCGGCCCGGCGGAAGGCGGGCCAGACAATCCGAGATCGAGCGATTCGCACACTGAATCTGCACAAAAAGTCCATGCAGTTCCCTCGATGTGCGAACCGAATTGGCCGATAACAGACGTTCCCCCAAGGATCACCAGCTCAGAGATCCAACGGGATCACCGGAGCCGCGACTCGTACTTCGTGACGAAGGCGGCGACAGAAGTTTCCAACCCCTGATTGCCCGGAAGTGAGTTTGACGATGTCCTCTCCCCTTGCCAACGTTCGCAACATTGGAATTTGTGCTCATATCGATGCTGGAAAGACGACAGTCACCGAGCGAATCCTGTACTACACAGGAAAGAGCTACAAGATGGGTGAAGTCCACGAAGGCACCGCCACCATGGACTTCCTCCAGGAAGAACAGGAGCGCGGCATCACCATCCAGTCCGCCGCCACCACCTGCCCCTGGGAACGGGACGGCACCTGGTACAAAATCAACCTCATCGACACCCCCGGCCACGTCGACTTCACCATCGAAGTCGAACGTTCGCTCCGCGTGCTCGACGGCGCCGTCGCCGTCTTTGACGCCAAAGAAGGCGTCGAAGCCCAGTCCGAAACCGTCTGGCGACAGGCCGACCGCTACAAAGTCCCCCGCCTCTGCTTCATCAACAAAATGGACAAAATCGGCGCGGACTTCGAATACTCCTTCAAAACCATCAAGGACCGACTCGGCGCCAACCCCATCGCCGTCCAGTACCCCATCGGCTCCAGCGATGACTTCGAAGGCATCATCGACCTCCTCGATCTGCGCGCGTTTTACTTCGACGCCGGCGAACTCGGCTCCGTCGTCGAGGAACGCGATATCCCCGAGCATCTCCAGGAAACCGCTGAACTCTGGAGGCACGAGCTCATCGAAAAGGCCGTGGAACTCGACGACTCCCTGATGGAAAAGTATCTCGAAGATGAGAACGCCCTCACCGTCGACGAAATCAAGGCCGCACTCCGCAAGGGCACCATCGCCCGCGAGTGCAACCCCGTCTTTTGCGGCTCCGCCCTCAAGTACATCGGCGTGCAGCGCGTCCTCAACGGCGTGATCGACTACCTCCCCCATCCGACCGAAGTGCCGGAAGTCGAAGGCGTTGATCCCAAGGATGAAGACAAAAAGCTCACCCGGGCGCACAATGCCGACGCCCCCTTCTCCGGCCTGGTCTTCAAGGTCGTCTCAGACGTCCACGGCGACCTCACCTACCTCCGCATCTATTCCGGCAAGATCGAAAAGGGCATGCGCGTGCTCAACCCGAGCAACGGCAAGAAGGAGAACGTCTCACGCATCTTCGAAATGCACGCGAAGGATCGTCAGGCCCTCGATTTCGCAACCGCCGGCCAGATCGTCGCCGTCATCGGCCTCAAGAACTCCGTCACCGGCGACACGCTCTGCGATCCGGACCAACCGATCATCCTCGAGAAGATGGACTTCCCCGAGCCGGTGATCTCGATGTCGATCGAGCCCGCCACCAACGACGACAAGAAGAAGCTCTCCGAGGCGCTGACCACGATCCGCCGCGAAGACCCCTCCTTCCGCACGAATTACAACGATGAGACCGGCGAAACGATCATCGCCGGCATGGGTGAGCTTCACCTCGAAGTCATCAAGAACAAGCTGCTGCGGGACATGAAAATCAATGTCCGCGTCGGCAAGCCGCGCGTCAGCTACCGCGAAACGATCGTCGGCGTCGCCAAGGACGTTCGCGGCAAGTTCGTCAAGCAGACCGGCGGCCGCGGTCAGTACGGCGATGCGGTCGTGACCGTCGCGCCGATCACGCCCGCCGAAGCCGAAGCCGAAGGACTCAAGATGGTCAACGGCGTCGTCTTTGTCGACAAGATTTCCCAGGGCGTCATTCCCCGCGAGTACATTTCGTCGGTCGAGTACGGCGTGCGCATGGCCGCCGGGGCCGGCATTCTCGGCGGGTACCCCGTCCAGAACGTCAAGTGCGAACTGGTCTTCGGTTCATACCACGATGTCGACTCCTCGCAGGTCGCCTTCGAACAGGCCGGCGCGCTCGCCTTCCGTCAGGCGTGCACCCAGGCGGGTCTTGCCCTGCTTGAGCCGATCATGAAGGTCACGATCGTCACCCCCGATGAATACTTCGGTTCGGTGTCCGGCGACCTCGCATCGCGTCGCGGCCAGATCAACGATTCGGAGCTTCGCGGCCCGGTGCGTGTGATCACCGCGGAAGTCCCGCTGTCGGAAATGTTCGGCTACACCACCGTTCTTCGCGGCATGACCCAGGGCCGCGCGACCAGCACCATGGAACCGGCCGCCTACCGCCAGATGCCCGACCGCCTCAAGG
>RECV01000194.1 GCA_007693845.1 Phycisphaerales bacterium
TCTTGCTCATTTGAATCTCCTTGGGTGGAAGTCTGAGGCCATCCATTGGCGGAACAAAGCGAAAGCCGGTTGCAACCGGCGAATGTGATCGCGTCATTATCTGCAGGTACAATCATCTGGACAAGAACGCACAAAAATGTCAGTTGGTATCCTTCAGGTTACTGAGGCAAGTTACAGAGGAAACGATGAGCAAAAAAGCGGTGAGCTGTCCGGTCGAGACGACGCTGGAGATCATCGGCGGTCGCTGGAAGGCCATGGTGATCCATGAACTGCTCAAGGGCACGCGCCGCTTCAGCGAATTGCACCGCGCGCTTCAGGGCGTCTCGCACCGCACGCTGACACAGCAACTGCGCGACCTTGAGAGTCGCGGCATTATCAATCGAAAAGTCTTCGGCGAAGTGCCGCCGAAGGTGGAGTATTCGCTGACGCCGCTGGGGCGAAGTCTTCAGCCGGTTCTGATGGCCATGCACGAATGGGCCGTCGCGAACGAGTGTGAACTGGATCGTGGTGCGAAGTAACCGGGGACGCTTGCTTGACCGTGTTCCACCTCGCAGCCCACTGACGGCTGCGCCGGCAACCCGGTCATCGGGAAGCACAATCTGAGATGCGATACCAGCGAACGATTGCAGCATACTTGCCGTTAATGATCGTCGGAGCGGTCGTCATCACGTTCTTCGTGTCGCTGCAGCAGGCGATCGTCGGCTCCGCGCTTGGAATCGTGGTTGGAAGCGCGATTGGTCACCGAGGCATTCAAACGATCAAGGCCCACATCCTGCATCGGAACCGCGATGGATTCCGAATGTGGCGCCGCTCAACCGGCGTTGTCGTCTTTCTCATCCTGCCCGCCATCGCTGGAATGGGTCTTGGCTTTCTCTATGGGTTCTATCCGGACATCGTGATGACGGCCGCATTGGCGGGAATCAGCGCGGTCGCGACCTGGTGGCTGCTGATGGGTTGGTGGGTCTGGCGAATTGAACGTCGAAGCGGACGCGAGGTCCTTCTTCTTGTTGATGGATTTCACTTGTCTTCAGCGCGCAGGTTCGGGATCAGAAAGGCGTGAACCACGTGACATGCGATCAATCCGCATCGTGCTTCACGCTACAGCGGTTCGCGCGCCGTCGGTGAGCTGGGAACTCAGGTTTTCGAGCACCATCTTCAGGTTGACGTTGCTGTGGATCTGCGTTTCCGCATCGCGGATGCGATCGATCATGCTGAGCGCCCGCTCGATGCGAGCCGAGTCGTTGCCCGCCTGCGCGAGTTGCTGGCGGGCGTGTTGCGCGAGCAGGTTGAGCACATGCCGAACGCCGGCCTTGTTGGCGATGTCTTTGCTGGCCGCGTCCTTGCCTTCTTCCTTGTTGAACTGCTTCACGAAGCGTTTGGCGTAATCCTCGACGAACGACGCCAGCGTCTCGCCGAGCTCGGCGGCGTACCGTCCCTGCTCGACTTCCCGCAGCATGGGGGCGATCGTGAGCTGCCACTGGTACATCTCGTATTCCGATGCGATCACCGCCTGGCCGGGTGAACCATCACTGAAACGGGTGATCCAGTCGCGTTCAGCGTCGGTCAGTTTCATGCCGGCCTGTGACCACCACTGCTGCATCGCCTCTTCATCGAGCGTGCCGAAGCGCACGTGCTGACACCGGCTGAGAATCGTCGGCAGCAGTCGGTCCGGCCGACTGGTCACGAGCACCAGGTACGTCTGCTTCGGCGGTTCTTCGAGCGTTTTGAGCAGTGCGTTCTGGCCGGTGGTATCGATGAGTTCGGCTTCATCGATGATGAACACCTTGCCGTGCCCGAGCGCGGGGGTGCGGTAGGCGGGCGCTTCGAGTTGCTTCTCGCCGGACTTTCCCCCGAGCATGGTTTCGCGCAGCAGGTCGATCGGGATGTTGGTCTGCTTCTTGCGCCGGAGTTCGGCGTTCTCGGAGTAGAGCGCGAGTTCCTTGCGGACCACGTGCAGATCCGGATGCGTCGCCGCGTCGATGAGCCGACTGGTTTTGCCTTCGGGATCGGCTTCGATCATGCCGCTGAGGTTCGGCCCGGCATCGGGGGCCAGGAGAATCCGGGCGAACTCGACGGCGGTGGTGAACTTGCCCACGCCGGGCGGGCCGGAAAAAATCCAGGCGTGATGGATGCGGCCGGAGCGCAGCGATGCCTGCAGCACATCGATCGCCCGTGGTTGGCCGAGAATCCGGTTCATGGCGGCAGGATAGCAGCGCACCGGGCGTTGTTGGACATTGGATATTCGAGGAGGCGGCCAGGCCGGGCCGCAGAGTGCGGCGGAGAGGGTGCAGAATGAGTATGATGATCGATTCACCCGGCGGTGCCACGGCGGCACGGCGGGGTGCTGATCGTCGGTGTCGTTCCAAACGCGGAGGCGACGCTCTCTCACCGGCACTTCCCATACGGCAGAGGTTTCATGGACCGCAGCGTTCGACGTCTGGTAGTCACCGTACTTCTCTTCGGCATTGTGACCGGGCTCTTCCTCATCTACGCCCTGTCGGGCCAGCGGGCCGTCCCCCCACCGCCCGACGTGGACGATACAGCTGCGGAGGAAGTCCTCGCCGATGCGCCGGATTCCGATGACCCGGCTGCGGTACCGTCCGGTCCGCCGCCCGTGCCGGGGGATGACGATCACGGCCCGGCGGAAGACGACGCGGTTGTTGATCTGGATGATATTGATCCCGATCAGCCGCGCATTTCGATCGATGACCTTCGCGCCCGCCCCGCGCACGTTGAAGGCATCGACACCGATGCGGAGCCGACGTCACTCGGATCACTCAATCCCAATGAAGCGCCGCTGCTGGTGGAATTCTCGCGCAACGGTGCGGGAATCAATCGCATCACATCCAGTCGGCACTGGTACACCGTGCTGGCGCGGAAGCAGGCCGAGGCGCACTACGCGGCGCTCGCGGCGGGTGATGCGGAGATCCCGCCCCTCCCGAATGAAGATCTGCGCTACGTTCTCAAGAAGGCGAGACCGCTTGAGGGCGTGATGATTCCGATTCTCGCGACGAACCGGATTGAAATCACCCCCAGCGGCGCGGACGAAGATGAACGCCAGCTGGTGACGCTGTGGAACTGGGCGGAAACCGCACCCGGCCGCTTCGAGGTCGTGGTGGTCAACGCCGATGAAGAGCCGGCCCTGCGGGTGATTCGTCAGTACGGTCTCGGCGAGAACGGCGATATCACGCTCCAACAGCGCGTGCAGAATCTGTCCGGCCGCTCGCTCGACATCCGCTGGTTGCAGTACGGGCCGGGCGATATGGAAGTGGAGCGCACGCGTTATCTCGATCGCCGCCGTTTCCGCTTCGGGTATCTGCTCAGCCCCGAGCGCAATCCGCACCGCCACCTCGTGTTCGCGGATGATCGCTCGTTGATTCTCGAACGCCGCGATGTCACCAAGCGCGAAGGTCGGGACCGGACGCTCTGGCCCAACCGCACCAGCGAGGCCGAAGGGTACGAACTGTCCTGGTTCGGCTCGACGAACCGGTACTTCGCGGTGGTGATTCACCCGCTGCTCGATGAAGAGGGCCGGGGGCGCAAATCGCTTACGCCAGTGGTTGAACGAATCGAGATGGAGCACTCGGTCAATGAGGCGGAAGGTGATTCGATCTTCACCTACCTGTACAGCCCCGTCCACACGGTGGAGGCGGGGCACACGCTCCTTCTGGATGTCGGGCTGTATGCCGGCCCGATGGAACGTGCGACGCTCGCCCATGTCGAGCCGTTCAAGTCGCTCTCGATGGACGGACTGGTCGTTTACATGATGTCCACGTGGTGCGCGATCTGCACCTTCCAGTGGCTCGCCGCCTTCCTGCTCATCATCCTCGAGTTCTTCCACGGCTATATCTTCTTCGACTGGGCTCTGGCGATCATCGGCCTCGTGATCGTGGTGCGGTTGCTTCTGCACCCCATCACGAAGAAGTCCCAGGTCAACATGATGCGGTTCGGCAAGCAGATGCAGGCCATGAAGCCGGAGATGGAGCGCATCCAGAAGAAGTACAAGGACGACAAGAAAAAGCAGCAGGAAGAAACCCTTCGGCTGTACCGCGAGCACGGCGTGAATCCGCTCCAGATGCTCGGTTGTCTGCCCATGCTCCTGCAGATCCCGATCTGGATCGCGCTCTACGCGATGCTCTACTTCGCCTACGAGTTGCGGCAGGAACCGGCGTTCTTCGGCATCTTTCAGATGATCGGCGGGTGGCCGTTCCTGGCGGACCTTTCCACGGGCGACCACTTCTTCGGGCAGTTCGCCGATCCGATTCTGCTCTTCGGCTTCTGGAACATCACCGGACTGAATGTGCTGCCGATTCTGATGGCGGTGATGCTCTACATCCACCAGAAGTACATGACGCCCCCGCCGTCGCCGAGCATGTCCGACGAGCAGATTCAGCAGCAGCGCATCATGCGAATCATGATCGTGGGCATGATGCCGATCTTCCTCTTCAACGCGCCATCCGGCCTGACGCTGTACATCCTGACCTCCAGCGCGATCGGGATCGTCGAGAGCAAGTACATTCGCGCCCACGTGGACAAGATGGACCTCGAACCGAAGACGACCCAGCCCGTTTCGCCGATCGGCAAGAAGAAAAAGAAGCCGAAAGACCCGCAGGCCCGTGCCTACGCGGAGGCGATGGAACGCGCGAAGAAGGAGCGCTCCAAGAAGAGTTCCAAACCCCGTTCGTTCAAGAAGCGGCGGGACGGTTGATGCGTGCAGCTTGATGAGACCATCCTGGCGATCGCCTCTCCGCCCGGCCGCGCAGCGCGCGGGCTTCTTCGCCTGAGTGGGCCTCAAACCTTCGAACTGCTCTCGCGCCGGATTGCGGGGCGCGACATATGCAACTGGCCTCCGCCGCGCGGTGTTCATCGGGCGCGGTACCGGCTCGGCGCGCTGGCTCTGCCGCTGCTCATGGTCGCCTATCGCTCGCCGCACAGTTACACCGGCGAAGACGGCGCGGAACTCCTCGTGCCGGGCAATCCCGTCCTGCTCGCGCGGCTGGTCGATGATCTGCTCGAAGCCGGTACGTCACACCGCATCGCTGTCCGCCGCGCGGAACCGGGTGAGTTCACCGCGCGGGCGTACTTCACCGGCCGCATCTCGCTCACCGAAGCCGAGGGTGTCGCGGCAACGATCAGCGCGACCTCCGATGCAGCCCTCCGTGCCGCGAGCATGTTGCGGCGCGGCGCGCTCGGCCGCCTGGCGCAGGAACTGGTCGACCAACTCGCCACCGCGCTCGCGCTCGTGGAAGCGGGCATCGATTTCACCGATGAAGAAGACGTCGTCGCCATCGCGCCGGATGATCTGCACGAACGCATCACGCAAATGCGCGCGACGATTGATCAGCAACTCGATCGTGCGGTGGGCATGGAGCAGCTCGACGCGATTCCCTGGGTGGTGCTGACCGGCCCGCCCAATGCGGGCAAGTCCACGCTGTTCAACGCGCTGCTCGGCCGTGAACGTGCGGTCGTTTCTGATGTGGCCGGCACCACCCGTGATGTGCTCACTGAGCCGCTCATGATTGACACGCCTCACGGCGGCGCGGAGATCATGCTCGTTGATCTCGCGGGTCTCGACGCAACGCCGGATCGAATGAACCAGCAGATGCAGCGTCAGGCCCGGGAAGCGATCGACCGTGCGGAGTTGCTGCTGGATTGTTATGCGGCAACCGATGCATCGCGCGGGCCGCTGCTGCCTGAGGATGCGCGCGTCGTGCGGATTCTGACCAAGGTCGACCTCGCGCCGGGGACATCAACCCCGCCGGACGCGCTGGGCGTGAGTGGAGAAACCGGTGAAGGGCTGGATCAACTCCGCGCGCTGCTCTCGGATCGACTGGCTTCCCGCGCGGTGTCGCTGTCGGGTGATGTTCTCGCCCTCACGCCGCGGCACGAGGCGGAACTTCGTGCCGCGAGCGGCCACCTTGCCGAAGCACTCGAACTGATCGCCCCCGCGCGGGGTCAGCGGCATTTTGATGATCCGGAACTGATCGCGGTGTCGCTCCGCGCTGCGCTGGATGCGCTCGGAGAACTCGGCGGCGAGATGACGCCCGACGATGTGCTCGGGCGCGTCTTTGCCAGCTTCTGCGTCGGCAAGTGAGATCTCCCGGGACCGACGCGCAGGCGATCAGCCAGTTGCGTGCTGAGATTGCAGCGGTACGCTTGGCGCATGCATCAGTTGCCGATCCGTGTGCGCTACATTGAATGTGACCCGATGGGGCTCGTGCACCACGCGAACTACCCCGTGTGGTTCGAGATGGGGCGCACCGAACTGCTGCGCGACCAGAGCGGATTGCGGTACCGCGACCTCGAGGAACAGGGCATCCTGCTCGCGGTCGTGTCACTCGAACTCAAGTACAAACGACCGGCCCGCTACGATGACGAACTCGTGCTGCACACGCATCTGGAAGAGATCGGCCACGTCAAGATTACCCACCGGTACGAACTGTTCCGCGAACGCGAATTGCTGACGACCGGACGCACCGTCCTGGCGTGCCTTGACCGTAACGGTCGGCCGCAACAGATTCCTGAGATATTGAAGAGTTCCGGTGATAGCGGGACAAGCGGGTGATGGAGTCTCGACGCCGCCGCAGCGGTGATCATGAGTGATGGAACATGGCTCAGAACGTTCGCATGCGACAGCGCGATGTCTGCGGTCAACGCTCCGACTCGGCGAGCCGCTTCAGCACAATGGCGGTGCGGTCATCGTCCGGCGCGATGCCGCCGGTGAAACGCATCACCGCATCCCGAACCGCATCGATGATCGCAGCGGCTGATTCCCCGGCGTGGGCGCGGATGATCTCCAGCGTACGGTCGGTACCGAATTGACCAGTGCGTTGCTCCGGCGCGGCTTCATAAATGCCATCGGAGAACACGATGAACAGATCACCGGGCTGAAGCTTGATCGTGCGCGGACTGTCAACATCCAGATCGTCGAGCACGCCGAGCGGGACGGTGTCGGCGGGAATATCTTCGAACGTCTGCTCCGCTGCGTGGTACCAGAACAGTGGCGCCTGCCCGGCGCTGAGCGTGGACAGCGTTGACTCGGCGACGTTCAACTCGCCGAACCATGTCGTCACGAATCGGCCGGGGGGCAGGTCTTCCCCCAGTTGTTCGTTCATATGACGGGCAATGTCGGACAAGCCCGCACCGATGCGCACGCCCATTCGGAGCATGGAACGCACCTGCGTGGCGGACAGGGCGGGACCAACCCCGTGCCCCGTGGCGTCCGCCATCAGCAGATACGCGCGGCTGGCCGGTTCGTTTCCGTTGGTCGCCGGCCCCGCGTTGACCGCAGCATCGGCGATCGCACCGCGCAGACCGATGATGTCGTACGCATCGCCTCCGGTCTGATCCGCCGGCTCGCTCCACGCAGCAAGATCAAAGTCCTCGAGATAGGGCAGTTCGGTGGGAAAAGTGCTCTGTTGAATCTCGCGCGCCAGGGCGAGATCACGTTCGAGTTTTTCGCGCACCAGGCGATCTTCGATTAGCCGGCCGCGCTTCATCGCAATCGCCGCGTGGGCCGCCAAAGCGCTGGCGATCTGTTCATCTTCATCCGTGAACGCGCCGCCGCGCTTGTTGAGAACCTGCGCCACGCCCGCGAGTTCGTTGTCATGCGTGATCAACGGAATCGCCAACACGGATCGCGTTCGGAAGCCGGTCTGTTTATCCACCTCACGATTGAACCGGGGATCGTCGTAGGCATCGGGCACGTTGATGATGGCGCGCTGCTGTACGCAGTCGCCGGCGATTCCCTTGGTGGCGGGAATGCGGATCTCCCGGGTGCCGCCCGCGTGGTCCTCTCCGGCCTCACGCTCGAAGCCGTGCGCGACGAACGTGAACAGTTCATCCGCTTTCGGATCGTACTCGAACACCGTAGCACGTTCGGCATCGAGGCCGTCACGCATCGTGTCGATGATGACCGCCAGAATCTCGTTCAGATCGGTCGAGGCACCCAGATGACGCGACACCGTCAACACGCGGTGCAGAAGATCCTGTTGAAGTTCCGGCTCATTCGCGGCCATCGCGGTCACTCCCGTTGTGATTCTGGCCCGATGCGGACTCGATCGGCATCATCCTACCGGCTGGGCTCGTTCCCTGATAGCGCATTCGGTCCGCGCTGCGGTTCATGATTCGGATTCGATCAGCGCGAGCATGAGCCGGCGAGCGGCTTCCCGAATGGCGTCGGCCGTCTCGTTTCGGGCTCGCTCTTCGCCGACCAGTTCGCTGAGCGAAACGTAGTCATCCAGAAATCCATCCGGATGATCGCGTCGGCACCGCTCCGCGCCGGGGCCGGCGGCGCCAACGATGGCGATCGTCCTCACGCCGCACGATCGCGCGAGTTTCGCTACCCCCATCGTGGTCTTGCCGGTCAGTGATTGTGCATCGAGTTGACCCTCGCCGGTGATGACGAGGTCGGCTCCTTCGCAACGTGCGCGAAAATCAAGCGCATCGAGCACCAGATCAACGCCGCGCTCAAGCTGCGCATCGCAGCCGGCGACCAGACCGAGACTCGCGCCGCCCGCCGCCCCGAAGCCGGGGGTCGTCGGATCGGCTTGGAGCAGCCCGGCAAAGTGCATCAGCCCTCGATCGAGTTCGCGCACCATGTCGGGGGTCGCGCCTTTCTGTGGGCCGTACATTGCCGCCGCACCGTTCTCGCCGCAGAGCGGGTTCGTCACATCGCACGCCACGCGCAGTCGGGGCCGGCCATGAATGTGCTGACGTTCCACGCGACCGAGTCGGGCGAGCATGCCGCCGGTCATCGGCGAGTGAATGCGTTGATCGTCGCGATCGTAAAACACGCTGCCGAGTGCCTGCATGATCCCGCTTCCGCCGTCCACGGTCGCGCTGCCTCCGATACAGACAATGATCGAATCGCATCCAGCGCGGGCGGCGAGATCAATGAGTTCGCCCGTGCCAAAGGTGGTTGTCTGCATCGGATCCCGTTCGTGCGGCGAGAGCAGCGCGAGGCCGGATGCCTCGGCAAGTTCGACGATGCCGACGCGCTGATCGCCGCTGAGCCCGTAGCGGGCTTCGATCGGCTGCCCGCGCGGGCCGGTGACGACGGCTCGATGTTCGCGTCCGTCCAGTGTTGGCAGCAGTGCGTCCAGCGTGCCTTCTCCGCCGTCAGCCACCGGGCAGCAATCGACTTCGATAGCAGAATCAACCTCGGCGATGCCGGCCGCCATCGCGCGGGCCGCGTCGGCGGCGGCGATGGTTTCCTTGAAGCTGTCCGGCGCGCAGACGATGCGCCGCAGAGATGAAGTACGGGCTGGGGGCACGGGTCACATTATGACCGACGGCGAGTCCGGTCGCACAGGATGATTTTGTCAAAGGGGATGCCATTCGATGTCCGGTCTGTTTTCAGAACCAATGCGCGCGTGCGACCCGCAGCCGGTGGGCGTTGACACCGTCGCTTGATCCGGGATGATCGTTCGACCTGCGATGCCGGTCGGTTCGGCCCGCCGTTATCACCCGGAAGCGCCAATGCCCATCGAACTGATCATCTGCGACAATGACGGCTGCCTCATCCCCGAAACACCGGGACCGCTGCCGCCAGATCACTTTGCCCGGATCGCGGCATACAACCGCCAGGCGGCGGCGCCGGGGGCGACGTTGCCGCCGCTGACGGTGGCGACGGGTCGACCCGTACCGTTCGTCGAAATGCTGCTGCGACTGATTCATGCCGCGACTTATCCCGCGATCTGCGAACACGGCGCGCTCACCTACTCACTGGCTGACAACACCGCCCGCCGCGCGCCGGAACTGACGCCGGAGCGTCGGGCCATGATGAACGAACTGCGGCTTGAACTGAACCGCGATCACCCTGAATGGATCACCGAAGCGGGGAAGGAGGGCATGGTGTCGGTGTACGTTCCCGAGGGTGGCGAGGCGGTCGATGAGCGGGCAGATCAGATTCGCGGCATGATCGAACAACGCGGTTGGCCGATGAAGGTGGGCCGCACCGTGACGTATGTCAATGTCACGTTCAACATGATCGACAAGGGCGTTACGTTGCGGCGAATGCTGACGGACCTTGAGATTGATCCGGCTTTGACCCTGGGCATCGGCGATACGGCGGGCGATCTGCCGTTGCGGGAAGTGTGCGGCTTCTTTGCGTGCCCGGCCAACGCGGTCGCGGATCTTCGCGCCGTTGCGGATTATGTCAGCCCCTTTGAAACGATGGACGGCGTGGTGGATATCCTGACGCACTTCACCGGAATACGGATGCGGGAATGATTTCGGACGAGCGCATCGGCATTGGTCTGGTGGCGTACACTATCGGCGAGCCGTACACCCTTGCGTCTCACCGGCGTTCCGATGGATTCGTACTGGTGGATGCTCTTCGTTTGACCGATGGTTCCCGTTCATGGAAGCGATCATCTCCGACAACCTGAGTGTGTACGGCCCGATCGCGGTCTTCATTCTTCTGATGA
The DNA here is from genome assembly GCA_007693845.1 of Phycisphaerales bacterium. Lineage (GTDB taxonomy): Bacteria > Planctomycetota > Phycisphaerae > Phycisphaerales > SM1A02 > SKZB01. Next base: position 10,431 of record RECV01000194.1, read on the forward strand.
TGTCGGGGGTCGGCCTGCCGATCGGTGAAGATCTCGTGGTCATCCCCGCCGGCATGCTCATCGGAAACGGTGAGTTGCCCTTCTGGCCGACGCTGATGGCGGCGTACTTCGGCGTGGTCTTCTCGGACTGTCTCTGGTTCACGATCTGTCACCGTTACGGCGCGAAACTGCTGCATTTGCGATGGTTCAAGCGCGTCATCCATCCGCGACGCCTGCTGGAGGCCAAGCATCAGGTCGAACAACGCGGCGTGTGGGTGGTCGTCATGGCGCGATTCATTCCTGCCAGCCGCACGCCCACCATCACGATTGCCGGCATGCTGCACCTTCCGTTCTGGCAGTTCCTGCTCGCCACGGCAAGCTGCGTGGCAATCACCGCGCCGCTCCAGATCGGTCTGGGCTACCTGGTCATCCTCACGGTGGGCGAACGGACACTGGCCGACCTCGTGCTCTACATCCTCGGGGGGATCGTCTTCATCGTCGCAGCAGTGGTGATCTGGCGGTGGTGGCGGGCCAATCGACCGGTGAAGAACCGCCGCATGCCCCGCGCGAAGGCGGCGTGGCTGAAACGCTTCCGCGTGCCCCGGTTGCTGCGGAATCGAAAGTCAGTCCCAGAGTCCGGCCGAAGCTGAGCGGCACCCCGTCACCCGTTACAATTCAGCAGACCCTTCTCTCGGACACCCGTTTTCTGGTAAAGGATGCCCATGACGATGACCGCCGAAACTCACCGCGCCATCGAGCAAGCCCGGCATCCGGAACTCGCGCGGTTCCTGAACGATCACGCCATCCTGCGCGGTTCGTTCACACTCGTCAGTGGACGCAAGAGCACTTATTACTGTGACGGGAAGCAGGCGAGCTTCTCCGGTGAAGGCCTCGCGCTGATCACCGAAGCGATTCTGAAGGAACTGGAAGGCGTGGACGCTAACGCCATCGGCGGGATGGACATGGGGGCCACGCCGATCGTTGCCGCGGTTGCCCTTCGGGCCCAACAGGCCGGCCGCGCGCTACCCGCATTTGTTGTGCGAAAGGATGTCAAGGCCCACGGCACGAAGAAGGAAATCGAAGGCATCTGTCCGGAGAGCGCCCAGCAACTGGTGATTGTGGATGATGTCATCACATCCGGCGGATCAACCATCACAGCGATCGAAGCCGTCCGCCGCACGGGGCGCGAAGTCTCACTCGTGCTCAGCGTGTTGGACCGTGAATCCGGCGGACGTGAGGCGCTCGAAGCCATCGGCGTGCGCTACCAACCGCTGGTGACCATCAGTGATCTCGGGCTGACGAACAACGAGCCGACGGATTGATCCGCGCCCCGTGCGGAGACTCAATTCAATTTCGAAAAAATTTTGGACGTCGGGTTGATCGATTGCGATTCGACGGGCATAGTACCCACTCTCCCGAATGGGAGATGAGTCTGTCGGTGCGTGGCCGATGGATCAGAACTCTGGAATTACCCTGGAGTGAATCAATGGACGACGGCCCTAGTTGCCAATCCAAGTCTGAAGCAGCGCTGAATCAGCGTTGCGATGTCTCTGTCATTCGGAGCACATCGCTGCGAGTTGATCGCGTCGCGAATCGTCCATCCACGCCGTAGAGCGTGCCGGTTCGCCTCACGACCACCGCGCAGCGGTGGTCTCCGCACATGCGGAAGAATGAGGTGAACGATGAAGAAGAACAATCTGCTGTTGGACGAACTGCGTGAGCTGATCAGCCGCGGAGACGCTGAGCGTTTGCGCAAGCTGATCGGATTCCTGCACCCCGAGGCGGTTGCCCGCCTGGGGGGTGATCTGAACCGGGATGAACAGCGCACCCTGCTCGGGGCGCTCGAACCACGTCATCGCGCTCAAGTGTTCGGCCGGCTGGGACGTGATGTCCAGCTCGAACTGTTCGAAACGCTCGAGCCGGATCAGATCGCCGAAATCCTGAACCGGATGCCCCACGATGACCGGGTCGATCTGCTGCAGAGCATGCCCGACCGCCGCGCTGATGAGCTGAAGCGGCATCTCTCAACCGAGACCCAGCGGGATATCGAAAAGCTCGGCAAGTACGCCCAGGGAACCGTCGGCTCGGTTATGACCTCCGAGTTCGCAGCCCTGCGGAATGACATGACGGTTGAGGACGCCCTGCGCGCATTACGCAGTTTCGCCGAGGACGTTGAGACGGTCTACTACCTCTTCGTGCTGAACGCGCAGCGTCAGCTCAAGGGTGTGCTGACATTGCGCGATCTGCTCGTCGCGGACACGGATACGGTCCTGCATGATCTCATGAGGACCGAAGTGGTCTCCTGCCAGGCCGGTGAGGGCGCAGAGGTCGCGGCACGACTGCTGAAGGACTACGATCTGATCGCGCTGCCGGTGATCAACGGCGGGGATGAAATGGTCGGTATCGTCACCTTCGACGATGTGATCGATTACATCGAAGAGGAAGCGTCCGAAACCATGTACAAGAAGGCGGGCGTCGCGGATCTCACCAAGTCCAAGGATCACATCTACAGTGAAAAACTGACTCAAGGGTCGATCTGGTACCCGATCCGTGTGCGCATGCTGTTCCTCTTCATTACGCTCATCGGCGGACTGATTGTCGGTGGGGTGATCGACTTCTTCGAGGACACGCTTGAGGCGGTGCTCGCGGCGGCGATCTTCATCCCGCTCATCATGGACATGGGCGGCAACGTCGGCACGCAATCCACGACCATTTTCGCTCGCGGTTACGCGCTCGGGCATATCAACCTCAAGCAGTTCTTCCGGTCGCATTTGTTCCGCGAAGGCGGCGTTGGGCTGATCATGGGTGCCGTGCTCGGCGTGCTCGGTGGGCTGGCGGCTTACTTCTGGCAAGGCGCGCCCAACGGCATCCCGCAACTCGGCTTCGCGGTCGGCATCTCGCTCTTTACGGTGACCACCGTGGCCACGATGCTCGGGTTCCTGCTGCCGTGGATCCTGCTCAAGATCGGCGTGGACCACGCACCGGGTGCCGATCCGTTCCTGACCACGATCAAGGACTTTACCGGTCTTGCGCTCTACTTCGTGCTGATCGCCTGGCTCATCGGGGTGCCGGATGAAGCGATCGAAGACGCGCTGGCAGAAGCGTCAACGCCCGCGGCAATCGTCAGCGCCGAGCCCGTTCCTGACCCGATGCCATTTCAGGCCACCGCTCGTAGCTTCGGATACTGAGGTTCTGCGCTGTCGGCATGAATCGGCAATCTACGTCCAAATGAATTGACGGAAAATGTAGCTAATGCTACATTGCCGCTGCCCGGGCCCCCGCGGCCCGGGCGGCGGAAAGGCGGAAGGCCCCATGACCCTGACTGATTTCATCCTGCGGATTGCCTTGGCGCTGCTGTTCGGCGCGATCATCGGCGTGGAGCGGCAGTGGCGGCAGCGTATGGCCGGGCTGCGTACGAACACGCTCGTATCGACCGGGGCGGCTCTGTTTGTGTCGCTGGCGGTGATGACCGACGACGAGTTGAGCCCGACCCGGATCGCGGCCCAGGTCGTCTCCGGTATCGGCTTTCTCGGGGCCGGTGTGATTTTCCGTCAGGGCGCGACGGTGCGGGGGCTCAACACCGCCGCCACGCTCTGGGCCTCGGCGGCGGTTGGTGTGCTGGCCGGCTCGGGTCTGTTGGTTCAGGCCGCGATTGGCACCGTCGCGGTCCTCGTTGCCAATACGCTGCTCAGGCCGATCGTGCGCGTGATCAACCGTCAGCCGATGGAAGATACGGAAGTCGAAATGGGTTACCGCTGCCATCTCCGCATTCGCGCGCAAGACGAAGCGGCGATCCGCGAGTTGCTGCTCAAGTCCGTGGAGCAGGAGCCGCTGACCTTCCGGGCACTTTCCAGCCACGATGCCGAGGATCCGCAGCACTTGGAGGTCGTGGCCAACCTGGCCGCTGAGGGGCGTCACGATGCGGCGATGGAGCGCATCGTCAGCACGCTCTGTCGTGAACCGACCGTCAGTGCGATCCGGTGGGAGATTGTCGATGACTCTGAACGTGCGGAAATCAGTCTCTGAATTCATCAACGTCGACCGGCTGATCGGCCGACGAACACAACTCTTCGGAGTAAATCCCGAAAGGAAATGACCCCATGCAATTCAAGAAAACAATGATGCTTGTAAACTCCATGATTTTGCCGGCAATCTGCCTCAGCTCAGGGTTATCCCCAGAAGCCGCGGCGGAGGAAGCCGCGATCACCGCTCTGCCCGGGCTGGTGGAAGGCGTGTACGAAAACCGTGATGCCGAAACGTGGCAGAATGACCTCGACGAGCGGCTGCCCCGAGTCCTCGCACCGGAGCCGACGCCGTTCACGATTGAGCCGGGCCGTCTCGCCATCGAAGTCGATCTGATCAACTACGCCTACGACCGACACAACCCCGATCGCGCCAACGAGCGGGTGCATGCATTCGAGTGGCCGATCACGTTCCGCTACGGATTGCTCGATCACCTCGAACTGCAGTTCGGCATGGAAGCGTACGTGCGCGAGTCGGTGCGTGATCGCGATGCCGGCACCCGAGAAACCACGGACGGCTTCGGCGATCTGATCATCGGCGCGAAGTACAACCTCTGGGGCAACGATGACTGGGATCAGGACATCGAGGGCGCCACCGCGCTCGCAGTGCTTCCCTTCCTGCGCCTGCCCACCAATCGACACGGTCTTGGAAGCCGCGCGGTTGAAGGCGGCGTGCTGGTGCCGTTCGCGATCGAGGACTTCGCCGGTTTCGAAATCGAGTGGACACCCGGCTTTGCTGCGGTTCGCAATAGCGATGATGACGGATACGTCTTTGAGTGGTCCAGTCTGCTCGTTTTCAACCGCGGGATCGTGGAAGGGCTCGACTGGTTTGCAGAGTTTGAGTCAACTATCAACTCCGAAAGCGGCGAGCCGTGGATCGGGCACGTCGGCGGCGGACTCACTTGGGAACTGACAGACGATACCGTGCTCGAAGGCGGTGTGACCTTCGGCGTGACGCGCTCAGCGGACGACTTCGGCGCGTTCATCACGCTGGTGCAACGGTTCTGATTGCGTTCGTACGAATCACGCCGCAGCGATGGCAAACTGTGCGGATACAAAGAAGGAAACGCGGGTCCGGCACTTGCATGTCGGACCCGCGTCTTTGACTATCCGGTCAATCGATCTGGGCGATTCGGCATTCGATCAGGAGTCTGAGTACTTCACGCTGCAGCCCCAGGGACGGACATGTGAGGGCGAGACTTCTTCGCCACCGCGCACCTGTTCGAGAGCACGCTGCACGTAACTGATCTTTTCATCGCCGCGAACGCGGTTCATCGGATAGTTGTTGATCGCGCCGTGGTAGCGCAGAACACCTTCCTTGTCGATGATGTAGATGTGCGGCGTGGTGCGGGCGCCGTACATACGGCCAACCTTGCCCGGCTCATCAATGAGGAGCGGGTGGGTCATTTCCCACTGTTCGTGGAAGCTGCGATTCTTTTCGAGGCCGTGACCCTGAAGTCCCGGCGCGCCGGAGTTGATCGAGAACCACGCGGAGTCATCCGCTTCCCAGACAGAGTTACGCAACTCCCTGTATTCACTGCTGGTGTGAACCGGCGGCACGAACGGGCACTCAGGATTGAACCATTCGAGAACGATGATCTGACCCTTGTAGTCGTTCAGATCGAACTCCTTGCCGTTGACGTCCTTCAGCTTGAACATCGGGGCGGGCTTGCCGATCTCAGCGCGTTCGACTTTCTTGTCTTTCTCGTCGCCGTCGCCGTGATGGTCGGCGTTCGCGGTCGTCAGCACACCGGCCAGCCCGACGAGCGCGACCCCCGCACTCAGCGTGGCCAGTCGTTTGATTTGGGTTTTCATCATGAAATCTCCTGTCAAGTAATTGAAGTACAAAATGGATAAAACCGCGTTTCGCTTCGTCTCAAGTCACTCTGATGACGGCAGCAATGTCGCGGGGAAAGGAACGTGGAATTCGTAGCTCGCATCGGACGGGTCGTCACCCAGAACGACGATCCCCCCGAGCGTGGGCAGACCCCGGGACGCGTCGACGGCATCAATCTTCAGATCGATGACCGCGCGAAAACTTTCTTCCTCACGATCGAAGCTCAGATCACGAAGTTCGTACGACACACCCGTCGAGTCGTAGGGGAAGAACCTGCCTTCGGTCCGGCCGTGCGAAGGACCCGTGAGGATCAGTTGCTGGTCATTGATCTCAATGCGGGCACCGGTTTCCAGCGAGCCGCGGTGGACCATGGTCGGCTGACGGGCCGCGTGCTTTTCTATGAGCTTCTTCTTGTCGTCCTCGAGATCGGAGCGGCGGTCGTCCACAACCTCGCTGGTGGTGCGAATGGTGAGTTCAGGGCTCGATCGGCCGAAGAGACACATGTTCTCATCGCAAACGGCCCATGTCATGTCGACGTTGATCGTCACGGTGTCATCGGTGAGCGCGGGCGGCGCGGTGAACGGGAGAAAGAAGGCGACTTGATCCTCGTAACAGTACATGTCGCCGGTGCGGCCCTCGATCAGAACCGGCCGCGGCCAGACGAACTCATCGGTCTCGAACCCATCGGGAACCTCAAGCGAAAAATCGGGCGGCAGGGCGCCGGCTCCGGGGTTCTTCCAGTACAAACGCCAGGAATCGCGGATATCGAACAGGATCACCACATGCCCGGTCTCGCCCGGGCCGATCGTGTGACGATCGAGGAAGACGGTCGGCCGGGCGAGTTCTTCCGCCCTCGGTTGGCGCGACTGCGGTGAGCCGAACTGGGCTGCGGCTTCGGCGGAGAGGATGACGGCCATGAGCAGCCCAAAGACGGCGGAAAACAAGTGTCGGGGGCGGGATTCCATCAAAAGGCAGACCTCGTTTCGTCGTTTCGATTCGTCGGATGCACGTTTCGGGATTCGTCAGCGCGGCATGGGTTAGGGTGAGCCATGCCTCCGACCCATTGGAAACACCATCGAAGGCAAAGCTATTCCCCCAATGTTTATCAGGACGCGCTCCCGAACAGATTGCGATTCTACACAATCGGCGCAAGTTGGCGGCAACGGATTATCATTGAGCCAGCTCCCGCGAGCTATCGTGCCGTCGGCAGCGGGTCGCCCGTCGGAAAATGACTAAATGTGGATGTGAGGAGTTTGTATGCAGTGCATCGGTCGAATCGGTTGTCTCCTGATCCTTCAAATCTTCCTGATCGGGACGCTCACGGCATGCCAGACTCAGACCAGCGACCGTGATCTCACCCTGGTGACGCCCGCAGAGGCGATCGACGCGGTGGAAAGTCGCGGCGGTGTGTTCGGACGGCGGGGACAGGGCGGCGTCTGGGTCGATGCGCGCAACGAGTCAGAATTCAGGCAGGAACACATCCCCGGCGCGATCAATCTGCCGATTGAGCGCGCACGCCAGGACCACGAAGTGCTCCGCGATCACCGCCCCATCGTGGTTTACGGGAGTGACTTCAACAGCCAGCGCGCGCAGGCATTGAGCAAACTTCTGATCGAACTTCGGCATCGTGATGTGCGCACGCTGCGCGGCGGTCTGCGCGCGTGGAAGGATGCCGGCCACGCCGTTGAGTCCGGGGATTAGATCCCCGCATTCAGAAGCATGAACGCAGCGATCCGCACCCTCTGACGTTCGCGCCGTGCTGCCGTACCATAGCGAGCTCAATGCCAACGATTCACACGATCGACCTGAACTACCTCGGCGTCCCGGAGACGATTGCGAGTTACTTGATTGTCGGCCCGGAAGGTCCGGTCCTGATCGAGACCGGTCCCGAATCGTCGAGCCGGAACCTCACCGAAGGATTGAACCGACTCGGCTACGAACCAAAGGATATCGCCCACGCGCTGGTGACTCACATCCATCTCGACCATGCCGGGGCAGCCGGCTGGCTGGCTGAGCACGGCACCACGATTCATGTGCATGAGTTCGGCGCGAAGCACCTGATCGATCCGAACAAGCTGATCAACAGCGCGACGCGGATTTACGGGGATCAGATGGATCGGCTGTGGGGAAAGATCATCCCCGTCCCCGAAGAACGCGTGCGCGCCGTGCGCGATGGTGAGACGATCTCAGTCGGCGGACTGACGTTCACCGCAATCGAAACGCCCGGCCACGCGCGGCATCACCATGCCTTTGCACTGGAGACCGCGCGAGGCCGCATCTGCTTCACGGGCGACGCTGCCGCCATGCTGGTCCCGGGCATCCCGACCGATCGATATGTTTCGATTCCGACCCCGCCGCCGGAGTTCGATCTGATCGCATGGTTGCGGAGCATCGACCGGCTGGACGATGCGCGATTCAAGACGCTGTATCCGACCCACTTCGGACCGGTGCATACCGCGGCCGGCCATTTCGTCACGCTGCGGCGGATGCTGCGCAGTCACGTCGAGTTCATCCGCACGATGCGGCGAACGACCAGCGATGAGTCAGAACTCGTGAGGAAGTATGCAATCTGGACGCGACGCCAGGCCGTGAATGCGGGTATGAGCGAAGCGCAGATTCCCCATTTTGTCTCCGATAACCTGCTGCGGATGAATGTGACCGGAATTGTTCGGTATCTGTCGCAGCGTGAAGCCAACTGAGTTGCGTTCCGGACGTTGAGCGAAGGCGATCAAGTCCCGCTGCACTCCATGTGAGCGCAAGGACAGGCGTGGCCGGATTGTAGGAGTTCCGGAATTGATCGGTCTTCATGAATTCGTCGAAAACTACCGGACTCCGATGCCGATTCCCGGTTTTTCCTTGCCTGAGGGGGGATCGGGCTTTATGGTAAGGAGGCAGGGTTGTTGCCCTGCGCACTTGGTGACCAGAGCGGGCATTCGAATTTGATCCGAATCTGCGCTGAGGCGTCGTGCTGGATCAACAATTGGATGCGGTCACTCAATGATTTGAGTTACAGGAACTGACGATTCGGCGGGGCTGACGACGCCCGGCAGGGTGGCAGAACCAGCAGATTATCTGGCACTCGCCCGTTGGCCCCCTCAGACTGATCAAACCAGTGAAGGAAGAAAGAAAGGACAAGTTCACATTATGCGTTATCAAATGCTCGCAGCAGGATTGCTTGCCGGGGCCGCATTGCTTGCGGCCGAAGTCAACGCCGACCTCCCGGAATTGGAGTCGACCCGGCTGACCACCGGCTTGGCGTTCCCCACCGTCATCACTCATGCGCCGGGTGATGAATCCCGGCTCTTTATCGCGGAAAAGCCCGGCCGCATTCGAATTCTCGATCTGGAAACCAACCAGCTTCTGAGTACACCTTTTCTCGATATCACCAGTATCGTGACGGGCTTTAACAACCTCGGCGATGAACGCGGACTGTTGGGCGTGGCCTTTCACCCTGACTTTGAAGACAACGGCTATTTCTACGTCAACTACACCGCTGGCGGGTCAAACCTGCAGACGGTGGTGCGACGGTACACCGTTTCTTCGGACAACCCGAATGTCGCCAACCCCAACTCCGCCAGCAACATCATCGCCTTCGGCCAGCCATTCGCAAACCACAACGGCGGCTGGATCGGTTTCGGGCCCGATGGCTACCTCTACATCGCGGTCGGCGATGGCGGCTCCGGTGGCGATCCCCAGAACAATGCCCAGAACACGAACAATCTGCTCGGCAACATGCTGCGGCTCGATGTGGACAACGTGGAGCCCGGACAGTCGTTCAGCATCCCGGATGACAATCCCTTCAAGGGTGTGAGCGGCTTCCGCGATGAGATCTGGGCGTACGGCCTGCGCAATCCGTGGAAAAATTCCTTCGATCGCCAGACCGGCGATCTCTGGATCGGCGATGTGGGCCAAAACCTCTGGGAAGAGATCAACCGGCAGCCCGCATCCAGCGAGGGGGGCGAAAACTACGGTTGGCGTTGCTACGAGGGCTTCGCAAGCTTTAACACCACCGGATGCCCGCCGCCGAGCGAACTCATCTTCCCGATTCACTCCTACGCCATCTTCGGTGCTTCCGGTGCCAATTGCGCGATTACCGGCGGCTACGTCTACCGCGGCTGCGATATCCCCGGCCTGCAGGGACAGTACATCTACGGCGACTTCTGCTCGGCCCGAATCTGGACGCTCGATCCGGAAAGCCGTGACCTGCCCTACGATCCCACAACCGGCGGTACCGATCCAGCCGTCATGATCCAGAGCCAACTCTCACCTTCGATCGAAGGCGCGAGCATCTCTTGGATCAGCGCGTTCGGCGAAGACGCCCGTGGTGAGCTTTACATCGCTCAGCACTCGCCCGGCGCAATCTTCAAGATCATTCCTGCCGGCGGTCCGCAGCCCAACCCCGACCTCAACTGCGACGGCGTGGTCAACGTCTTCGACCTCTTGCTTCTGCTGGAGAACTGGGGTTCCTGCCCCGACGGTGCCGGCTGCCCCGGCGATCTGAATGAAGATGGCACGGTCAATGTCTTTGACCTTCTGATCCTTCTGGAGAACTGGGGCTGATTTCTCTCACAGCCGCGGCGTGCGACAAGAAGTCGAAGCGGCCGAGCGACAGACCTTGTCTCGAACTCTTGACAATCGTGCGGGCCGACCAGGATGACACTGGTCGGCCCGTTTGCTATACTCCTCGCGAACGGGCTAGTAGCTCAGCTGGCTAGAGCGCACCCCTGATAAGGGTGAGGTCGGTGGTTCGAGTCCACTCTGGCCCATTTCAGATAAGTCCAGGCCAAAGCGTAACTTACGCTTACTCGCTCAACGCAGAGGAGTTCGATGGCGTGCGCGATGCGAAGGCGCATGCGGCGAGGTGGAAGAACGATTACAATCATCGTCGGCCGCACTCGTCGCTGGGGTACGTGCCCCCGGCGGTCTTCGCGGCGACCTGCTCCGGGGGATGTGTTGGCACATCGTTACTGGCTCGACCACAACTCATATGTAGCAAGAACTGCATCACGAGCTTGCTGAGCGTCAAGGGTCATGGTGTTGTCATCCTCCTCCTGCGCACTGAGGACAGGAACACCTGCGTTAGCGAGTAACTCATGCTCGCCTGCACGTACCATATCAAGCAAGTGCAACTGCGTTCGATTCCCAAAGAGGCCGGGGCACACGTAGTAGTCTCCCGGAGGGATCGATGGTGGCATCTTCTCCTGAACGGTCCCCAGATCGTCCACGACTTTGCCGTCAATAGGATTGACTGGATAGCACAGAATTGTCTGTCCATCAAGGCTAATGAGTGTAACCCGGGTGTACATTGGATACAAACCGCCGGGCTCCCAGAGATCTTCGTGATTCGTGACACTGATATCAACGATCGCACCCGATTCAATCTCGGGGAATTGAATTTCTCCAAGATCAATTGGCCTGCTCCCCAAAATCTGAGCCAGTTGGTATGAGAGTCCTTGCAGCCCCAAA
>RECV01000065.1 GCA_007693845.1 Phycisphaerales bacterium
CATCAGGGAAACGTGGGAATGGCATACACACCCGCCGGGACGAACCCGCCCGACGCTGTGCGCACACCTTGATCACCTCCTTCGACAATGAGGTCCGTTCCCGCAACGTCGCCGGTGAACTTCAACTCGACGACCGTCGCACTGATTTCAATCGCGTCCTCCACGGTTGCCGAACCGTTCACGCCAGCGGTATAGCCCGGCACGCGGTTTCGGAAGATCCGAGCATTGAACGTGAGGCGGATTGTGTCCGCTGCGGTGGCCTCGATCTGGGAAATGATCGCAGGCGTCGTCGTCCGTGGCAGCGAAGAATCCATCTTCATCCGATTCTGCCGCGCTGTTTTCTTGATTGATCGAAGTGACATAACGAGCTTCTCCTAAGGGTAGAAAGTCTTTGAAAAAAGGGCACGAAGGCGGGGAGCTACGAAGACACAGAGGGAGGGCAGTCGACGAATGGGCTTTATGTCTTCGTGCCGTGTGCCTTCTGCCTTCTCACGCTGCGATCTTCAGGTCGTCCTCGCCGCCGGCCTGCTTCGGCTGGCCGCCGTCGGGCGATCCCGGGGTCCACATCTGCTGATCCACCGGACCACCGAACGCGATGGTCATGCACACCGGCAAACTCCAGGGGCCCTTCTCGCCCTTGGGGTTCACCCACCGGCCGAAGTAAGTCGCAGTCATCGCGACATCGCTCGGCGACTGCGCCACCTTGATCGGCGCTCTTGTGAACAGACCCACTTCCTCACCGCCTTCGGGCAACGTCTTCGCGCCCGGCGCAACGTGGCGATAGATCTGAATCTGCTTGACGCCCGCAGGTTTCCGCTTCAGGTGCGGCGAATTCTCATCCGCATACGTGATGATGTGTTCACCACTGAATGCCGCAATGATCGACAAGAGCGGCGCAGAGTCCGGCACAGGAATCGGCGTCGGCGTGGTGTCGTTCACGTGGAGCCCGAGGGCCTTCTTGTCCTGATTACTCACACCCGCGTTGTTCTTGATGAGCATCGCATACACGCGAATACTCGCGACCGCAGCGGCCTTGACCGCATCCTTGTGCTGCACCAGCGCACCCGTGCGCGTCTCCGCCGATTGGCACGGCAGGTACGCCGCTTCATAGCCTTGCTGATGATTCTTGATCACAGTGGCATCGGCCTCAGTGACGCCGAATCGCGCAGGATCATCGTTGATGAGATTCGAGAAGTTCGTCAAGAAGTCTCGAAACCCCGAATCGGTGGGTGGAATGTACGGCTGCACGTTCTGATATGTCCTACTCATGACAGAGTCTCCCTATACGGCACCACTGCCGCACAACGAGTACGCGCAACGATCGCCGCTGATGAAAATCAGTTCTTGGTTATGTTTCGTATTACCCCGAGGCCCGATCATCCCCACAGACCCCGCATTCAGAAAAACGTCATCGGGTCAATCGAAGCGCAACTGAACTATGTCGTAAAGTTATTTTCTTGGACAGCGCGGAAGTGATTGATTTCATTGCAGTTATCAACGGAACAAAAATGACCGTTCGAGCGAAATCAGTCACTTCGCCTTCAACAGCTCCGCCCGGACTTCCCTGACGAAATCTGCAAACGCAGGGCATCGTCGTTGAATCACATCGAGATCGGCTTCTGAAGCAATCATGTCGTAGGCTTCTGTAACCTCCAGTCCCGCCTCATCGAGCAACTCGTTGAGTCGTTCCTTCGGATTCGCGATCTTCTCCGGATCAGGCATCGCTCCCGAAACATCGAAGAGCGATGCCAGCGCGCGGGTATCTGCAATCAGCCATGCCTCCAGCATCTCAACTGCGATACCCAGCGCCGTCCGTAAGGCCAACGCCGCATACGGCTCGCCGACCCGATTCCTAGCTGCATCGCGACCATCTTGAAGCATTCCAAGCCGTTCTTTATCGCCGTCTCGATCAACAACAATAGCCACTGCATCCGCTCTGTTGAGATTAGCGAATGCAATCGCGCCCTCCACCTTTTGCGAGTAACCGGAAGTCTTTCGCATTTTATGCAGACTCGGCAGGCGTGCTCCAATCACTGTCACATCTGCGTTTCCCGCGGCTTCGAGAATCTTTCGCAACAGTACACCGATGGCCCCCTCATGATCCTTCGATCCGACTGTCACATCTGTATTGCCCTCGCCAAACAACACCACCTTCATCAGCCACCCCCGCTCCGTCGGATCAGTTCATCTTCATCGGTGTTGTACCAAACTTCCCCGAGCGTATATCCGCTCGACAGCATGTCGGCAATGCCTTCAATATCTGCAAACGGCTCTACCTCAACATCACCCGATTCATTCCGCGCAAAGACTCTCACCGATTCTTTCGGCACAAAATCAAGCACGTACGGCGAGTGCGTCGTCATTATCACCTGAACCGGCTCTTCCCGCTGCGTCAGCGAAAGAAGCTGCTTCACCACATACTCCAACTGCTTGGGATGAATGCCGTTCTCCGGCTCCTCGATCATGATGAGTCCCGGCGCATTCTCATCAAACATGATCGCCAGATACGCCAGCAACAACATCACGCCGTCAGACGCCGCCTTTGCGGGGATGCGTCCACCACTAGCCAGATCAAATGTGATCTCTTTCGAGCCCGTCTGATGGGGAACGAGGACAAGTTCCCTCACCGTCGGTACTCTCGCGATGAGTTCCTTCTGCAACTGCACCATTCGAGACAGCGGCAGCCGATCCAGTGCTGCGACAAGATGATCGCCCCTCGCCGGAAGCGGACCGTTCAATACACCAACTTGAGCCGGCATCCGAAGCCGGTCGGGGTCCAATCGATATGGCGATCGCACGCTGCGCAGTGGGAGCCGGCCGTCAGATTCCGAGTTTGTATGAATTTGTGCGCTACCACCACCGAATACACCTTGGCCCCCCTTCAGCCCCGCCGAGTAATCTTGGCCATCCAACCGCACCGATACGGCCAGATCCGTCGGATTGACTCCGTGAGTCACCTGCGGATTCGGAGTTTCGTCTGTTTCACCGAATGCTGCCACAAAGAACGTCAGCGCCTCCAGAAAGCTTGACTTGCCGGTGTCGTTCTTCCCGATCAGGACGGTCAGCGGCTCCAGTTCGACATCAACCGAACGGAGGCACTTGAAATTTCGGATGGAAACAGAGTCAATCATTGGCGTAGGGCACATCGGCCGGAAATCGCTCGCGACATCGACAAGGGGCAAGAGTTTACACGATTCTCCCTGACCGCTAGCGGATCAACGTACCGAACGCATCCCGATCGGGCAACTCGCGGATGGCCAGAATCCAATCATCCCAAGACGCCCGAACCCGCCATTACAGCCCAAAACCCGTGATAACCCGACTTTGACCCGACCGGCATCTGCGCGTTTGGCTGCCGGAGTCGCGCGTATGGTCCCCGGAAACGCGCGTTTTCAGCGTGCAGACACGCGTTTGGTCCCCCGTAACGCGCGTTTCGGGCGTGCAGAATCGCGACAGGTCCGACCGACCGCGCGCTTCCTGCGCGCTGATGCGCGGCAGGTTCACCGAAACGCGCGTTTCCTGCGCGCAGACTCCTGTTTGGAAGTGCGTGACAGGAGTTTGGCGCGTTCTGATGCGCATCAGCGCGCGCCAACCGCAAGACCCGACTACGGAAACGCGCATCAGCGCGCCCCAACCGCGCGGCAGGACCCGGGAAACAGCAGTCTGCACGTTCCAAACGCGCATCAGGATCAAGGCAACAGGAGTCAGCGCTTTCCAAACGCGCATCAGGACCACAGAAACGCGCGCCATACCCCCGCGACGGGCCGCGCTCGGGACGCTGCGGGCGAGGGGCAGCGACTTCGGCTCAGGGTGTTTGGGATCACTGGTCTGCTGCGCGCTGCTGATTCAGGCGCAGGAGGTTGGCGAGGATGCGTTCATCCACTTCCTTGCGCTGTTCGATGGCGGCTTGCTTGGCGTCGATCGTCGCCGGCTCATCCTTGCTCCTGCCCTTCTTGTTGATGGTGATTTCGCCGGCTCCGAACGGTTCGTAGGCCCTGGCCCACCCGCCGGAAGTGTCCCAATCACCATCTGGATCGACATGGGCATACGCAGCGATAACGGCTTCATCGAGTTTGCGGTGCGCGAGTTTGAGCCATGAGGGGCGTTCGTTGTAGAGGTTGGTCAGCGTGCGTTTTTTGAGGTGCTTGTCTTTGGCGGCGTAGGCCATGATCGCGCTGTGGCGCAGGAGCTTTCTCGCTGCTTCATCGGCGACATCGGAGAAGTCTTCGTTGATGTCCACCTGCTTTTCGATCCCCTTGATCCACTCCGGCGGGTTGAGCCAGTTTTCGCGGAGTTCATTGAGTTCCTTCGCGGCCTCGGCGATGGCCTTGTAGTGCGGATCGTCTTCCGGTTCACTTCCGGGGGGCCACGGGAGCGGGAATGTTTCGAAGCAGGTTGTGGGTGTATAGCGAAAGCCGGATTCGACTTCGCGCAGTTGTGTACCCATGCGGCGCGCCCAGAGTTCGTGGATGGACGAATGGAGGACGCCGAAGAAATAGTCATCTTCCCTTGCAAATACGAATCCGGCGTGATCGGGAAGTGTCGGATGTTCTACCCAAGAGAAGATTCGATGTTTTGCAACACTTGTTGTGAACGGAAATCGCGCTAACGGCGCAAGAGCACGTCGCAGTGCTGGGCGCGGTTCAACGTGAATCCACCATTTTGAGGCGTAAGCGGCCCGTCGGTTGTCGCGACGAATCGGGTATACAACTCGATGTATATAATCGAACGGTTTCTCGTACTTGGCTGCGTCTTCTTCCTTCATATCGCATCCGAAATCTACAATGTACATGCCGCGATGACGTCTGATGATGTCTGTTCCATTCACCCATGGCAATACAACGTCTGCGTTTGAACGTCCGTGCGGATTCGGGCCCGCAAGCATTGTGAGCGCATCTTTCCAACCAATGTCGAATGGGCCACCC
>RECV01000091.1 GCA_007693845.1 Phycisphaerales bacterium
GCTTCGATCGCGAGCGGGGCAGACGATCTCGCCCCTGCGTGCTAGTGTATGGCATTCTGAAACATGACCCGACACGATGTCGGCGTGAAGGAATGCCACGACATGATTATCCGCCCCGCCAACTCTCCTCTCCTCACTTCACTGTGTTGTCTCGGCCTGCTGATCCTCTGCGGCAGTGTGGGGTTTCTGCCCAATCTTGCTCAGGCCGCGGCTCCCGCGAACGCTTCCCCGTCGATCACGGCGAACGATGACGCCTTTGCGCCGCTTCACCGGGAGTTCCGCGTGCTCTACCGGTCCGTTCAGAATCTCGGCGGAATGCGCGACGACTACCGCGCGAGTCTCGAAGATCTCCGCGACCGCGTGCACGAGTTCGTCAACGAACACCCGGAACACGAGAGAGCGGTGGCGACGGAGCTTCAACTGTCGATCTGGCTGCGTGATCACGATCGGGTCGACACGCTCTTCGGCCAACTGCTGCTGCTGAGACCCGAGCGGGAGAATCTCGCCGTCGGCTGGGCGGCCTACTTTCTCCGCCAGGGCGATGATGAACGCGTCGAGCAGGTGTACGACTTCGTCCTGCGCGAGTTTCCCGGCAACGTCGGGATGCGCCTGAACCTCGCCCGCCGACTGAAACAGCGCAACCTCTACCCGCGGGTGCTGGAGTTGATCGAGGAGTTCGACTTCGATCCCGGCGTGACGCCCGAAGCGTTCGTCATCAAGGCCCAGTGCCTGTACGCGGAGAATCGATTCGAGGAAGCCGTCAGCGCCCTGCAGCGGATTCCCGATGCGGCGCTGCGCGACCGCGATCGGCTGCGAATCGATGTCGAACGGACGCTGGAGAACGCGACCCGCGCCACTTCTCACTGGGAGGAAGAACTGGCGCTACGCGAGACGGATGAAGCGTCCGACCTTCCTCGCGCGGAAATCATCACCAGCCGCGGCCGCATCGTCGTTGAGCTCTTTGAAGATCAGGCGCCGAACACGGTGGCGAACTTCATCACGCTGGCTGAAGACGGCTTCTACGACAACACGCAGTTCCACCGCGTTGAACGGAACTTCATCGTCCAGGGGGGCGATCCGAACACGCGCCCCGATGCCGAAGGCGAACCCGGACAGGGCGGCCCCGGATACCGCATCCCGGATGAGCACACCGAGGGGACGTATCGCCGACACTTCGGCGGCGTCCTCGCGATGGCCAACACCGGCCAGCCCGACACCGGCGGATCACAGTTCTACTTCACCCACGAGCCGACGCCCCATCTGGACGGGTTGCACACGGTGTTCGGCCGCGTCCTCCAGGGACTCGATGTCGTTCGCGCCCTGGAAGTCAACGATGCGATCGAAACGGTCAATGTGCTCCGAAAACGCGACCATGACTACGAAGTGACGAAGCTCGAAGAGCAGCCGGAGCCGCCGGCGGGCCTGCCGCAGACAGACTTCGAACGCCTGCTCGATGAGCAGCTTCCGCCGGATCTTGATCTGAACTGATGCCGGCCGCGCCGATCTGCAAGTCGCCGTTTTTCCGATGAGTTCCGATAGTCGATGAGTTCCGTTTGTCGCTGAGGTATTCCTTCATGGCCCGCTACGTCCGGCTCGAACGAGATGGTCCCTACCGCATTGATCCGCAGGAGAAGCCGGTGTTTGTCTGCGGCTGCGGGTTGAGCCAGAACATGCCGTTCTGCGACGGATCGCACAAGGCGTGCGCACAGGAAGAGCCGGGCAAACTGGATGTGTACGACGCTTCACGTCGCAACGTGATCGAGCAGCGGGACGATCAATAGATTGTTCGCCCATGGTCGGCAGCGATCGCGTTTGCGCGAAGCGCGACAACGCAAAACAACCTTCACTGCGGCGGCTCACGACGGCGATGACTTCGACCCGCAGCGGCATCGGCGCAGATGCCCGATAACACTCTTTTGGTTTTAATTCGGCGCAAGTTGTAAATAACATTCGTCCGACGTCCGATGCAGGTGCTGCTCAAGCGATGGTCGCGCGAGCACCTTCACGAAAGTCCCACGATCGCGGGAGCCCGTTGACCTCGGCCCGCGGAGATGGGCTGTGAGTTAACTCCAGGAGTATTGAATATGCCCAGCAAGTCAAAGAGCCCGTACGCTTCGTCGTTCAAATCAGCGATCAAGCGCGGCACCCCGTGCTTTGTCGCAGTTCAGAACATCGCCAGCCGCTGCAACAAGAAGCCCGAAGCGGTCTTCAATTCGCTCTTCAAGGCCGGCTTCTGCAACCGCCAGAAGTTCAACGGTCAGTGGGTCTACTGGGCCTGCGAAGGCAAGAAGTGCAACGCCACGCAGACGAAGTTCTGTCAGACCCAGATGTGGCAGTGGTTTGTCGACTGGTGCATCGCCAGCGGTTGCTGCACCCCCGAACAGCTCAGCAAGAAGTGCTCCAGCCAGAAGGAATTCATGACCTTCTGCAAGAAGTTCTTCGGCAAGCAGTTCACCGGCATGAGCACCCCGAGCAAGAGCAAGAAGAGCTCACCCAAGCCGAAGAACAAGAAGAGCACGCCGAAGAACTTCAAGTTCCCCGGCGTCAAGAGCAAGTCCCCCAATCGCTTCCGCAAGGTCGCGTAAGCCGTTCCGGCTCATCGCAATGGACTGCGAATCGACAACGCCGACCGTCCGCGGTCGGCGTTGTTTTATTTTCTCACATGCACATCCCCGCCCATGCCGGGCATCACGGCAGATCAACCTCGCCCAGCAGCCGGAAACTCTTCTTCCGCAACACCTGACCGGCCAGATGCTGATCGTCCACCGACAGCGCAACCGCCGGCGTACTGTTCGGCCGCAGCAGCAGCGGATACGCGAAACGAATGTTGAGCTCCGCGCCGAGAAGGTACAGGCACATCGTCGAAAGCGAGTGCTCGGAGTCCAGCTCCACGATCAGAAGATCGAGTTCGGAAAAGACCACACTGTGCTCGCGCAACAGGACGCGGGCCGCGTCGGCGTTGTTCGGCACGATGCGCACCACCGCGTAGTCCGAAGCGTCCACGACGCTGAACGCACACAGGTGGACCGCCTCGGCTTCATCGAACAGGCGAATCAGCGCTAACAGCTTGCCGACCTTGTTGTCCAGAAACACGCTGAACTGCCTGACCGTCGGCGGGGAATAGCCCCGGGACGTTTGCTGGGGGACCATCTGGCTCATTGACTTCATTCCCTTAGCCGGCCCCGATCCGGCTCGATTTTTCGGCGATCAAATACCAACCAACAACTCGCCGATGTATTGACCAATCTCCATGAATCATACCATTGATTCAGGACTTCGAGCAAGGAAATTTCGGATTTCAATGCGGGAAACCATGATTTACGCTCCCGATCCGTTGGGCGTCGACACCGATGCACTCCGGCCGTTCGCCGGTGCGATGAAGTCCAGCCGCTCGCAGTGCGGCAGGATGCCCGCGACGCTGCCAGCCAAAAGAAACTTCTCGACGGCTGCTCGCCCGTCTGTACCGAAGTCCAGCGTCCACTTGTTCACGTAAAGTGTGACAAACTCATCCGCCAGTTCACTCGACATGCCGCGCGCGAACTGCAGGGCGTACTCCACCGACTCCGCACGGTGCGACAGTGCATATTCGACGGAGGCCAGAAGCGTTTCCGTCACTTCTTCCAGCGTGCCCGGCCCGTACTGGGCTTCCAGATCACGCCGGATGGCGTTGATCCCCAGGGGCAGCGGAACGCCTTCCTGCTCGCTCCACCAAGCGCCGAGATCGGCCAAGAGCTCCAGCCCCGCGTCCCGGTAGGTCAACTGACCTTCGTGAATCACGATGCCCGCGTCGAACGCGCCGTCGCCCACTCGGTCGATGATCTGCTCGAATGGAACGACAACGGCTTCGAAGCGGTCCGCGCCGAGCATCAGCCGGGCGGCAGCGTAGGCCGAGGTCTGCGTTCCGGGAATGGCCACGCGCCCGCCATCGCGGCGGAGCTGCTCAAGGGAAAAGTCCGGCCTGGCCACCAGCTTCGGACCGTAGTGGTCCCCCATCGACGCGCCGCAGGCGGTGATGGCGTACAGCGAGCTGACCTGCGGGTAGTTCGCGCAGCTCATCGCGGTGATTTCCAGTTCCCCTTCACGCGACCTCTGGTTCAGCGACTCAATGTCATCGTGCACGGTCTCGAACCGGAAGCGACCGGTATCCACCCGCGCGGGTCGTCCGTCACGCTCCAGCAGCGGCCACCACATGAACGCATCGTCCGGATCCGGACTGTGGGCAAGCTGCAACAGAGGACGGGAATCGGACATCATGGTGAATCCTCAACTGTGCCAACATGCATTCGCAGGGTCAACCGAGATCTGCTGTCACAAGGGAGTCAAGCCGATTCGGCCGTCCTTGCCGGACGACCAGGCGCTGACTCCGATCAGAAACCCGGGGCGTCACTCGGCACTGGCGAGCTCGTCAAGGTCAATCTCCTCGAGCTCTGCCGGATCGATCTCATCGTCATCGCGCAGGATTCGGAACTGATGCCGCGCGGCCAGCGCGTCGTAGCCGAAGGCCTCCGCGAGATCCGCCTCGCCACCTGATTCTTCAGCGCGGATCAACTCGGTGAACAGCCCGAACTGTGCGTACAGCTCATATTCATCCCGGCTCAGCGGCGACTGATCGCGTATGCGGCCGACCATGACGGCCAATCGATCCTCGACCGGTAGGACAAACCTGCGATCCTCATCGCGCACGGTCTCACCACGACGCTCCAAGGCATCAAGGTGACGGGCCTGATCAACGACCGCTTCCAATGTCGGGCGAATCGGCCCCAGTCCGGGGATGTTCGTGGGCACCAGCTTCAAGGGCTGCTGCGTCATCAATCGCATCTGAACTTCGTTCAGATCGCAGATCGACAGACGCGCGCGGCGAATCTCCTCACCGTGCCTGATCGCCGCATCGAGCAGCCCGCGATCGCGAAGCCGTTGCTCCATTTCGGACGTCTGCTCGCTGAGTCGGCGGAAGTGTTCAAGTCGCCGCAGATCGCGCACCAGTTGCTCACGGACTTCATCCACATTTTGCGGTGCCCGTCGCGGATCAACATCGGTGATGCGAAAGAGATAAATGTTCTGTTCCAGATCGACCAGGGGCGGACCGGCGATATCGCGCTGAATCTGCACCATGGCGGATCCGTCCAGTTGCCGCGCCGATTGAACCAGCTCACGCAGCCCTAAAGGTTCGCTGCCGAACCGCGTGGTCTCGCCGTCCGCGATGCCGTTGAGTTCATCGAGTTCATCCAGCGTCAGCCAACGGTCGCCGATCGCGCGGTAGGCGGGCAGTTCGATATCGAAGCGCGTCCGAACTCGTTCCGCCAGTTCGGGAAACTCAAGCTGCTGCTCTGACCAGTCATCGGGCAGGACGTAGTAACCGTCCACCTGGCTGAGCCCACGTTGTGAAGCACGGAGTTGATCCCGGGCGTACCGAGCGATTTCCTCGACGCGCCGTTCCATCAGGCGGGCCAGCAGATCCTGACGCACTTCTTCGGGGACCTCCGTCGCTCCCTCGACAAACTGAGGCAGGTTGCCATCGGGATTGCGCTTCCAGTGAATTCGTTGCTCGACGCGGCTCATGTCTTCACTGTCGAGCAGCATCTCACGGATCGCGTCCGCCGAAATAGTGATCCATTCCAGCTTGACCCGGTGCGGCAACCGATAGCCGAATCCGTGGTCACCCTCGCCCGGGTCAACCTTGCCGTATCGCTCAAGCTGCTCGCGCAGTTGCTGGTCCGACGGCTCGAAATCCACGCCTTCGGACGATGCGTTGATGACGAAGTACTCGGTATCCACTTCGTGAAGAATGCGGCTGGCGAAATGGCGCACCCGTCGGTCGGAACTCTCACCCGCCGTCAGATAGGACTCGATCAGGCGTTCCACGCCAAAGAGCTTGGCGAACGTGCGTTCGATGATCCGCGGCGAGAGGCCCGTTCCCGCAGCGGCCGCTTCGATCTCCTCGCGCGAAATCCCGATAGAACCCGACGCGGGGACCAGACCGGCCCGCTCCGCTTCGAGCGAGAGCAGATACCAGTGGCCGACATTTTCAATGCGGCCGAGTTCGGGGAAGAACGGCTCGAAACGTTCGCGACGTCGGATGAAGTCCATCTCCCGGTTGACTTCACTCCAGACGGCATTGCGGATGCGCGTGTTATCCTCGCCGATGGTCGCGCGGGTCGCACGCTCCGCCCCGGCGGAGTGCGCGAGACCTTCGATCGCCTGGGGAATCAGGAACACGATCATCAGCAGCGTGCCGCCGACCGCCAGAATCCACTTGTTGTACTTTCGCAGGAATTTAAACATGGAATAACCTGGGGGATTGAAGTGGCATCAAAGGTGTCTGGACTTCGAAGCACACTGAGAAGCAGGAAGGGCGAGAAACCGCCAGGAAAGACCGGTGCCGCGCGATCTCACGCCGCGGGCACACAATGAAACGAGGCACCGGGAGATATTCTAGCCCGGTGGCCAGTCATATCTCTCGATGCCTCGTTGCCTTGATGCCTCATGGCGGAGTTTATCGATAGAATTCGACGATCAGGTTGGTATTCACATCGAACGGAATCTGGTCGGGGCTCGGCAGGGCGAGCACCTTCGCGCTCAACTCCGAGGGATTGACGTCCATCCAACTCGGCACGATGTGGCCGGCCATGGATTCCATGTTCTCGCGAGCGACCTTGTGAATCCGCTCCCGCAGCGAGATGACATCGCCGGGCTTGACCGCGTAGCTGGGGCGATCGACCTTCTTGCCGTTTACCAGCACGTGGCCGTGGACGACCATCTGTCGCGATGCCCAGATCGTGCGGGTGAACCCCGCGCGACGGACGACGTTGTCCAGACGCTGCTCGAGAAGCTGCAGCAGCACTTCGCCGGTGTTGCCCTTCCGACGGGCCGATTCATCGACGTAGCGACGGAATTGCTTCTCCATAACGGAGTAGTGGTACCGCAGTTTCTGCTTTTCATCCTTGCGGATGCCGTAGTCCTTCAGCCGCTTCCCGCGGTAACCGTGCACCCCCGGCGGGGTGAGCTGCCGCTTGGCGGTGTGCTTGGGAATATCGGCAATCGGAACGCCGACACGACGGGAGAGCTTGACTTTCGGACCAAGATATCGAGCCATCGGGATGAGCCCTTCAGATGGGACGGCCGCCCCCAGCGACGACCGGCCGTGCGAATGAAAACTTCGGCGTGCGCGGTTCCGGCGGGCGCAGCAGCGGACCGCTCGGATTCACGAACGAGCCGCGTATTGAACCATCTTTTTCGCGGCCGGTCAAGACGATCGCCGGTTACATCCCGGGCAATCGCATCACGCCTTCGGCATGGTTCGCCCCCCGCCTCGCTCCGGAGCGGCCGGTCCGGCACGAACCCGCCGCGGAATCGTCCATTTTGGGCCGGGACCGCACGATTCACCTTCTGCAGCTTATGCCGCCAGACGAAGCGAGGGAACCCCCTGCTTCAGGTCGCCAGCCGTATCGGGCAATGTGGAGGGATCATCGGCTCGCCCCAGCGCGGTCAGGCAGACGCGGCGGTGCCGGTCCATCTCGGCGGCTTTCTCACCGCGCGAGGACGATCTCGCTCGATCAGCAGCGGTGGCAAAGGTCACCGCGGCCCGTTCGAGCAGCATGGGGAGCATGCGGCCGCCGCCCGAACGATCCTCGAACACGGTGCGCGGGTCGAGGGTTGCGCCGAGCAACGCATCCCGCCAGAGCGCAGCCGTTTCGCGCCGATTCGGCCCACCGTGCTCATGCCACAGTCGCTGCAACGAACGTCGCACGAGGTTCCGCCGTGATTTCATGCCCGCAGCCACCAGGACGATCGTCAATGCCGCCGCGCTGAATTGCTCGTGATGCCTCCACCGGAACGCGGTGGTCACCGCGGCGTGGAAGCGGCCTTCGCGCAGGAACTGCACCGCCACGGCCAGGTCGGACTCGGGATGCGGCATCTCGTGCGCGCGTTTTCTGAGCCGGCGGAGGAGCGGATGATTGCCCGCAGCTTCGGCCAAACGCAGCGCCAGGGTCAGATCATGAGGCGACAGTGTTGGGAAGGTTTCAGTCCGACGTCCTTCAATACCGAGTGCGGCCAAGCCATCGAGCGGCCGCCCGCAATCAAGCGCGGTCCGGGCCACCAGATGTCGATCCTGTTCCGCCGGCGGCAATGTCCGCAGCACACGGTCAGCGCGCTCGGCATCGCCGGCATCAAGCCACGCCCGCACCAGCCGACGTTGTAAATCCATTCGCTTCGGTTTCAACAACACCGCCAAGCTGAGGTAGTAGGCCTCACCCCGCTCCAGACCGCGTTCACGCGCGATCGTGGCGGCGAGTTCGATCAATTCGACGCGCTGCGGCGCGCGAAGCAGTGCCGCCTCAATCAGATACGCTGCACGTTGCAATCGGCGGAGTCGCAACGCGGTTTCCGCACGTCGGCCGAGCAGAATCGGATCCTCCGGCCAACATTCAAGACACCGCGCAAGATGCGCATCGGCCTGCGCTTCATCGCCCGCATCAATCCACGCCCGGGCAATCCGTCGCTGCACGACCCGCCGATGTGACAACAGCATCGAAGCTCTTTGCAGCAATTCCAACTGACGTTCGGGTTCCGAGGCCTGACGCGCGCGGTGCAGCAGGCCCGCGACGGCCGACCGGGTTGAAGGGAGCCACGCGTGCTCATCGCTGCGACCGGTGCCGTATCGGTCTGACCCGCTCATGCCGCTGCCCTCCGCGATTCATCCGGTGCAGACGAGTCGGGCGCAATCGCCGCGATGACCTCGGCCCCGTGCTCATCGGTCTTGCCCATTGCATCGGCCAGGGCACGCAATTGAGGATTCGCCGGGAACAGCCGCAACCCTCGCGCGACCCACCGCGCGGCCAGTTCCGGCCGCCCCGCCACTTCCGCCAACTCCGCCAACGCGGCGTATCCCACGGACGGCTGTTCCATCTCCGGCAAGGCGCTTTCCAGCGCCGCGGACAGGAGTTGATTTGTCGCTTCATCCGGCTGCTCACGTTGCGCCGCCACCAGCACCGGTATCAACTGAGGCGATGCCAGCAGTTCAAGCGCCAGCGCCTCGCTGTCCGCTGCGGAAGGCGTCGACGGAACCTCAAGCAGCGGGAAGTCCAGACTCTCCAGCACGGCGCTGAGATCAAAGTTCAACGCGCGCCACGATGCCGCGCGGCAGATTCGTTCACTCAAGTCTTCCAGATGCTGATCGTCACTCTGAAACTCCCCCGCCTTGATCAGCAGCAGGATCAGCAGCGAGGTCGGATCGTCAGTCTGCTGAAGGTCTTTCTGCAGCGTGTTGATCGCATGAGCGGGATCATCCGACGCTTCAAGCAGCGCGCTCAGGCGGCGCGCCTGCTGGGGCGCTGATGAACGTCGAGCCCACGACAGCAAGTCGAAACGTGCATCGAACTCGCGACCGTCCCGCAGCAATGCAATGGCGCGCAGCAGGCGCAGCGAATCGGTCATGAACGCGCACCCCTCCACGCAGTGCACCGCCTCGCCCGGCCGATCGTTCTCCAGATGCCAGACCGCCAGCTCAAAGGCGGCGTTGGGTGACCGGGCCGCCCCACGGCTTGCAGCGCGGGCGAGCTGCTTCGCCAAATGCGGCCGGCGATCTTCGACGGCCTCGCGCAACGATGACGCCACCGCGCGTCCGCGTCTCCCGGAGGTTCCACCCAGCGCTTGCTCATCCGCCTTCATCGGTCCCGAGACCGACGACCGGCAGCGGCAACGCCACTTTTCAATCGCTCTTCTGAACATGTTCGCTTCCCTGGCGAGTTGTGCCGGATCCGGCCGACACCACCGGCGTGAATCGACGACCCATCAATCGGATCGGCGATTCCGCATGGGGCGTATCGGACCGAACCGGCCGAGGATTCACCGGAGTTCACCAGCTTCCGGAAGAATCTCGCGCGCAGCAGGTGCAGTCGCGATTCGCTGAAGTCAGCCACCTCGTGATAACCGCGCGCGGACGTGCGAACGTCCGCGGCGGAAACGAGCGGGAATCATCCGATTGACGAATTCAGTACGACCGCACATCGACCTTGCGCCGCCAGTTCAGGTAGGCGGTATTCAACACGCGGTACCCGCCCGGGGTGGGGTACCGGCCGGTGAAGTACCAGTCCCCCGTATGGCCGGGAATCGCGCGGTGCAGTCCCTCGACGTCCTGATAGATGACGTCGATCTGCCCTGGCCAGGGCAAATGCGCCGGCCGAACCAGTTCGCCGATCTTGGCGGACAGCTCATCCAGCGTGAAGCGTTCGTAGATTGCGGCGACGTGATTGACCATTCTCTCCGGCGGCAGTTCTGCCTGGGCGAGACACTTCGCCTCAACCTCATCGAGCAGCCCGGACTCGCTCCGATCGCGCAGCAGGCCCACCGCCGCTTCGAACGCGATAAACCGGCCGAGCTGGCTCATGTCGATCCCGTAGCAGTCGGGATACATGATCGGCGGGGCGGAGCTGACGATGACAATCCGTGCGGGATTCAGGCGGCTGAGAATGCGAATGATCGATTCACGCAGCGTCGTCCCGCGCACGATCGAATCGTCGAGCACGACGAGCGTATCGGTCGGTTTCACCACGCCGCGGGTGATGTCGTAAATGTGCAGAACGAGATCGCGTCGAGCTGAATCGTGCGCGATGAACGTGCGCAGTCGCTGATCCTTGTGCGCGACTTTCTCCGCGCGCGGCCGGCCGTTGCGAAGATGTTCCAGATCCGCTTTCGTCGCGGTGCCCGCTTCGATCTTCGCCCAGAGTTGCTCGACGTGACACGCGCGGGTGATGTGATCGACTTCCTCGACGAGGCCGAGAAAAGCGGACTCGGCGGTGTTGGGAATGAAGCTGAAGACCGCGTTTTCGGTGTCGCCCTGCAGGGCGTTCAACACGCGCGGCGCGAGTTGTCGGCCGAGCGATTTGCGCTCTTCGTAAATCGCCGGGTCGTTCCCGCGACTGAAGTAGATGCGTTCAAACGTGCACTGGCGCGGCTCGCGCGGCTCGGTGAAAGGTTCGTGTCGAATCTCGCCGTGACGCTTGATCGAGAGGATATGGCCGGGACGGATCTCTTCGATCTGATCCGGTTCGACGTTGAAGACGTTGGCGAGCGCAGCGCGTTCCGAGGCGACCGCGACGACTTCTTCATCGAGGTAGAAAAATCCCGGACGGATGCCGCTGGGATCACGCGCGACGAAGGCATCTCCGTTGCCGATGAGGCCGCTGAAGAGATACCCGCCGTCCCAGTCGGTGGAGGCCTTCTTCAGGATGCGCACGAGATCGATATCGCGCGAGATCGCGGCGGCGAGTTCGCGGCCCTTGAGATGCCGAAACGACTCCGGCCCCATTGTCGCGGTGAGGTGCTCGTGTTCCTTGTCGAGGAAATAGCCGAGCCGCTCAAGAATCACCTGCGTGTCCGACTCGCCGACGGGATTCAGGCCGTACTCGAGCAACTGACTGAACAGTTGCGGTGAGTTGGTCATGTTGAAGTTGCCGGCAATGGCGAGGTTGCGGCTGGCGGTGTTGCTGGTGCGCAGATACGGGTGGCAGTTGGCGCGGGAATGGTTTGAATGTGTCGCGTAGCGCAGGTGGCCGAGATAGACCTCGCCGAGATATTCACACGCCATCTTCCATTTCTGTTCGGTGCGATCGGTCCAGCCGCGTTCATGCTGCTCGATCACATCCTGCATGACGGTGTCGAAAATGCGTTCGATCGCGTTGTGCCGATCGGACCGAACGCGCCGGAGATATTCTTCGCCGGGGGGCATGTCGAACTTGACCACGGCGAAGCCGGCGCCGTCCTGGCCTCGGTTGTGCTGCTTTTCCATTAGCAGGTAGAGCTGGCGCAGGCCCCACGCAGGATCGCCGTTGCGATCGCGGTAGTAGCTCAACGGTTGCCGCAGGCGAACGAGAGCCAGACCACATTCGTGCCGAATCGAGTCACTCATGGGAGACCGGGAAGCGTATTCGGGATCGTGATCGGGAGCAAAGGCGGGTGCGGTGCGGCGGGACAAACGGCGGGACGCGAACCTCCGAAAAAACACTTTCCCCCGGCGATATTCATCGTATGATATGAATGGATGGTGATCGCCACACCGCCACACGGATCGGCCAGCGTTACCGCCGATCCGACGCTTGCTTCACTGGCGAAAATTCAGAAAGGGCCGAACGATGGCCGAAGGTACGGTTGCGAAGTTCTTTGATCAAAAGGGTTACGGGTTCATCACGCCGGATGACGGCGGGAAGGATCTGTTCGTGCATTTCTCGGAAATCAAGATGGACGGCTTCGTCTCGCTGAGCCCAGGCCAGCGGGTCGAGTTCGACGTCGTCAACGAGGCAAAGGGGCCGAAGGCGTCAAATGTCCGCGTGCTCAACTGAGTTGATCCGCTGACAAGCAGCAACAAGAAGACCACCCGGAGCCGCGCCAGTCACCTTGGCGCGGCTTTTCATTTCGCATCACTGCGCGAACGTCCGCATGTTCCCGCCGTTCGGTTGCGACGCCGATTGAATCAGCTCACGACCGAGCCGGACTTCACCGGCCGATCGAGCGTCAGGACGACCACATCGCGTTCTTCGCCGGACTCCTCATCGTGGCGCAGATCGCTCGCGGCGAGGATCATGCCCTGGCTGATCTCGCCACGGATCTTGCGCGGCTCGAGGTTGGCAACAATCACGACCTGCCGGCCGATCAACTCCTCCGGCTCGTACCACGCCTTGATCCCCGCGCAGACCTGCCGCCCTTCCTCCGTGCCGTCGTCCAACTGCACTTTCAGCAGGCGATCGGCGTTCGGGTGCGGCTCGGCGTGTTTGACCGTCGCCACCCGCAGATCGAGCTTCATGAAGTCGTCGAACGGAATCTGCGGCTTGGCTTCGGGGGCGGGGGCGGTTTCGGTGTTCTCTGCCATCACATCTTCTCCGGGTTTGAGCTGATTCGAGCGGGTATCCTAGCCGATTCTGACGACCGGCTGCTATTGTTCCTACGCTATGACGATCATGATTCATCGAAGTTTACCCACCCTGACCGCATTGCTTGCCTGCCTCCTCCTCCCGGCCGCCCTGACGCCGGCCGGGTTGACGGAGGAATCTGACGGATGGCGCGACGATCCGATCTGGTACGACGGCAAGGCCGAATGGGCCCTCTACGAGGCGGAGCGCACCATCTACGACGAGACCCGACGGTACGAGACGACCATCTTCGTGAACAAGGAGCAGGTCGATCCCGAGCGCACCGTCAAGGCCGAGGACTGGCGCGATGAATCCAACGTCGAGATGTTCAAGCACACCGTGAGCCAGATCATCCCGGCGGGGAACTACGACTACCGGTTTCTGACCTCGAGCTACCTCCGGACGGATGATCTGACGCCCTTCAAAATCATGAGCAGCAGTCAGGAAGACTGCGGCACGGCGTACCGTGAGTTTCTGGTGCGGGACGGGCGCGTCGAGGCGTGGCAGTCGAATTATTTTCCCGGCACCGGCCGCTCCACCGAAGATTACGCGGCCGATGAATCACTGGCGTTTCACGATCTGCTCTCGCTCTCGCTGCGCGACTATCCCTTTGATGCGGATCGCAAGCCGGTCTGGACGATTCAGCTTGTGCCCTCGCAGGAAAAAAACCGGGAGACGAAGCTCACGCCGGAAGCGGCCCGCGTTGAGTACGCCGGCCGGGAGACGATCGAAGTGCCGCTCGGCGCGATTGAAACGCACCGATTGCGCGTCCGGCATGCAGCGGACGGCGGCGCGACCGAGTCACTCTTCTGGTTCGCCGCCGATCCGGAGATGCAGCACGTGATGGTGCAGTACACCGGGCCGTACAACGTGACGTGGCGTTTGAAGCGCTTCGATCGCTGGGCGTACTGGTCCGACCCGCGCCCGGAATGAACGAAAACACCTGCGCAAAGCCGGGGCTGACCGTCGCGCGAAGCCGGGGCTGACGACCGGGGGGAGGAAGCCCCGGGTTTCCATCCCCACGGTTTCCATCCCCCACCACGCACCTTCCACCCGCACCTTCCTCACTTCGTTCGTCAGGTGCGGCTTCCGATTTATTCTGCCGCGCCGATCGCCTCGGCGTCACGGTCACTGAGCATGCTGCCGTCAGCGCGCTGCTTGACCGTGCCATCGCGCTTCCACGAGCGTTCGCAGCGCGGTTCGCTGCGCAGGTCATTCACGGCCACTTTGTCCGCGGTGGAATCCAGCCGCACACGCGAAACGCCAAATGCATCCGGCAACTCATCCTCGAACCGGGCCAGGCGACTTCGCGGATCGGGCAACACCAGTTCCGCATCGAGCGAATTCCCGATACCCTGCTTTTTCGCTTCCTCGAGCGCCTTGAGCGCCTGCTCGCGTACTTCCAGCACGTGTGCCCATTCCGGATCGGTTGACACCTCCAGCGGCCGGATCGATTCGAGCGCCAGACACTTGCCCTCATCGTTCCACAAGGCCCGCCACGCCTCGTCCGCCGTATGCGGCAGAACCGGCGAGAGCAGGTGGCACAGCATCTCCGCGATTCGGAACATCGTCGCCTGCGTCGCGCGCCGACGCGGCGCATCGGATCGATCGCAGTACAGGCGATCCTTCACCCCTTCGTTGTAGAACGCGGACATCGTTTCATTGCAGAAATCGAACAGCGTCAGGTGCGCTCTTCGGAACTGAAAATCGTTGTACGCCTTGAGCACCGCCGCCTGCACGCGCGATGCCTCGGCGAGCGCATAGCCGTCCAGGGAAGCCGGGGCAATGTTCGACAGATCGAACGAGCCCCGCTCGAAGTCCGCGAGGTTGCTGAGCAGAAAACGCAGTGTGTTTCGCACCTTGCGGTAACTCTCGCTGGCGACCTTGAAGAAATCGAGATCGACCTTGATATCGCCTTCGTAGGCGAGCGAGCTGACCCACCAGCGGCAGACATCCGCGCCGAAGTTCTTCAACAGTTCATCGACATCCAGCGCGTTTCCGCCGGACTTGCTCATCTTCCGGCCGTCCTTGTCGACCATGAAACCGTGCGTCAGCACGGTCCGGTACGGCGCGCGGCCGGTCACGCCGAGACACGGCAGGAGCGAAACCTGGAACCAGCCGCGGTGCTGATCGGAACCTTCGAGATAAAGATCGGTGACCGGGCCATCCTTGCGCGCAAGCCCCCGCGCCTGCATGACCGCGTGCCAGGAGGAACCGGATTCGAACCAGACGTCGAAGATGTCGTTGCCCTTGGTCAGGTTGGCCGCGCTGAACTGTTCGGCCCGGACCCAGTCGGGGGCATGCTCATCCTTTGACGCGTCATAATGCTGGAGCAGCGATTCCGCATCCGCCTGGAACCAGACGTCGGAGCCCTTTTCCTCGATGAGCTGCGCGACCGCGCGGACCGAGGCGGGGGTGAGCAGCACCTGTCCTTCTTCTGGGCCGAAGAACGCCGGGATCGGCAGACCCCACGCGCGCTGGCGTGAGAGGCACCAGTCGGGGCGCGATTCCAGCATGCCGCGCATTCGGTTGCGCCCCCACTCGGGGACGAACTTGACCTCATCGCGCGTGGCGTTGAGCGCGAGTTCGCGCAGCGTCGTTCCGTCGAGTTTCTCATCCACCCCCACGAACCACTGTTCGGTTGCGCGAAAGATCACCGGCGTCTTGCTGCGCCAGTCGTGCGGATAGCTGTGCGTGAAGACGTGGTGGTGGAACATGTGGCCGGACTTTTCGAGATGCTGGATGATCTCGGGGTTGGCGTCCCAGATGCTCTTGCCCTGCAGCCAGTCCGGCACGGTGTCGTCGAATGTGCCGTCGCCTTGGACGGGGCAGTAGATCTCGAGCTTCTCGCGAAGGCCGGTCTGGTAGTCCTCCGAGCCGTGGCCGGGCGCGGTATGCACCAGCCCCGTGCCGTCTTCGAGGGTGACGTACTCCGCGCTCACGACCGGTGAAGTGCGTTCGCAGAAGGGATGTCGGTACTTGACGCCAACGAGCGCGGCACCGTCACATTCGGCCAGCACTTCGACATCGCTCGCGCCGCCGATCTCCGCGACTTTCTTCACGAGATCGCTGGCGAGGACCGTCACGTTGCCATCCATCTGCACGAGCGCGTAGCGGTACCGTTCGTGGACCGCGATGGCGAGGTTCGCCGGCAGGGTCCACGGCGTGGTGGTCCAGATCATCAGCGAGGGGGTCTGATCGAGTTCAACGCCGAACGCCTTTTCGATCTGCGCGCGGCTGTCCGGCGCGACGTCGAAGTCCACGTAGATCGACGGGTCTTTGCGGTCTTCGTACTCCAGTTCCGCCTCGGCGAGCGCGGTGCGGTTCGCCACCGACCAATGCACGGGCTTCAGCGCGCGATAGACCAGCCCGCGTTCGACGAGCGCGGCAAAGACTTCGAGCACCGACGCCTCGTACGCCGGGTCCATCGTCAGGTACGGCTCATCGTAATCCGCCAGCGTGAGAAGCCTCTGCATCTGTCCCGACTGGAGCTTGATGAACTTCTCCGCGTACTTGGCGCACTCGCGGCGCACGGCCATGCGGCGCTGATCTTCGCCGAGCGCATTGAACTTCTCCTGCTTACCCTTCTCGAACAACTCGGTCATCACCTTGTGCTCGATCGGCAGGCCGTGACAGTCCCAGCCCGGGATGTATCGGCAGACCTCGCCCTGCATCAGCTTGGCGCGAACGACGAAGTCCTTGAGAACCTTGTTGAGCAGGTGCCCGACGTGGATCGATCCGTTCGCGTACGGCGGGCCGTCGTGGAAGACGAACGGTTGCGCGCCGGATTCCTCGCGCGTCCGGATCACCTGTTCGTACAGCCGCTCCTTGCTCCAGCGTTTCTGCGATTGGGGCTCGTTCTGCGCGAGGTTCGCCCGCATGGGGAAACTCGTCCGGGGCAGGTTGAGCGTGTCCTTGAAATTCTTCGTCGTCGTTTTGGACATGATTCAAATTCGAGAGAGGGGGAAGCAGTCGTTCAACAGTCCGTTTCGCGGGGCGGGCTTGTCACCCGTAGCGCCAGCACACCAGCCGGGAGCACCCCGGCACGAAAAAACAACCGGCCCCGCACTGACGGGGCCGACTCGGTTCAACTCATCTGACGATCGTCTGAGAGGCACCTATCGCGACCCGCCCGCGCCGGAGAGCATCCGGCGGCCGGCAATGATAATCGTAATCGCGATGGAACTTCGACCGGTCGGCATGTGATTCACCGTTCAAGAGAATAGACCGACTTCTCTTCGGGTCAAGTCGCCCTCCCCTTTGAACGAATTGCAGCCGAGACCCGCCGCGGTCCGAACAGATAGGATAGACCGGCCGCGCAGCTTGCCGGTTTCCCGCCCCCACCTGTCCCGGAGCGATATGCCCCAGAGCGTCTCCAGTCTGTTCGGCGATCTTGAGGTTGAGGTCACCCCCGATGCCCCGCTCGGGCCGCGGACGTGGTACGGCATCGGCGGGCGGGCGGATCTGCTCGTGAGGCCGAACTCCATCGACGCACTTGCCACCCTGGTCAGGCGCTGCCGCCGCTCCTCCACACCCCTGCGGGTGCTCGGCTCCGGCGCCAACCTGCTCGTGGCCGACGAAGGGGTGGACGGCATCGTGGTTCTGCTCGACACGCCGGCGTTCCGGGAGACCAAGTTCAACCCCCGGGGCGAAATCGTCGCGATGAAGGCCATGGCCGGGGCGGATCTCGCCAAGACGCTGATGGAAACCGTCCGCCGCGGCCTCGACGGACTCACGCCCATGGCCGGCATCCCCGCGTCCGTCGGCGGGGCGCTCTTCATGAACGCGGGCGGGGCGTACGGTTCGATCGGCGATGCCGTGCACAGCGTCACCTGCCTCACCCGCGCGGGCGATCTGGTCACCTACCCCGCATCAGAACTGCGATTCGAGTACCGGCAAACCAACATTCCCGACCCGATCATCGTGGCCGGCGTGTTCAACCTTCATGAGACCGACCCGATCGCAGTGCGCGAGCGGGTGAAGGAAATCTTTGCCTACAAGAAGTCCACCCAGCCGCTCGCCGATCATTCCGCCGGCTGCACCTTCCGGAATCCGATCGATCCCGTGACGGAAAAACGCGTTTCCGCCGGTCAACTCATCGATGAGGCCGGCCTGAAAGGCGAACGCATCGGCGGCGCGGAAGTCAGCTCCCAACACGCCAATTTCATCATCACCCATCCCGGCACGAAGACCGACGATGTGCTCCGCCTGCTCGACACGATCAAACAGCGCGTCTTTCTCGAACACGGCATCGAACTCGTGGAAGAGATCACGATCTGGAAGCGCGGACAGAATGAGAGTCAACTCTCCCACGGAGAACCGACCGCATGAACGAACCGATCCCGCGCATCGTTGTACTCATGGGCGGCCCCGACGCCGAGCGGGAGGTCAGTCTCATGTCCGGCCGGGAAATCGCCGCCGGCCTGCGCGAGGCAGGGCGCTTCGATGTGCATGAAGCAGTGATCGACCGTCCGGATGCGGAAGAACTCCGCGCGATCATCGGCGAGGCCGATGCGGTCTTTCCGGCCTTGCACGGACGTTGGGGTGAAGGCGGCCCGCTGCAGGTGCTGCTGGAAGCACTCGCGGTGCCGTACGTCGGTTCCCGTCCGAAGCCGGCCGCCCTGGCGATGAACAAAATGGCGACCAAGACCATGCTCGCGCCGGATCAGGTGCGCACCCCCCGCGCCCGGCTGCTGGAACCCGGCTCACCGTGCGATCTTGAACCGCCGATCGTGCTCAAACCGGTTGATGACGGTTCAAGTGTGGATCTGCGCATGTGCCATACCCATGAGGCGATCAACGCCGGCCGGGCCGAACTGCACCCGAAGCGGCAGTACCTGCTTGCGGAAGAACTGATCACCGGCCGGGAAATCACCGTCGGCATCGTGCTGGATGAGGTTCTACCCTTGATTGAAATTCAGCCGAAAACGACGTTCTACGATTACGAAGCGAAGTACACGCGCGATGACACGGCGTACGTGCTGTACCCGGAACTGCCCGAAGAGGTCAGCCGCGAGTGCCAGCGCGTGGCGGAGACCGCGTACCGGCGGCTGGGATGCAGGGATGTGGCACGAATCGATTTCCTGATCGACGAGCGCGGACCGTGGTTTCTGGAGATCAACACGATGCCCGGTTTCACGACACATTCGCTTGTACCGATGGCCGCCAAGGCGCACGGCCGACCGATGCCCGAGCTCTGTGCTGCGTTGGTGGAAAACGCGTTAAAGCGAGGTGTCAGTCCGGGCGGGCCGCAACGACTGCCCGCCGCAACCCTCGTCTGATCTCGGCGTTTCTGTCACGCTGGCCGCAATCGCGCCGATCTGAGAAGCGTTGGACCCACGGCCGGAGACCGTGAGGACCGGAGTTGGCGACCGACCGCAGGTGGATTGCATTCATTCCCGTCATGAGGAAATCACACGGATGGCGAAACGGACCGGATCGAAAAGGAAGAAACGCAACTGGACCCTGCCGCAGTTCTCCCTGCCCGAACGGGCAACCCTCTGGCGGGCCGGCGTGGCCGCGGCGTGGCTGCTGCTCTTTGCCACGATCATCAGCGCGTGGAGCTACGGCGTGCCGGAATTGAAGGCCTACGCCAGCGAACAGGCCGCACACGATGTCCCCGCGGCGAAGATCGAGGTCGAATTCATCGACGCGCCCGCCTGGGTCGCGGGTGAGTTGCAGGAGCGGCTGGAGATGGATGTCCGGACCGCGCTCAACGGCACCGAACCCTTTCAGCAGGATGACCTCAAACGCGTTTACAACGCCCTGCTGCATACCGGCTGGTTCGAGTCCATCGAACAGGTGCGCCGCCGACGTGTGGATCTGATCGAAGTGAAGGGGGTGTTCGTTGATCCCTACGCGGTCGTGCGTCAGCCGGATGGTGACTACCTCGTCGACCCACACGGTTATCTGCTTCCGCGGCGTTTCCCGGCCGGCACGGTCGATCGTTTCGTCGTGATTCTCGGCGTGCGATTCCCGCCCCCGGGCCGCGCGGGCGTGCAGTGGGAAGGAGCCGACCTCATCGCAGCGCTGCGTCTCAATCAACTGATCGACGAGCAGCCGTGGCGATCACAGGTCACCGCCATCGATGTAAACGATCATCTTCAGGGGCGGCCGATGCGCCTTATCACCAATGAAGACACCCGCATCACCTGGGGGTCTGCACCCGGGGAGGAATCCGGACTGGAAGCGACCGTGGATCGAAAACTTGCCTACCTCAACAACTTCTACCACAACTACGGCCACATCAACGGCGGGTATCGCGACGATCTGGATATCACATCGCACCATGAGGTGGTCATCACCCGACGTGAAGATTGAGTTGCGTTTGATCGAATGCTCCCGCGCCAATGACGGCGATGATCTGCGGATCGGATGATTCCCTTGGTTGAGAGCCGTCCCCAAACATCACCACTGATTCTGCCGACCGGCCTGATCTTTCTGGCCGGCCTCTGGCTGGTGGGATCGTGGCTGCTGACCGTCGGTTTGCAGATGCCGCTTCAGCCGACCTCCGCGAGCTTTGAACCATCCCTGCGCTTGCTGCTGCAGTCGATCGTGGTCGGTTTCGTGGTCGGCTGGCCCCTGTTGCGACTGAGCCAGGAGCGTTTCGCGCGTCCGATCGGACAGGTCTGGCTCGACATGCTTGTGTTGGGGACACTCCTGCAGGTGGTCATCTGGCTGCCGCGTTTGTTTACCTCCTGGACCGTGCCGCGGACGATCGCACTGGATCTCACGCTGCTGGGTTGGATGGCGCTGGTCGGCGCTTTGATCGCCGCGGCCACGGGAACGAATCGACTCACGCCGCGTCTGCTCGTGATGGCAACCTGCCTCGGGGCCTGTCTGATCGGTCCTTTGGCCGGTGCCGGTGGACGCCTTCATGTATTCGATGCTCATGATCTTGTGTTGCTCGGACCGGTGGCTGTGGTGCGAGCGTTGACCGATAGCGGCGCAACGCTGCCCAGCACCGCCCAATGGTCCGCGGTCATGCTCATCGGTCTCATCGCGCTCGGCGTGTGGTGCGTGCTGCTGATCGCAAGCCACTTTTTCCGCGGCAATGAGTCCGGTCAATAGAGCACCTTCTTCCGATACGTGACCCGCGGATGAGGCGCGTTCCGGATCAGTTTCACTGGAAAGGACGCAGGATGAAACGCGAAGAGCGCGGGCAGTGCGGCGCGGCTCTCTGGCATCGGCCATGAAC
Organism: Phycisphaerales bacterium; assembly: GCA_007693845.1. Lineage (GTDB taxonomy): Bacteria > Planctomycetota > Phycisphaerae > Phycisphaerales > SM1A02 > SKZB01. The sequence continues at coordinate 21,103 of RECV01000091.1, forward strand.
CCGCAGCGTCCGTAGGAATCGATTCGCCCGGATGGGTCGCTTGGCATTCGGCCCGGAATTCGGGACACTGCCCGAATGAACGGCTTCCTTTGGCCCGCCATTCCGGCCCTCGTCATTCTGGTTCTGCAGTTGTTTTTTATCGGGGTCATTCTCTCCCGTCAGAAGCCGAATCCGGCCGCAACCCTGGCGTGGATCGTGGTCATTCTGGCCGTCCCGCTCGTGGGCTTTGCGCTGTATCTGCTCATCGGCGAGGTTCGTCTCGGCCGGCGGCGAATTGAACGCCATCGCGAGATCGTCCGCCGGATCGTCAGCCGCGCCACCCCGCCGCGCGATGTACTCAAAATGATGCGGCCGGAAGTGCCCATGCAGTACCGCGCGATCGCCTCTCTGGGAGAAAGTGTCAGCAATCATGTCGTCCA
>RECV01000152.1 GCA_007693845.1 Phycisphaerales bacterium
AAAAACCGCCCCGCAAGGGACGGATGAATCGCGTAGTGTAGCCGTTCCCGCTGCCTTGGCAAGGGGCACCCCGAAGGGTTTTCCGGCCGGCCGCTGCCATCTCCCACCGACTGCCCGCCGAACCCGATCGTCTCATTCATGCCGATCGGCCCGGCGGGTCCCTCACCCAACTCTCCGCACCGCGTGGTCCCCGTGCGGCCCGGATATGCCCGATGGCATACACGTTTTGACCCAGATGGATATGAAAGGTCCTTCTCGTTCTATTTCCGGTCCCCCCCAAACGCGAGCGGGCCCGGCGGAGGCCGCCAAAATCTGACCAGAAATCGACAAAAAGCCACCTCATTCTCGAATGCAGTCCGGCAAGATACAAACGCATCCCGAAATCATGGTTGACTCGCGCCGGCTGAATCGCCACACTGCACAGAACATCACGGTTCGATATCTGAGCTGGGCCACACATTCACTTGGGACGGGGCTTGCCGCTCAACACCGGCCCTGCGACAGCACTTCTCGGATCAAGGCGATCCATGCCGAACTTCCCATACGACTCCATCCACGACGATGAAGAGATCTATCGGCAACTGCGAGCCGCGGCGGACCGTCTGTTGGGCAATTCCGAGGGCCGTGTCGAGTTTGATCCGACCGGGCTGGTTCACGAAGCGTGGCTGCGGCTCGAAGGACAATCGCAGAAGGACTTTACGAACGCAGCTCACTTCAAGGCCATCGCCTGCCGCATGATGCATCGGGTGTTGATGGACTACCTGCGTCGCCGCAAAGTTGAACGCGCTGCACTGACCCTCACGATTGATCGCGATCAGCGATCGGCCCAGCGAACGACCATCCTGGCGTTGAGCGAATCGCTCCAACAACTGCATGCGACCGACCGTTTACAGTACGAGATCGTTTGCCAGCGCATTCTCGGCGGCATGACGATGCAGGAGATCGCCAGCGCGCTTGAGAAACCGCTGCGCACCATCGAGCGCGAATGGGCCATGGCCAAGGCATGGCTCTTGATGAAGTTGAGCGACGAGAACAAAAACGCATGAGTGGACAGCGTCATCAGCGTCTGAAACAGATCTTCCACCGGCTGGTTGATGCCGACCCGGCCGAGCACGCGCGTTTGCTCGATGAATACTGCGGCGACGATGCATCGCTGCGCGGTGAAGCCGAGGCCATGCTGGCTCACCACGCCGGATCGACGGAAAATCTGCTCAGCAGTCTACTGGCGGATCTTGCGCACGAAGAGAACGCACTCGACCCCGACGCGGTCGCGACCGGTCTGCTTGGACGTGAGATCAACGGCTACGAGATCCGGCGGGAGATCGGACGCGGCGGGATGGGCGTGGTCTTCGAGGCGTTTCATCGACCGTTACAACGCACCGTCGCGCTGAAGATTCTCTCGCGGTCACTGGCCTCTCCCACCACGGTCAAACGTTTCGAATTCGAAGCGGCGGTCCTGGCCATGCTGGAACATCCCGGGATCGCCCGCGTGTATGAAGTCGGCGTGTGGGAAGCCGATGCCGGACCGCATCCGTTTTTTGCGATGGAACTGATCGACGGTTCGCCACTTCATGAATACCTCGCGCGTGAGCAGCCGGAACTTGAGGATCGCCTCAAACTCCTGATCGCCGTCTGTGACGCTGTTCATCACGCACACCAGCGAGGTGTGATTCATCGCGATCTGAAACCCGCCAACATTTTGATCGATGCACATGGCCGGCCACACCTGCTCGACTTCGGCATCGCGCGACTGATCCACCGCAGCGACTCCGACTCGGAAGCCATGACCTTGGCTGGCCATCTGCTCGGCACACTCGCCTACATGAGCCCGGAACAGCTCGGCGGAACGGAAAAGGATCAGCCGAACGTCTGCACCGATGTGTACGCGCTCGGCGTGGTGGCATACGAGTTAATCGCGGAACGTCCCGCTTTTGATTGCGAGAAAACCTCGGTTTTCAAGGCCGCGCAGTTGATTCGGAACACCGAACCGTCGCCCCCAACGTTCCGCGACAAGCCGCTGCCTTCGGATCTGGTGACCATCATCCGCAAGGCGATGGCCAAAGAGCCGAACGAACGTTACGACAGCGCGAGCGCACTGGCGGATGATCTCCGCCGCTTTCTAGGGCGTGAGCCCGTCGCGGCATGCCCGCCCAGCCGGTGGTATCAGTTTCGAAAGTTTGCGCAGCGTCATCGCGCTGCTGTCACCTCCGCGGTCCTGGTTGTCGTGCTGCTCATCGGCTCGCTGGCCGGCATGAGTTCGCTCTACCTGCAGACCGAACAGGCGCGCCAGGATGCACTGCAGGCACGGGATGCTGAACGACAGGCCCGGACCGAAGAAGCCGAACAGCGCCGCCTCGCCGAGCTCAGCCGGCAGGAAGCGAATGCCGCGGCAGAACGCGCTCGAGAAGCCGAGGAAGAAGCCCGGCAGAGGGCTGCGGATCTGGAGCAGGTCGCCCAGTTTCAGGCCACCCAACTCACCTCCATCGAAGCCGCATACATGGGCGCGAATGCGCGACAAAGCATTCTCGACCGCCGGCGCCATGTACTGGCCAATGTGACCGACGATGAAGCGAAAATCGAACGCGGACTTGAAGAACTTGAACGCGCTCTCGCGGGTGTCAATTTCACCGATGTCGCCATCGAGATTCTGGACGAGACGATCTTCACCCATGCGCTCCGCGCAATTGGGGAACAGTTCACAGATCAGCCGCGCATTCAGGTTCGGCTTCTCAACACCCTTTCAGAAACACTGATTGCCCTCGGCCTCAATGACAAAGCGCGGGAGGCGCAGGTTGAGGCCTATCACCTCAGTATCGAAGCGTTGGGTGAAGAGCACACCGACACCCTGGTCGCCATCAACGGAATGGCCGTGCTGCTGATGACCGAAGGAAAGCTTGACACCGCTGCGGATTACGTGGACCGCGCGCTTGCAGGATACCGGCGCGTTCTCGGCGACGATCACCCCGACACACTGTCGGTCATTGATAACATCGGTGAACTGCTCCGGCGCCAAGGCCAGCATGAGGAAGCTCGCGTGTATCTCGAGGAAGCGCTGGAAGGCAGAAGACGTGTTCTCGGCGAAGAGGACCCCGCCACACTGCAAACGTATGTTCGACTGGCTACACACCTTCACGAATCAGGCGAGTCAGAGCGCGCGCGTGACCTGCTTGCAGAAACCGTCGAGACGATGCGCCGCGTGCTGGGAGACCAGCATCAGAATACGCTGACCGCCATCAATCGGCTCGGCATGATTTACCGAGATCTGGGTGAGTTTGCGCAGGCGGAATCACAACTGCTCGAAGCGCTCCGTGCGAGTGAACAACGGCGCGGCGATGATCACCCGCAAACCATCAATGCCGTTCTGAATCTCGCCTCGCTCTATCGGCAGACCAACCGTCCGAGGGAAGCCAAATCGCTCTATCGCCGCGCGCTGGAGACCAATCGTCGCACGCTCGGGGAGACGCACCCCAGCACGTTGCTCGCGATGAACAGCATGGGCATCCTGCTCGGGCAGATCGGCGATCTTGCCGGTTCGGAAGAGATGTACCGCCGCGTCCTCGAGGCCCACCTTCGAATTGATGGCCCGGACGATCCGCGGACGTTGCTTATGAAAAACAACCTGGGTGCAAACCTGTCCCGTCAACAACGCTACGACGAAGCGGAACCCTACTTGCGCCGTTATCTGGAATTCCAACGATCCCGGCATGCTGAGACTCACCATCTGGTCATTGCACTCAATAACTTTGCAGGCGTGCTTCGTTCGCTCGGCGAGCTTGAAGAAGCTGATGCGCATAACACTGAGGCAGTGGAAATGGGCGGCCGCGTTCTGCCCGAAAGGCACTGGCACATCGGCGTATTGAAGCTGGATCACGCGCGCACGCTGGATGCCATGAAGCGGTATGCCGAAGCCATCGAACGCACGGAGTCTGCCTACGAGGTCATCCTGGCCACCTTCAGCCCGGACCATCCCCGTGCCCGCGACTGCAAGGTGCACTTGGTCAAACTGTACGAGTCCTGGCACGAACAGGAACCGGACCGCGGCTATGACCAGAAGGCGACGGACTGGCGCGATCGACTTGAACAAGCCCGAGCCGCGTCCGGCGAGACCTGAACACCGCGCGACGCATCAACCACGCGCCACGGCGCTGTGCTGTCGGCCTATACTTCCTAACCATGCCCTTCTCACCGATCCCGGACATTCTCGAAGATCTCCGCGCCGGCCGGATGATCATCCTCGTGGACGATGAAGACCGCGAAAATGAGGGCGATCTCGTCATCGCGGCGGAGAAGGTCACGCCCGAAATCATCAACTTCATGACCCGGCATACGCCGGGCTATCTCTGTCTCGCGATGACCGGCGAGGATTGCGATCGGCTGGAACTGCCCCCGCAGGCGGGACAAAACACGTCCCTGCACGCCACCGCCATGGCCGTGTCGATCGATGGACATCCGCGACACGGCGTCGGGACCGGCATCAGCGCCTCGGATCGCGCGAAAACCGTTCGCCTGGCGGTCGATCCAAGCTGCGGTCCTGAAGACCTCGTCCGCCCCGGCCACATGGTGCCGCTGCGCGCTCGGGACGGCGGCACGCTCGTGCGGACCGGACAGACCGAGGGCTCCGTCGATCTCGCGCGACTGGCCGACCTGCGCCCCGCGGCGGTTATCAGTGAGGTCAGCCGCGACGACGGCGAGATGGCGCGCATGCCCGAACTCGAACAACTCGCGAAACAGCACAACCTCAAGATCTGCTCCGTCGAGCAGATCATCGAATACCGCCTCGAACGCGAAGCGCTCGTGCAGCGACTCGAACCGCAGCGCGGCACGATGATCGAAACCCCCGAAGGCCGCTTCACGTTGATTGCCTACCAGAGTTCGATCGATCCCCTGCCACATCTCGCACTCTGTGTCGGCGGCGTCGGCGCGCTGGATGACAATGGCGAGCGGCGCACGTTCGACGAACCGGTGCTCGTGCGCATGCATCGGCGCGATCTGCTGGGGGATATCTTCGATGAAGCAACCAACCCGACAGGTGAACAGCTGCGCGCATCACTCCGCATGATTCAGCAGGCCGGACGCGGCGCGCTGGTTTACCTCCGCCCGGAGGGGCACGGCGATGATCTGCGCGGCCGACTGCAACAGATCCGCCGCCCGCAGTTCACGGATGTCAATACGCCGGACCTGACCCGGCCGGACGGGATCGGCAGCAAAGTCAGGCCGATGGATCACCGTGAGTTCGGCATCGGCGGGCAGATTCTGCGTGATCTCGGGCTCACCCACCTGAGACTGCTCACCAACCATCCGAAGAGTCTGCCCGGCCTGCACGGCTTCGGGCTGGAAGTCGTTGAGCAGGTCCCGATCGCACCGGCTGAGCGCATCTCGAACCCTGCCTGAGCGTCTTTGCACGCGCGGGACTTCGTTTCGAACCGGGTGGGCCTACTCTTTCAAGCGGAACGCGGCCGCGACCAACTGGTCGGGTGAAGCGACATCCGGATCCACCGCCAGCGCGCGTTCGATCAGTTGCTGCGCCAGCGGCCGGGACTCACCGAGTTGCACCAGCACCGCGACGGCATCGCGGACCAGTTCCGTCTGCGCCTCGCTCACGGCCGGCGCATCATCGGGGCGGGCTTTGACCTCGACGAACCGGTCGACCTTGCCCGCCAGTTCCGCGATGATCGTCTCGGCGGTTCGCTTGCCGATCTCCGGCAGTGACGTAAGGATCGCTGTGTCCTTGCTGGCGATGGCGTGGGCGACCTCCCCGAGCGGCAGTTCGAGCGCGCGAAGGGCTTTGCGGTTGCCGAAACCGCGCACGGTCGTGAACAGTTCGAAGAACGCGCGGTCTTCCGGCGTCTGGAACCCGATCAACCGGGGCAGGAACGAAGTGCCCTGTCCCTGACCTTCGAGGTAATGCAGGGTGTGAAAGGTCAGCGTCTCGCCGACGTGCCGGCTCAGCCGCGGCGTGTCACAGGCGGGGATGAGCAGTTCGTACACGAGCGTTTGAACGCGCAGTTCCGCCCGGCCGTTCTCCACGTTGATGAGTTCGCCTTCGATGCGGCTGATCATGCGGTCATGGTACAGCGATTCGGATACGCGGCGTGGTACGGCCCGGTTGAGGGATCAGAACCGTGGTCCTCATCCGACTTCTCATCATTCTCATCGCGGTGATCCGCGCTCGGAGCGGCGGCCGAACGTTCCTGCGACCCCTGCCGCAGCGCGGGACCGCGGTTGGTCGGCGTCAGCGGTTCGTCATTCAGCGGCCAGCCGCTGGCTTGGGACAGCTTTTCGCGCAGATCACGGGTGATGTCCTGCGCGGACTGATCGCGGGGATAGTTGACGCGTTTGACGAAACGAACGCGGGAGCGGCTGGGGGTCACAAAGGACGTGCGCAGATCCTCGGTTTCCGGCGTGCCGGAGATCCACACGAGCACGACCGGCGCGTTGGTCTTGGCGACGAGCAGGCCGACGCCGTTGAGAAACGGCCGAATCTCACCGCGGGTCACGATGCGGCCTTCGGGGAAGATCCCGATCGCCCCCCCGCCTTTCACATGTCGGATCGCCTCCCGCAAAGAGGACCGATCTTTGCCGGCACGGTCCACCGGAATGATCCGCAACCGCTTCCAGAGCGGCGCGAGAGAATCGATCATCATGTCGGCGGCCATCATCCAGCGGACCTCAAAATGGCAGGCGGCCTGGATCAGCAGGGGGTCGACGCCGCTCGTGTGGTTGGAAACGAAGATGATCCCGCCGTGGTCGCGCTGGCGGCGGAGTTTGTCCTGACCATCGAACGTGACGCGGTGCACCAGGCGCGTGTAAACGCGGTTGGCCCACCAGAGAAAGTTGACGATCGGGTCCTGGACGGGTCCGCGCTCGAGCAGCGGCAACAAACCCCAGCGCACTGCCACGACGAGACCGATCCAGATCGCTAGCGCCAGAAGCAGGAAGGTGGGGGTGGACATACTGTTTACTAACTTCGGCAGTAGGCGTGATTCTGTCAACCGGTTTCGACGCGATCCCAAAGAAAAAAATCGTTCGGCCCGAATAGAGTGGAGCCGGAAGCGTAAATGTCATCGGGCGGCTTGCGCTGTTCATTCGAAATGCGGCATTTGGCAGGCGTTGCCTGGCAAGGCCATCGCCCGATTCGACGCGGTCAGTGCTTCGCATCCGACTTTGGTGGACGGCCGCAGCCCGAGCGCAGCGCGGCCCCGCGCGTTGAGTGGTTGGCCCGGGGCGAGTATCTTTCCCCGGACGCCTGCGGTGAAGTTGCGTGAACGCAGCCGTCCCCCGATCGAGTTGCCCGACTGCCCGATGTCCTTTCCGCCACTCCCCCTCCGCTCGCCCCGCTGCCAGCGCCATGCCCCGCCGCGATGATCTCCACACCATCCTGATCCTCGGCTCCGGCCCGATCGTCATCGGCCAGGGCTGCGAATTCGATTACTCCGGCACGCAGGCGTGCAAAGCTCTTCGCGAAGAGGGCTACCGCGTGGTGCTCGTCAACTCGAACCCTGCGACGATCATGACCGATCCGGACTTTTCGGATCGCACCTACATCGAACCGATCACCCCCGAAGCGGTTTGCAAGATCATCGAGCGCGAGAAGGAACTCGGCACGCCGATCGACGCCCTGCTGCCCACCATCGGCGGTCAGACCGCGCTCAACTGCGCTTGTGCCCTGCACGATGAAGGCACGCTGGAGAAGTATGGCATCGAAATGATCGGCGCGCGGCGCGAGGCGATCGATCGTGCTGAAAACCGCGATCAGTTCCGCAAGGTGGTCGAGGCGGCCGGTCTCAGGCAACCCCGGGCCGCGACCGTCACCAACATGGACGAGGCCAGCGCGTTCCTCGACCAGGTCGGCCTGCCGGTCATCATCCGCCCGGCCTTCACGCTCGGCGGGTTCGGCGGCGGGATCGCCTACAACCTCGATGAGTTCGAGGACACCGTCCGCCGCGGCCTCAAGGCCTCCATGATCGGGCAGATTCAAATCGATGAGTCCGTCCTCGGATGGAAGGAATACGAACTCGAAGTCATCCGGGACAAAAACGACAACGGCATCGTCGTCTGCGGCATCGAGAACATTGATCCGATGGGCGTGCACACCGGCGATTCGATCACCGTCGCGCCGATCATGACGCTCACGGACAAGGAATACCAGCGCATGCGCGATGCGGCGTTGAAGATCCTGCGCGCCGTCGGCGTGGAGACCGGCGGGTCCAACGTCCAGTTCGCGGTCAATCCCGATGACGGTGAAATGGTCGTGATCGAAATGAACCCGCGCGTCTCGCGCTCCTCCGCTCTGGCGTCGAAGGCTACCGGCTTCCCGATCGCGAAGATCGCCACCAAACTCGCCGTCGGTTACACGCTCGATGAACTGCGCAACGATATCACCGGCACGACGAGCGCCTGTTTCGAACCGTCCATCGACTACGTCGTGGTCAAGATGCCCCGCTGGACGTTTGAGAAGTTCCCCGAAGCGGACGAAACGCTGACCACCCAGATGAAGAGCGTGGGCGAAGCGATGTCCATCGGCCGCACGTTCAAGGAAGCGATGCAGAAGGCCATCCGTTCGATGGAAGTGAAACGCTTCGGCTTCGGGCTGGACAAGAACGACAAGTGGCTCGCCGGCATTCGACAACTGGCCATGGGGAACTGGCAACTGGAGGGGGAAGACTCGGTTGTTGCAGAGGCGACGGAGACCGCCTGGCCGATTCCGGAAGAGAAACTGATCCGCAAGCTCACCGTGCCCAGTCAGGGGCGGCTGTACTACGTGCGGTACGCCTTCAAGATGGGCTGGTCGATCGAGCGCGTGCACGAACTGACGAACATTGACCCGTGGTTCCTCGATCAGTTCCTGCAACTGGTTGAGTTTGAAGATGTGCTCTGTTCCTACCGCACGTTGGAAGAAGTGCCGCGTGAGGTGCTCTTCCGCGCGAAGCAGATGGGCTACTCCGATCCGCAACTCGCCAACCTGTACTTCGGGGATATCACGACGGACACGATCCTGCGCGTGCGGGCGCACCGGAAGTCGCTCGGCATCGAACCGGTGTACAAACTGGTCGACACGTGCGCTGCTGAGTTTGAGGCCCTGACGCCGTACTACTACTCGACGTACGAAACGGCCCACATCGCCCCCGGCTTGCCGGGGGGAACTGAACCGCCATCGACAGGCGCTGATTCCGCGAGCATCCCGGCCAAGACCGGAGCTCATTGCGACGATGAAATCCGCGTCACCCCGCGAGAAAAGATCATCATTCTCGGCGGCGGACCCAATCGCATCGGACAGGGCATCGAGTTCGACTACTGTTGCGTGCAGGCGTCGTTCGCGGCGAAGGAACTCGACTACGAGTCGGTCATGATCAACTCGAATCCCGAGACGGTCTCGACCGACTACGACACGAGCGATCTGCTCTTCTTTGAGCCGCTCACGCTGGAAGACACGCTCAACATCATCGAACGGCTCAACGGCGGCGGCGTGGAGAAACCCGATCGTTCCGGCGGGGTGGTCGGCGTAATCGTGCAGTTCGGCGGGCAGACGCCGCTCAACCTCGCCCACGGCCTCGTCGCGGCCGGCGTGCCGCTCATCGGCACGGGGCTCAAGTCCATCGATGGCGCCGAGGATCGCGATCACTTCAAGGCGATGCTCGAAGAACTGAACCTGAAACAGCCGGAGAACGGCATCGCGCGTTCGCTCGATGAAGCCGTCGCGATCGCCGGCCGGATCGGCTACCCGGTGCTGGTGCGTCCCAGTTACGTGTTGGGCGGGCGCGGCATGGAGACGTGTTTCGACGAAACCGCCCTTCGCCGGTACATGCGCGATGCGGTCGACGTCTCCGAACTCGCCAACGCGCCGGTGCTCATTGATCGCTTTCTTTCCGAAGCGATCGAGGTTGATGTTGATGTGATCGCCGACTTCACGCCGCACGTTGACACCGCGCCGAAACAGATCAACGTCACCAGCGCCGAGCCGCGCGCCCTTGTGTGCGGCGTGATGGAACACATCGAAGAAGCGGGCGTGCATTCGGGTGACTCCAGTTGCACGATTCCGCCCTATTCCCTGTCCAAGTCGATCGTCAATCGCATCAAGACCCAGGCCCGCGCCCTGGCTGAACGTTTGCACGTGCGCGGCCTGATGAATGTGCAGATGGCGGTGAAGGACGATGAGATCTACATCATCGAGGTGAACCCGCGCGCCTCGCGCACCGTGCCGTTCGTCGCCAAGGCCAAGGGCGTGCCGTGGGCGCGCATCGCCGCGAAGGTGATGATGGGCCAGTCGCTGGCGGACCTCCGTGTGGAGGAAGTGCCGGATGCGGGCTTCTTCGCGGTCAAAGAGCCGGTCTTTCCGTTCAATCGTTTCCCGGGCGTGGACGTCATCCTCGGCCCGGAGATGCGTTCAACCGGCGAGGTCATGGGCGCTCACCGCGCGCTGCCGGTCGCGCTCGCCAAGGCGCAGATGGCGGCGGGGATCGATCTGCCGGTGGAAGGCAACGTCTTCCTGTCGGTGCGCGATTCGGACAAGCCGCACATGCCGGAGATCGCGCGGCAACTCGTGTCGATGGGCTTCACGGTCTACACCACCGCCGGCACGCACGAGATGCTTGCGCAACATTCGATCGATTCGAAGCCGCTGCGAAAAATCTCCGAAGGCGCCCGGCCGAACATCCTCGACAAGATTTCCAACGGCGAGATTCAGCTCATTCTGAACACCGCGACGCGCAAAGGCGCGGCGACGGATGAAGGCCGCATCCGCGCGATGGCGGTCCGCGCGGGCGTGCCGATGATCACCACCATCGCGGGGGCACGAGCGGCGGTGCAGGCGATCGCCGCGCTGCGATCCGGCGCCTGGTCGGTCGCCGCAATCCAGGATTACTTTCCGGAACTGACGCGCGAAACCAATGTTCAACCCCGCCCCGTCAACGGCACCTCACCGCCCCTGGCGGTCTCGCGTTGATAGCCAGCTACAGAATCCACGTCAGATTTGGCCGCATGGCACCGTTGAAACTTGCCGAAACGGGCCGCTCGTGCGATACTTCGTTGCTCTTATTCGTGCCCTTTGTTCGTTTTCGGCCCGGCTTTTGCGCCGGGGGAAAGGTTGCCCATGTCGTTTGAAGCTGCCGTGCACGCCAAGGCCATTCAGTTGGACAAGATGAGTCTCGATATGTGTGCCGCCTCCGGCAGCGGGCATCCGACCACGGCGATGAGTCTCGGACACATCGTCACCGTGTTGCTTTATCACTCCATGCGCTGGCTGCCGGACCATCCGCGGTATCCCACCTCGGACCGGTTCGTGCTCTCTGCTGGGCACGCGGTCCCAATCGTGTATGCCGCCCTCGCCGATCTCGGCGCTGCCGTCGGCAAGGGCAATGAGCGCAATCCGCTCACTCCAGATGATCTTCAGACGCTGCGCGAAAATGATTCCTACCTCGACGGCCACCCGAACCCGATGGAAGGCATGCCGTTCTTCGACGCCGCCACCGGCTCGCTCGGCCAAGGACTTTCCGTCGCGGCCGGCCTCGCTGTTGCCGCGAAGCACGATGAGCTCGACAAACGCGTGTTCTGCATCATCGGCGACGGCGAAGCACGCGAAGGGCAGATCTGGGAAGCCGCCGACTTCATCGTCGATCATGAACTCACCAACGTCCTGCCGATCTTCAACTGCAACGGTTACGGCCAGGCGGACAAAGTCAGCGTACAGCAATCCACCGACCGGCTGGCGAAGAAACTCGAAGCCGCCGGCTTCATCGTGGCGGTCATCGACGGCCACGCTCCGAACGAGATTCGCGATGCGATCGAGCAGCACGCTGAACACATGAAGAACGACCAGCCGTTCGCGATCGTCGCCAAGACGGTCAAGGGCTGGGGCGCGGCTTCGCTTCAGGGCGGCGGGTGGCACGGCAAGCCGGCCAACGGCGACAAATTGTCCCAGGTCCACGAAGAGCTGACCGCCACCGGCGTCGGGCTGACCAGTGCGCTCGCCTCGGATGAGTTGAAGATCTACCCCCCGCCGGAACACACCGCGCCCGAAGTGAAGAACGAAGAGGCGATGAGCTTCCGTGAAGCCATGGAACGCTACGACATGGCGATGATCTACAAGGCCGGCCGGCTCGCCACGCGCAAGGCGTACGGCCTGGCGATGCGGGCGCTCGGCCACGCGCACGAGGGCGTGTTCTGCCTCGATGCGGATGTGAGCAACTCCACCTTCGCGGAGTGGTTCGCCAATGACAAGGAACTGACCGACCGCTTCGTCGAATGCAAGATCGCCGAGCAGAACATGATCTCTGCCGCGGCGGGACTTTCCGCGGCCGGGAAAATCCCCTTCTGCTCGAGCTTCGCCAAGTTTATTACCCGCGGCTACGACCAGCTTGAGATGGCGATCAACTCCGGCGCGAACATCAAGGTCGTCGGCAGCCACAGCGGGATTTCACTCGCTGCGGACGGTCCAAGCCAGATGGCCCTGCCGGATGTCGCGTGGTTCCGTTCCTTTGCGACGATGAAGGACCACTACGGCGGACCGGGTTGTTACGTCCTGCAGCCGGCCGATGCCTACGCGGCGTACGCCCTCACGCTCCGCATGGCGGATCATTGCGGCGTGTGCTACATGCGGACCTTCCGGCCGGACGTTGAGTTCATCTACGATGAAGACACGATCTTCGAACTCGGCCGATTCGAGGTGCTCACCGAAGGCCGCGATGTCATGATCGTCACCGCCGGTTACATGGTGCACGAATGCAACAAGGCGCTGGAGATGCTCGACAAGATGGGTGTCGACGCCACGCTGGTCGATCTCTACTCGATTCCGTTCGATGCGGACAAACTGATGGATATCGCCAACGCGAACAACGGCTACATTCTGACCGTCGAGGACAATTACGGCGGCGGGCTCGGCAGCGCGGTCGCCGACGTGTGCACCGAATCCGGCGATGCATTCACCGTCGAGCAAATGTTCGTCAAGCGCATCCCGAAATCCGCACGAAACGAGGACGCCATTCTCAAGCAATGCGGCCTGCATCACTCGGACATCGCCAGGAAAGCCGCCTCAATGCTCGGCGTCGTCAACGCCTGATCATCGAACCGATACGATCGAGAAACACGTCACAACGTGAGTTGCCGGTGAGCGAATTCGGATCAGACCAGTGAACTGAAGCCGTTCAGGCCGATCGGTTCCTTCGTGAAGAACGGCTCGGCGGCGTCGGTGCCGACGCGGCTGCCAAAGTACCGCCCCTGCGCTTCGAGCCAGTCAACAACGCGGCGGTTCTTCTCGGGCTTCACGAACTGCGTTTCGTACGCCACGATCGCCTCGCGTTTGCGTTGCTCGTAGCCGGCTGTGTCGATCAAAAAGCTCGGGTTCGCCACATGCCGCAGATGCGTGCAGTAGTAGTAGAACAGCCAGCGCGGGTAGATCGGATCGCCGGGCAGATCGATCTTTGACAGCTTCGCATCAAAACGTGCATCCTCAACAATGCGCGTGGTGGCGATGTGATCGGGATGGGCGTCCTCAAAGTACGGCGTGAAGACGATTTCGGCCTGATGTTCGCGGATCACGCCAGCGACCTGATGGCGCGCTTCGATCGAATGCACCACCATGCGGTTGGGCAGGCCGAGCAGACGCCGCTCCACGCCGAGAATCTTCGCGGCGGCGGCGGCCTCCTTCGCGCGCGTCTCCGGGTCGCCGAACGGCGTCGGCTCGCCGTTGGTCATGTCCAGGAGCAGCACGCGATGCCCCTGCTCCGCGAGCCGGGCGATCGTGCCGCCCATGCCGAGTTCCTGATCATCCGGATGCGGTCCGACAACGAGTATGTTTGCCATGCCGACACGATACCCGCGAATCGTGATGGCGACCTGCGCATTGTTGGCGGCCAACGCACTTCGTCAGATCAGCGCATAGTCACGCAGGGAACGCTCAATCTGGGGCGCGGTGGGCTGTTTGTAGTCGATTTGATGAGCGCGCCAGCCGGCCGCGGTCGCGGCGTGGATGTTGTCATCCAGATCGTCGAAGTACAGAATCGCGCTGCCCGGCACGCCGAAGTGTGATTCCGCCGCCTCGAAAATCTCCCGGTTCGGCTTGCGCATCCCCAGGAGATGCGAGGCCAGTCGTTGCTGCAACCGGTTCACCGTCGGGTAGCGGTGGTCCATCTGGGACCAATGACCTTCGTTGGTGTTGGAAAGCGCGGCGGTCGGCACCGCTCGGGCGTGCAGATGATCGATCAACCTGTCCACGCCGTCGTATTCACCGAGCAGCCATGCCTGTTCGATGGCGAGGACTTCTTCCGGCGCATAGCGCCCCTCGATGAGTTCGCTGTGCTGCTGGCCGTAGCTCGCGCGGTCGATGGCGCCGACTTCGTACGCGTGCAGGAGGTCACGTCGGGCAAGGCGCAACTCGTCGGTCAGGGGCAGTTCGCGCACGTCCAGGCCGGCAGCGCGGCAGCCCTCCTCCCACGTGCGACAGATGCGCACGATCACGCCGCCGAGATCAAAGCAGACCAGCCGTATGGCGTCGTTCGATGACATCTCGACATCCTACGGCCGTCCGGCATTCGCGGCATCTGTCGCTCAAGAAGATCTGTCGCTCAATCTGACAAGTGTGCGTAACGACTATCGACTGCGACGTCGTCCGCCGAACACACCGGCCATCAGGAGCATGGCGATGGTGCCGGGTGCGGGAATGACGGGCGGATCGCCGCTGCCGCCATTGCTGCCATTGCTGCCGCCGTTGCCGTTCCCGTTGTTGCGGCCGGAACCGGTATCACCATTGCTACTTTCGTTATTCGGCGGGACGAGATCCGTCAACGGAGTGCCGCCGCCTCCACCACCCCCGCCGCCACCGCCGCCGCGAAAGCCGCCGTTGCCGAGGCCGGCGATCTGGCGCAGCGGCGAGCTGCCGAGCGCACCACCACCGCCTCCACCGTACCCACCGCCGCCGAACGAGCCGGCGAATTCCAGTTCAAAGTCATCCTGCTCCGAGGCCTCCATGCCGGTTCGGCCGGAGACCTGCTGCAGGGCGTGCGCAGTTCCGATGAGGTTGAAGAATGCGGGCGATCCGGCCGGAACCTCCAGACGAAAACCGATCGCGGACTGATTGGCTTCCACGCCGAGCGCGCTGAAAAGGTCCATCCCGACGATGCTGATCGGAATCGGCGCGTCGAATCCGTTCAGAACGATGTTCACGCCGCTTTCACCGTACGCGAGCAAATCGGAGCTGATCTCAAACGGACGCTGCGCGAGGATCGGATGATCGACGCTGCCGCCGATGATCGCGCCGACGCGAGCGCCCAAGCCGTTGAAGCTACCGACGAGAATCGCTTCGGGTGAGTTGTCTTCCGCTCCGGGTCGGTCGTCGACGATCTCCGTGGCGAGCAACACATCGACCTGAACGTTCGCGCTGCCGTCGCTCATCAGCAGGCGCGCCAGATCACGTCCCCGCATGACATCGAGCGCGGTTCGGTACTTGCCGTGATCGACCTGACGTCCGAAGGCGAAACTGACCGGTGCGTCGCCGGCAGCCAGTTGCTCATCGGTCAGGAGTTCGTACTGACCGTTTCCCTCACGATCGACCCGAACGCGCACGGATGAGACTTCGATCATTTCGTTCATCGTCGCGCGGAAAGTGGACTCGCCGATGGTCAGCGAGTCGAGGACGACACTGTTACCGAACGATCCGCTGAAGACTTCCCCCTGTTCGCTGATGAAGCGGGCGGTGGTGAAGATCGCCACACCGGCTGGGCGTTGGCTGAGTGAATCCGCCAAAGCCAGGGCGGAACGCGGGCCGGTGGTACTCATGGCAAGCAGCGTCGCGGCAGCCGCGGCACACAGGGCCAGGCCGGCGCGCAATGATCGCGCAGAACGATAGTCTTGAACGAGCTTCATGTTCTTCCCTCTCTTCTCGGTCTTCAGTTGTCGTACCGACCGGCGTTCAACCGGGCGGGAGGCGTGCTGCCGTCCCCGTGCGCTCAAGTGCGGATATACACACATCTATACGCAGCAATCCGGGGAGCGGCTGCAATTTAAGTGTGACCGCAATTCGACGGAAAGCCAGTATTGACAAGAGCTTCCGTCTTATGGCGATCCGGGTTCGATGGTTGGTTAACTTGGGCAGTTTTCCGCCGGCAGACTGGGCGAATCGGCGCGGTTCTCCGCCTTCAGATTCGGACGGAAACTCGATGGTCAGCCGGTTGTGGGGAGCCCGAAAAGTCGCGTGGGGAGCCCGAAAAGTCGCGGGGCCTTCTGCCGCCGGCGCGACTCAGCGTTTGCGACGCTTGTTTTCTTCCCGTCGACGACGGAAGAACGAACGAAGCTGATCGCGGCACTGCTCGGCCAACACGCCGCCGACCACTTCGACTTCATGATTGAGTCGATGATCGGACGTAATGCGGTAGAGCGTATCGCAGGCCCCGGCCTTGGGATCGGTGGTCCCGTAAATCAGTCGTCCCACACGCGCGTTCACGAGTGCGCCGGCACACATCGGGCAGGGTTCGAGTGTCACCGCCAGCGAGCAGTCATTGAGACGCCACTTACCCAGGGTGATGCCCGCCTCGCGAATGGCGATCAACTCGGCGTGGCCCACCGGATCGTGTTGTGATTCACGGTTATTGGCCGCCTCGGCGATGATTTCCTCGCCACGATACACCACGGCTCCGACCGGCACCTCGTCGTTTCGGGCCGCTTCTTCGGCAAGTGCGAGCGCGCGCCGCATCATGTGGATATCGGTCGTCGTCACATGTTTCGACCGTGGTCCTGGAATCAGATGAAGCGCACCCATAAACCGCCGCCTCCGCTTTCGACGGGCGAGCGCGCTCCGGTCTGCATGACCTGGCCTGGACCGGAATCGACTGATCACGATCGCCCACTCCGGTCATCGGACGAGTCAGCGTCATCGTTTCCTCCGCCGTTGTGTTCATCCGGAGGACGGAAGGGTTGTTCCGTCTGGGTAACGTCTTCCGCGCTATCGGAAGTGCCGGCGGAGGTTCCCGGTCCTTGCGCACCTGACGCGCCGCTGCGGAACAGAACGCGCCCTTCCGCCACACGCGAAGCCGGCGCGAGCACCAGCAGCAGAATGCCCAGTTCATACAACCCGTACAACGGGATCAGCATGAGAATCATCGAGACGACATCCGCGGGGGTCGTGACCGCCGAGATGACCGCGCACAACAGCAACGCGTACCGCCGATTCATGCGCAACCACGGCACGGTGACTATTCCCAGCCAGCCCAGCAGCACAATCACCAGCGGCAACTGGAACGCGATCGAGATGGCGAGCAGCAACATCAGCACGAAACCGATGTATTCGCTCAATCGAAACTGTTGCGCAACGCGCGAAGCGGCACCCATCGGCAGCCGCAGAATGTCCAACGCGCCCGCGCCGCCCGTGGTCGAAGGCACCGCCAGGTGCAGAACGTTCTCCGGCATCTTGAGCCAGATGTCTCCCGCTTGCACCTGAAGCGGTGTTTCCGTCACGATACGAATCTGCACGTGCGCGCGATCGGGTGACTCCTCCATCTCCTCCACCATGGCGGCGGTGTCGGCGTCGATTCGAACGGTGTCCACCGGTTCGCGCAGCGAACTGCCGAACATGATGAGCACTTGCAGCATCAGCGGCAGCATGACGAAGTAGAACAGCAGCACGCCGGTGGTGGTCAACACCGCGCTGCCCGGAATCAGGAAGTAGACGAACCGCCGCTCGTGCCGGTACAGCCCCGGGCTGATGAACAGCCACGCCTGCCAGAGAATCCACGGGCTGGCGATGATGATCGCCAAAATGATGCTGAGCTTGAGCTGCGTGAGAATGAACTCAGGCGGGCTGAGCACCTGCACCTGAACGGGCAGGTTGTTGGACTCCAACGCGCGGTAAAGCGGGCGCAACAGCAGATCGATCAGCTGCGCGCTGAAGAAAAACGCAACGATGCTGATCGGCAACGGGGCGGCGAGCGCGTAAAACACCCTGCGCCGCAACTCATCCAGATGGTCGCCGAGACTCATTGATGCGGGATCGGATGAAGAGGCGTGCGGCGGCATGAAAGCAGACTCAGGGAACGGGAGGGCGGAAGGGCGATCCTGCGGACGAACGAGCGAACCCGGCCGGGGGACGGGGAAATCGGCTGAATCGGCACCGGAGGCGAATCCGGCCCAAGCCGCGGGAACCCCGCGGGAACCCAACATGATCGCGTGCGGATCGTGTTGTGTGGAGAAGAATCCCAAAAATGAAGCGGACTTTCCAGACGGCTCGGGCGAATCCGCGAATCATGAGGTGATGATGACCCCCTCGCAGGGCCCGAATGCAGCGCTCGTGGAACAAGCCCGGCAGGGTGACCGGCGCGCTCAGCAGGAGTTGTGGCGAACCCACCGCCGGTGGATTGCCACGATCGTCCTGGCTCATCGTCCGCGCGCGGTGGATGTCGAGGATCTCATGCAGGATGTCGCGCTCAAACTGGTGGACAAGATCGACACGCTCCGCGATGCCGCAGCGTTTCGGCCGTGGCTGCGCCAGATCATCCTGAACGTCTGCCGCGGCGCGGCCCGGCAGCTCAAGCAGACGCTCTCGCTCGACCACCAGAGCGAATCTCAGATGAACGGCCACGTCGCGACGCCGTCCATTCAACCCTGTGCCCGCGATGAAGCGCAGGATGAAGTCATCGCTCGCCGCGATGTGGTGCACGACATGCTGAACCGCGCGCTGGGCCTCCCGCCGGAGTACCGCGAGCCGCTGCTGCTTCGCTGCGTGCAATCCATGAGCTATCAGCAGATCAGTGAACTGCTCGGACTTCCCGTCACCACCATCGAAACGCGGCTGGCGCGGGCGCGGCGCATCCTGCGGGAAGAAGTCGAAGCCGATTCAAAGGACGGTCCATCCATCGCGCCAGGTGGTTCTGCGGTCCGCACGAATGCACACGTCTCCACCCGTCCAGATGATTCCGTTTCCCGCGCCCGTTCCCGTTCCGCAAGCGAGTCTTGCGATTCAACGCCATCACGCTCGGATTGATTCAGCCGTTCATCGATTTTCTGTAACAGCTCACGTCACCTCTCACTTCAGTTTCTTCCCGTCGCGTTCGATCGCTCACATCTTCACGCCGCGACCCGTCGCAAGAAACACCCAGGGCTCACACCGATGCACGAAGAGAACAAGACAACGACAACTTCACACGAACAACGCACTTCCGCCCCGCCGCCGGATCGCCTGATGTCACGGTTGATTGACGGCGAGGCCGATGCCCGCGACGCCGACGCCTTCGAACAGTTGGCCGCCGATGATGGTCAATGGTGGCGCGAGCTGGGCGTCCGCCAGTGCGACCAGGCGCGACTGCGCGACGGCGCGGGCCGCACGCTGGCCGACCTGGATGCGGTCGAACTGCCGGTATCCGACCGGCCACAGCGCGATGATGCCGATCGCAAACCCGTGGCTTCTTCGCCGTGGCGACCGTGGTTCGCGCTGTCGGGATGGGCCGCAGCGATTCTCCTGCTCCTGATCGGATGGTTCGCCGGCGGCTTCCCGCTGGGCGCGGATGAAGGCGTGAACGATCTCGACCGCCAGCAGTCTCATCTGGCCACCGGAACAGCCACCGGAACGGGGGACCGGCGGCTCACCCCCGAGCAGCACTACCGGGCGTACCTGTCAGCGCCATTCGTGGTGGGCGAGCTCGATCCGATCCTGCTGGAAGTCGATGAGCAGGCGGGCGATCTGCTGGAGATTCGGTTCCTGCGCCGGATCGAGGAAGTTCTGCTGGTGCCGCGCGACCGTCCGCTTCCGATGGATGCCGATGGCCGATTTCGCACGGACCCCGCCGAACTGCGCACCAACGACGATGATGATGCCTCGCGTTGAAGCTCGCGGCATGTTGGCACACACGGCATTGGCGTGGCGCATATCACCGACCCGCTGCCGGGCTTGATCGCCAAGTTCGCCCCTCCTCCCAAGCCCCGGGCGCCGGACCGTCTTGAACCAAGTATCCTTCCTGCTACTGGCCCGTTACTGGATGGGAATCAAAGGGGGGTGGGTGCATGCGGTTGATCCGCCGAGACGCTCCCACAGGCGTCACGCTCGGAGAACATCGATGCGATCGCTACAATCCGCAGCCTGAACGCGATGGCGATGACTTCGACGAAAGCGAATCTGCGTAACATTCTCCCAACGGGGAGGTCAAGGGGAGGCCGATCAAGGTGGATCAATTGAGCACGCTTGTTCCATTCGTGCCTCGCTGTGTCAGGCGTCTGCTGGCAATACTCGCCACGGTGTCCGCGCTGACCGTCCATTCCTACTGGGAGACCGAACGGCACGAACTTCTCGAGACCTGGCTTGATCTCACCGGCACAACCACGCTTGAGGAACTACAGCCGGCATTGGTGGACGAGGCGAACAATGCCGCACCGCTCTACATTCGTGCCGGGGAACGCATTCGACTTGCTATTGACACAGACGAAGATCATTGGGCGGTTGATGACGTAGATGATCTGACCGATGAGCAATTGCAAGCCCGGCGCGATGATCTTGAGCGCATCAGTGATGAGCTTGCATTATTGCATGAGGCGGTGCGGCGACCCGACTGCCTCTGGCCGCACGACACCTATCGCTCAGGGATCGGTGCAGATCTCAATCATCTCAACGCAGTGAGGTTTGCATCGATCATGCTTTGCCAGGCCGCAACCCATGCCGATGATTCTGCCCTTGCCAAACAGCATCTGCTGGCGACGCTGCGTCTGCGAGAACACACATTGGTCGATCCGTTCATCATGCCGCTCCTCACTGCAGTGTCCATGGAGCAACTCGTGTTGGATGCCATTGAGCACGATGGCCATGATCTGCCGGCACGGTCGCTGCGCATGATCGACGAAGCGTTGCTTGCCGTTGATTGGGCAGAGGCGCTTCGCCAATCGATCATCGGCGAAGCATTGTGGAGCAAGCACGCGGTCCGGTACGAGACGAACGAGCTCACGTTCGCAACCCAAGCAGCAATGGCATCACTTGGCTGGACCGCTGCCCGCGAGAAAGTAGCGATCATGGAGATTTATCTCGCTGCTCTACACACGATCGAGAGCAAGCCGGCCGATCGCGACTGGAGCTTTCTGGCCGACGAGGCGATTGATGAACTGCCACCGATGACACAACGGTTACTTCCGAGTATCCGGATGACCGTCAGTAACGTGGAAGTTGCGGAACTTCGCCGCACGCTGTTGCGGACGGCCATTGCGTTGAGACTTCACCATGACCATCACGGGAAATTTCCCGAACGCTGGGACATGCCGCACGATCCATTCACTGAGAATCCGATGCGGTACGAACGACATGAAGACGGCTCGGGCTTCACTCTCCGCAGCGATGCCGTGTGGCAATCGACCTGGCGGAAAGGCGAGACCAAGGCCGAGTGTACCTACCGCTTGCCCGATCGCGACATCTGATCGGAC
>RECV01000067.1 GCA_007693845.1 Phycisphaerales bacterium
CGGTTCCAGGTCAAGCAGATTCTCTTGGCCGGGCGTTTCCAGATCCGCGTAGGGATTCCATTCCTCGGCTGCCTCACCCGCGCGGGATTCATCGATGACCTTCTGCTGAAGTTCATCGTAACACGCGCGGCAGTAATACCGGCCCTTCGGGTCCTTGACCCGCGGTCGGCCGGCACAGTTGGCGTTACATACGACGCAGATCTTTCCAGCAGGTTGTGTCATTGGAACCCCACATCTCAGGCCACCAACTCAGGCCGCCGCGCGAACTGTTCAATGAGATTACCGAATCCATGCTCAACAGGGAAGAGATTTGCGAAAATTGAACGTGCTCTCACTGCCGTCAGCGTTGCGGGCCGAACAGCTCCGCAATCTCGATCGGGGCGGGGTCGGCAAACACCGAGCGATCGATCTCGTCCGCCACTGCGACCTCCGAGTGGCGTCGTCCGTTGCCGCGGTCATCGGACAGCATGATCCGGGCGTATTGCTCCCAGTTTGTCCATGGCGTGGAGAGTGCGGGGGATTGATCGTCGTAGCGCGCGAAGAAATCCCACTGCACCACGAGTTTCGAGTCCGGATCGATGTAGACGTGGTACTTGTTTTCGGGCGTCTCGCCGACCCCCTCAAACGTCAGTTGCACAACCTCTGCCGATTCACCCGCCGCGGTGTCGCGCGTGCCGATATGGGTCAGCGTCACGCCGGTGTCCTTGAGTTTGTACGGCATGAAGATCCAGTAGCTGTCATTGATCCAGGCGGTGCGCGCGAAGTCGAGGCGGGCCTGAATGACCTCTTCATCGGTAATCTCGCGGCCGTCTTCATACACGCTGCCTTCGCCGGAATCGAGATTCATAAGCACGACATACGCGGCCCCGGTTTCGCGGTCCGCCCAGTCGACGCGCAGGTCGCCAGTATGTTTGTCCCAGACATGTCGGCGCACGCCGAAGAAGTTCCATGTCAGGTACCGCGTTTGATCCCACGCGTCCCGGCCGCCCATCGCGCGCATGACGGCGTCGGCGAGCTCAATCGCACGGGCGTCGGAGTCTTCTTCGTTGAATCCCGGCGCGGGCGGATTTTCATCCTGTGCACAGGAGGCCACACTCAGGATCACCAGGGACAGAACGAGCAGACCGATCGCAGTGGGTGTTTTCATGCAAGCAGTGTACTTCTTTGCCGCACGTCATGAAAAAACCCGCGTCTTGTGATGCGCGGGCTTGAGGGAAAAGCGGTGAAAGATCAATCTCGATCTCAGTCGTTCCAGTTCCGCAGTTCGGGGCCGACGTACTCGGCGAGCGGCCGGATGATGCGGTTGTTTGCGTGCTGTTCCATGATGTGAGCGCACCAGCCGGTAACGCGGGAGGCGACGAAGATCGGCGTGTACTGCGGCACGGGGATGCCGAGCGCGTAGTACGTCATGCCGCAGGGGAAATCCACGTTCGGGTGGATGTTCTTCTGTTCGAGCATGATCTTCTGAACCTCATCGCCCATGTCGAACCACTTCTTGGTTTCGGGGGCATTTTGGGTGGCGTACTTAAGTCCCCACTCGCGCAGGATGCCGGCCCGGTGATCACCGTTCTTGTACACGCGGTGGCCGAAGCCCATGAGCTTGCGTTTCTCGGCGAAGGCGCGTTCCATGAAATCACCCACGGTGCCCTTGCCGTCGGCGACGAACTCGTCGATTTCGCGCAGCATTTCCATCGCCATCTCATTCGCGCCGCCGTGGAGCGGGCCCTTGAGCGCGCCGATCCCGCCGCCGACCGCTGAGTGCATGTCGGCTTCGGTGGAAGCGATCACGCGGCTGGTGAAGGTGGAGGCGTTGAAATCGTGCTCGGCGTAGAGGATGAGTGAAACATCCATGACCTTGGCGGCCAGTTCGCTGGGCTTTTCCCCACCGATCAGATAGAGCAGGTTTTCGGCATGGCCGAGCTTCGGATCGGGGTCGATCAGTTCCTTGCCCTCCCGGCCGCGCTGCATGGCGCCGATGAGCGTGGGAATCTTCGCCATCAGCCGCTTGGCTTTGCGCATCTCCGCTTCGGGCGCGTTGTCTTCGCATTCCGGATCGACGTGGCCGAGGAAGGACACGCCGGTGCGCAGCACCGCCATCGGGTGCAGGTCCTTGTCGCCGTTCTTCATCTTTCCGAGCGCGGCGATCGTCTTGATAATATCCGGCTCGACGGGGCGCATTTCCGCCAACTCCTCCTTGAAGGAGGCGAGCTGCGCTTCGGTCGGCTTCTCGCCTTCGAGGAGGAGGTACGCGACTTCTTCAAACGTCGCATTGGCTGCCAGGTCGGCGATCTCGTAGCCGCGGTAGATGAGCTGGGTCTGATTGACCGAGCAGACCGCGGTGTCGCCGGCGGTTTGGCCAGCCATGCCGCGGTTGTCCTGGGGCTTCGAGGCGGGTTTCGATTCAGTGGATGAGGGGCTCATAGTTCACCATTCAGAGCGGACAGAAAGAAAGAAGAAAGGAACCGGACGCAGTGCCACTCGGGCGTGGAAACGGAATCCGGGCGAGATCAGCGAACGGGCGGAATCGACTTCGCCATCACCGGGCGCTGGGAAAGGGCATTGTCCCCGTTCGTCTTCGCCCGCGCCGCATCCGCCGCTTGGGAGACTCGAATTGTAGTCGGAAATGTCCGCCCCCGCATCGTTCCCCGGAGCTCTGGCGGGAATATCGAGGGCCGGTCGGGGTCTTGGTACGCTATGGAGAAGATGTCTTTGCCACGATCAAGCTTCGGATGTCCCGTCCCCGTCGTGCTGGCGATGCTGTGCGTGATGGGTCTGAGCGCGGGTCTGGGCGGGTGTCAGCAGGCCCCGTCAGTGCGACTGAACGCGACCGCCGATCCCGAGCATCATTTTCAGTCTGCGGATCGCACGCTTACTGCCCTCGCGGTGTTGCGGGTCGATGAGGATGCGTCGCCCGAACAGGGGTACCTGGTGTTCGATCGGGAGGAACTTGATCTGGAAGAGCGCCGCGCGCTGAGCGAGATTCGCCGCGGACTCGAACGGGCCGGCATGCCCATCGTCAGCTTCTCCGAGGCGGACACGTTGCTCACGGTGCGGCTGGAACGGCTGTACGGCGTGGAAGACACCTACCGCCGCGTCCCCGTCTACGAATCCACGCACGGCTGGTACGACACCGATCAGGGGTTCCGCCATTTCCGAGGGACGCGCAGCACATCGGTCGTTGTCCCCGAACGCAGGCCGTTCGAAGAGCGGATCGTCATCCTGACCGCGCACCGGCTGGATGCGTCCGCCCGCGACCGGATTCACCGCACGGAGTTGCCCAACGCGCCCGCCGAACGCACCGCCTACTGGAAGGGGGTTGTCTCCGGTCGCGGCACCGTGGTCGATGACGAACTTGATCGCAACGTCCGCGAGTTGATCGGACTGTGGGGGCAGACCGATCGGAAAACCTTCGTTCCGTCGGAAGCCGAATAGTCGACGAGCGCGGCGTAGACGAAAGAATTGCGGCGGTCAGTCGAAGAGCTCTTCGAAGAAGATCTGCATATGCCGCCAGGAGCGCCGATGGGCGGTTTCGTCGTACGCCACGCCGTCGATCCCGTGTCCGTCCGCAGCGGGGTTGGTGAAGCTGTGCACCGCGCCGCCGTACGCGATCAACTGCCAGTCGGCCTCCAGTTCGCTCAGACGTTCGGTGCATGCGCGCACCTGCTCATCGGGCACCAGCGGATCTTCAGCGCCGTGCAGAATCAGAATCCGCGCTTCGGGTTTGGAATCACTTTCGAGCGGTGGCGGCAACGAGCCGTGAAAACTCACCACGCCGCGCACGGGTGCGCCGTCGTAGGCCAGTTGCAATGAGACCGTGCCGCCGAAACAGAAACCGATGGAAGCGAGTCGGTCCGCATCGACTTCGGGTTGCTCGGCCAGCACGTCCAGCCCCGCGCGGGCGCGGCTGCGCATGAGCTGGAAGTCATTCTGATAGAACGGTTCCGCGAGTCGGCTCGCTTCCGGCGCACGATCGGCGGTGATGCCCCGGCCGTACATGTCGAGTGCGAAAGCCGCGTAGCCGAGCCGGGCGAGTCGCTCGGCCTTCCGCCGCGCGAAGTCATTGTGCCCCCACCATTCGTGCACGACCAGAATGCCCGGCCTCGTCGAGTCCGCTTCCCGGTCGGCCGGTGCCGCGAAGTATCCCTCCAGCACCATCTCGCCGTGTTCGTAGGTGATGGTGCGCGTCTCGATGGCGGCATCATCATCATCGGCCGCGACAATCGTGGCGCAGATTGAACAAACCAGCAGGAACAACGTGATGGCATGAACGTGGTTCACCGGCGGACCTCCCAGATCGTGACGCCACTCCGAGAAGGAGGGCAGGAGAAATGGGCAACGAGGTATTTTTACCATGCCCGCGCTGCCGAACAAGGCGATGCCCGATTCATCAGTCGGCTCGGAAACCCTGCTCGATCGCGTCGAGGATCGACTCCATGAACGATGACCATGTTTCCGATCGACTGCCCAGCGGATCGACTTCGATCAGCTTGACGTTGGTTTCGTCACGAATGCGCTCCGCCGCGGCGGAGCTGAACTGTGGCTCAATGAAAATCGCGGGGATGTTTTCGCGGCGGATCGTGTCGATCGCAGTGCGCAGATCGCGCGGCGTGGGTTCCACCACCGCCAGCGGTCGCAGCACGACCGGTTCGCCCAGTCCGTACCGTTCGGTGATCCGGCTGAAGACATTGTGGTGGGTCACGATGCGCCGGCCGGCGAAGGGTTCAAGCCGCTGCCGCGCCTGGTCATCGATCTTTCCGACCGCCCGGCTGAAGTCGATCAGGCGTTCGTGCAACTTCTCGATCTGTTCGTCGGTGAAGCGTTGATCCGCTCGGCCGAGGGCGATCAACTCGCCGATACACCTCGCCGCATACGCACCGACCAGTTCCACGTCGAGCCAGAAGTGCTCATCCACCGGGCCGTGGTGATGATCGCAATCGTGATGATCGTGATCGTGATGATGATGGTCATGAGCATCGATGTCCGCGACCTCGACGAAACCGATCGTGCGCTGGCGGCCGGTCGCGCCGCGGACCGCCCAATCGTCCAGCCCGAGCCCGTTGTAGAGAATGACATCCGCGCGGCGGAGGCGCGCCATCTGGCTCGGCGTCGGCTCGAAACCGTGGGGGGAAACCTCCGGCGCCATGAGCACACTGAGGTCAACCAGTTCCGCCAGTTCATCTCCCAACGCTTCGGCCAGAATCAGCTTGAGCGGGCGAATGGTTGCGATGATGCGCAGCGGTTCGGTGGTGCGGTCATCGGCCGAGGCGGGCGCTGCGGCGTGCAGCGGGCGATGGCCGATGAAGTCAACGCTGAACGTGGTGATCAGCGCGAAAAGACAGATGATGGTGCGGCTCTTGTTGAAAAACATGTTCAACAGTATCCCACCAATGCGCGCCGGAATCAATGCGTGAATAGGAAAACGGGCGAAGTGTTGATCACTTCGCCCGGTTCGAGTTATTGAGTTGTCAGTCGGTCTCAGTTGACCGGCTTGTCGGGGTCGGTATCGACCGCCGCGGGGGCGACGTTGGACGGTTCGCAATGCTGGGTGGGATCGCAGAACCGCAGTTCGACGGGCCCCATTTTCACGGTCAGACCGCCATCACCTTCGAGACTGGTGACCGTATTGTCGTTGAGGGCGTAGAAGACCTGTTTGCCGTCACGCCGGTTGGTGACCAGCGTGGAGGTGCGCAACAAGGCCAGGTGGTGGCTGACCGTGGGTTGGGCGAGATCAAGCTGCTCACACAGGGCAGTGACGTTGCGTTCACCGCCCTGGAGAAGACCCAGCAGCCGCAGGCGGGTGGGGTCGGCCAGAACGCGCATGATTTTGACGGCTTCGTCGATCGTATCGGGATGGGCTTGGGAATGCTCAGCCATGGAGTTCACTTCCTCCGCGCCAATGCAGGGGGATTGGCATCTTTGGTGACCAGAAACGAAATAAAAGAAAAAAGACGCTACCGGGTAAACCGGTGCCCCGCCACACACTCCATGAATGTACCACATTGAAGGGCCCGGGGACCAGTGTTTGTCGGAGTTTTTTTCTCCCATGTGTGAAACAGGGCAAGGGACTGGTCCCTTTGGGCCGATGCTGATATCATTCCCGCCGTTAACCAGCAGGGGCAGTAGCTCAATTGGGAGAGCGCCTCGGTCGCATCGAGGAGGTTGTGAGTTCGAGTCTCATCTGCTCCACGTCCCCTGAAGCCCACGTTCCACGGAGCGTGGGCTTCTGCGTTTGCAGCGTGAAATCTCTACAATTATCGGTATGACCGTCGCGTCCAAACCCACCCGTGATCCGCGCGATACGCCCGCCATGCGGCAGTTTCGCCGCTTCAAGAGCCAGTACCCCGACTGCGTGCTCCTCTTCCGGATGGGCGATTTTTATGAGCTTTTTGACGATGACGCCGTCGCCGTCAGCAAAGCGCTGAATCTCACGCTGACCCAGCGCACCGCCGGGATTCCCATGGCCGGCATCCCCTACCACGCGCTTGATAACTACCTGCGCAAGCTGATCGATCAGGGCTTCCGCGTCGCGGTGTGCGATCAGATTCAGGATCCGAAGGAAGCCAAAGGCGTTGTCGATCGGGCCGTCACGCGTGTGATTACGCCCGGCACGCTAATTGATGAGCATCTGCTCGATGAGGCCGCCGCCAACCAGGTCGCCGCGATTCGCTTCACCGGCATGGGTGAGGAATCACCGGCCGTGCTCGCCGTGGCGGAACTCTCCACCGGCCGGTTCACCTTGCGCGATCTGCCCGCAGACGGACTGCTCGATGAGATTGCCCGGCTCGGGCCGACCGAATTGCTCTACGCGGAGACGGCTGACGGCAATGTCCCGCCGCGCGTGGAGGCGATCCGCACGGCCCTCGGGTGCGCTCTGACCGCGCGGCCGGGGTGGACGTTCCGCGATGCCGAGGCGCACGAGCGCGTCTGCCGCCACTTCGGCGTCTCCACGCTCAGCGGATTCGGGCTCGACGATGCGGACCCGGCGATCGGAGCCGCGGGAGCGCTGCTGGGGTTTTTTCAGGAAACGCAGTCGCCGGACGATGAAACGCGCGAAGGTCGCGGCCGCCTTTCGCACCTGCGCCCGCCGAAGCGCGAGACGACCGGCCGGTACGTCACGATCGACGCCGCATCGCTGCGCAGTCTCGAAATCGAACGCACGATGCGCAGCGGACAGACCGCCGGCTCGCTGCTCGCAACGCTTCAGCAATGCCGCACCGCCATGGGTAAGCGATTGTTGCGCGAATGGCTGTGTTTCCCGTTACGCGATCGTGCCGCCATCGAAGCGCGGCAGGACGCCGTTGCGGCGCTGATCGCTGACCGCAACGCCGCCGATCAGTTGTCAGAACAAATCGCTGGTGTCCAGGATGTCGCGCGGATTGGCAGCCGGGTGGCGATGCACCGCGCGACGCCGCGCGATCTTGTCGCGCTCGGCCGGTCCACCGCGCGCATCGAGGCCGTCGCCGACTTGCTCAAAGCGAGACCGGCATTCACGGTGCAATACGATCAACTGCTCGAACTGGCGGGTTTGCTCGCGCCGGTCGCCGAACGAATCATCGAGGAGTGTGTCGAGGAACCGCCCTCGCACCTGCGGGAGGGCGGCCTGTTCCGGGACGGTGTGGACGCTGAACTGGATGAGGCGCGATCCCTCCAGCGCGATGCGAATTCGTGGCTGGCGCGCTACCAGAAATCGCTCATCGAGTCGTCGGAGATCTCCTCGCTGAAGGTCGGTTACAACAAGGTCTTCGGCTACTACATCGAGATCACCCACGCCCACCGCGACAAGGTGCCGGCGACATTCTCGCGCAAACAGACGCTCAAGAATGCGGAGCGCTACATCACGCCGGAGCTGAAGGAGTTTGAAGACAAGGTGCTCACCGCGGAGACGCGCGCGATCGAACGGGAGAAGGTGCTCTTTGATCGGTTCTGCCGGGAACTTGCCGGTCACGCCGAGGCGCTCGGCGCGTACGCCGAGCTGATTGCGGAACTGGATGTGCTGCTCAACTTCGCCAACGTGGCCGTTCGGTTCAATTATGTTCGCCCTGAACTGAAGGATGAACCGGTTCTCGAGATCCGCGACGGGCGGCATCCGGTGCTCGATCGCACCCTGGGTGATCGGTTTGTGCCGAATGATTGTTTGTTGGGGAGGCACGAAAGCGCGGCAAGCGACGGAGCGACGGAGGGTCTTGGCGACGAAGTGGAGGCAGACGCGGTTGATGCTGATATCGATCGTGAAGCGGAGCGCACTCAGGGCCTCTCCTCGCTTGCTCTCATCACCGGCCCGAATATGGCGGGCAAGTCTACTTACATTCGCCAGATCGCGCTGATCACGCTGCTCGCGCACACCGGTTCGTACGTCCCGGCTTCGCGGGCCACCATCGGAATGACCGATCGCATTTTCACGCGCATCGGCGCATCGGATGAACTTCACGCCGGTCAGTCCACGTTCATGGTGGAGATGACGGAGACGGCCAATATTCTGCACCACGCGACCGAGCGTTCGCTGGTGATTCTCGATGAAATCGGCCGGGGCACGTCGACGCTGGACGGCCTGTCGCTGGCGTGGGCGATCGCGGAGACTCTCGCCGCCGCGCGGCCGCGCACGCTGTTCGCCACGCATTACCACGAAATGACGACCCTGGCCGATCGTCTGGACAACGTGATGAACCTGCACGTGGCGGTGCGCGAATGGGGCGATGAGATCATCTTTCTGCACCGGATTGTGGCTGGGCGGACGGATCGGAGTTACGGCATCCACGTCGCGAAGATTGCGGGTCTCCCTCCGCACACGATTGAGCGGGCGCAGGAGCTTCTGGAAACTCTCGCGGTGCAGGAAGAGAGCGCTGCGCGGGCATCGGCCGAAACCGCATCCGCGCCGAAGAAGTCGCCCGAACCGCAGATGAGTCTGTTTACCGAGTACATCGATCACCCGGCGGTGGCGGAGTTGAAAGCGCTGGACCTGAACGCGCTCACGCCGCTGGAGGCGTTTGATCGTTTGCGGGCTTTGAAAGAGCGAGCGGAGGGGCAGGGGGGCGCGTGATGACTCGCTCGGCAAGCGGTCACGGGAGAACGGCGCAAGCAAAAAGAAAGGCATGCGCCGTTCGGCGGATGCCTTGGAGAGACTTTGGGGGGGACGCTGCTGGTCGCAGCGAGCCCCGCGGTGGTGTTGGCTTAGAACAGATCCTGCATCAGACGGGCCGCAGCGGCCTGGATTTTTTCGTCTGTTTCGTAGGATCCATCTGCGATGGCGGCACGGATCTTCTGAACAAGGTCGGTGCGAACACCGGGTGATTCACGGAGTCGCTCCATGAACCGGGCGTGATCGGACAGTTCCACACGGTCCCGTCGCGATTCACTGACGTCGGTGCGGTCAGCAATCGCGCCGTTCGCAATGGAGGTGCCGTTCAACGCCGCCCTGCTCACAGGTCCCACCGTCCCGTGACCAATTGACGAAATGTCAGCCATAAACAATTACTCCTTTGGGCTTTCGAGGTCTTCTCGACGTATGTCGTGAACCGAGTCCTTCGATTCCGAGGCCAGCCCTGGCATGCGAATGCTGCAATCGTGGGAACATTCGCCTTGGACTGATAGTATCGACGGTCCGGCCACGAACGCTTGAACATTGGGAAAATCGGCCAAAACCTCTGAGGTCACACAGCTTGCGGACTTGAGAATGTATCCGGACCATGAGACAATTCAGTCTTGATCGATTCCAAACATGACCCTGACCATTTGACCGGAGGTCCACCCCATGGCATCCGATAAAACCGCTGTATCGCTCCTTGTGCTGGCTCTTGCCTCCATTCTCACCCTCGGTTGCGGTGAAGAACGGGCCGGCCGTGACTCGATCTTGAATAATTCTTCGATTTCCAATCTCGACCAGGCCGGGTCTGATAATCAAGGAGCCGGGCTGGACTTCGGCGAGGACTGGGACCGGACCGGCGGATCCGCACGGCAGGACGGACAAGGGCAAAGGCAGCGGCAGGCGGCTGGTCGCCCCTCCGCCGGCCGGGACCGCACCGCGTCGCCCGCCGCCTCCGGGGGCAACTGGGCGGTCGTGCTCGGCACCTTCGCCGGTGACAACCATCAGGCCCAGGCCCAGGCCGCGCTTCAGCAGATGCGGCAGATTTCCTCCGAATTGAACCGGGCGCGCGTGGAGTCCCGTGAACGCGGCTCGATGGTCGTGTACGGCCGGTACGACCGGCCGGAGGATCAACAGGCCCAGCGTGATCTGGCCCGAATCCGCGAGATCACATTTGAAGGCCAACCCATCTTCGGCCGATCATTCATCTCCCGGGTCCGACCAGAGGCAACGACAACGGCGTCATCCCGCGGCGACAATCCGCACTCGCTGACCGCCGCGCGAAAGCAGTACCCCAATGCCAACCCGCTCTACTCGCTTCAGGTGGCCGTCTGGGGTGATTTCGACAGCGGTGGACGCATCAGTCTCGCGGATGTCCAACGGCAGGCCGAGGCGTACGCGCGCGAGCTGCGAAGCCAGGGACACGAGGCGTACTTTCATCATGACTCCGACAAGCGGCTCAGCATCGTCACCGTCGGACTCTTCGGCCGCAACGCCATTGACGCCGAGACGGGACTGCTCAGCAGCGATGTTGAGTACGTCAAGCGGAACTTCCCCGCGCATCTGATCAACGGTGAGGAAATTCAGGAACCAATCGATCAACGCCGCCCGGGACGCGGCACCCGGACGCAGAAGCCGTTCCTCGTCGAAGTCCCGCGCTGAATCAAGTTCGTTAGGACGCGTTATCAAACATCGCCTTCCCCACGGCGGCAGAGGCGCGCACCCAACTCACCCCGTCGGCGGCCGCACAGTCGCTTGATCGTCGCCTGATGATCGGGCTTCATCCGGCAACCGAAAGTCCTCCGCCGTGTCCGTGCGTGATCCGATCAGCGATTGTTGCTCTCGCCGCAGGTGCGTGATGTCCGATCCGCATTCCACGCAGCGATCGGTCGAGCGCTGGTGCGTCAGGTTGTATCCGCAGTCGGGACAGTATGGATGATTGGACGGGATGATCCAGTTCACCAGCGCCGCGCCGCCGAAGAGCAGGTAACAACCAAAGGCGATCTTGATGGTCGGGCCGGCCAGAGTGACGGAGATCCGAAAGACTTCGGCCGGCGACAGGTAACTCGCCGAAGGCCACATGTAGAACACCCATCCGATCGCACCGAACATTTCGGGGATTGCCCACGCGATCAAAAGGATTCCGATGGCTTTCAGAACCAGCCGGAACCATGTTTTGTGTTTCATGCGCTGCCCTTCGCCATGGATGCCGGTGGGTGTGCCGGTGGCTGGCCCATCACGTTGCCGATGGATGCCAGATGGTCTTCATTTCCACGAACGGCTCGATGCGCCACGGCGAGTGGCAGACATCCTCATCCAGCCACTCCTCTTCGCGAATGGTGTCGACGCGCACGCGTTTGACGTTTTCCGCGGCGCCGAGTTCGAGCGTTGCCTTTGCCTGGCGCGAAAGGTTGGCCGCGCTGATCGCGTTCACTTCCCGGTGATTGGCGAGGTGTTCGAGCAGTTCATTCCGTTGGCCGGTGAGGATGTTCACGACGCCTGCCGGGACATCCGAGGTGGCGCAGACCTCGCCGAGGATCGCGGCGGGCAGGGGGTGCAGATCGCTGCTGATGGCGATCACCGCATTGCCCGCGCAGAGCGGCGGTGCGATGAGCGAGATCAATCCGAGCAGGGGCGGCTCATCCGGCGCGACCACGCCGACGATGCCGGTCGGTTCCGGGACGGTGAAGTTGTAATGCGGGCCGGCCACGGGATTGTTGCAGCCGAGCACCTGCGCGTACTTGTCGGCCCACCCGCCGAAACAGACCAGGCGGTCGATGGTGGCGTCGACTTCGTTGAGCGCTCCCCTGCGGGTCGCGGCTAAACGTTTCGGGCGGGCGCGCGATTTGGATGTGGCCAGGATGGCTTCGGCGAACTCCTCGCGCTTGCCTTCCATCATCTCCGCCATGCGGTAGAGCACCTGGCCGCGGTTGTACGGCGTCGCGCCGCCCCAGCCGGGCTGCGCCTTCGCCGCCGCTTCGACCGCATCCCGCAGATCCTTGCGCGAGGCGTGACAGAGGTGCGCAAGCACCTCGCCTTCTGCGCTCTCAATCTTCAGCGAGCGGCCGGACTCGGTGCGCGGAAACTTCCCCCCGATGAAGAGTTTGTACGTCTTGGTGACTTCGAGGCGTGTGGACATGATGCCATCACTCTACCGGGGCCGGATCGCGGAGCAAGCCGGTCGCATTCAGCTCTCATCATTTCTTGCGGGAAACGAGCAGATCTGCCTTGACTTCGATGCCGCGCACCTTCGAACGCAGCGCTTCGACGTTCGGGGAGTACCGCTCGGCGGTCTTGAGATCGACGTAGTCCTCCTCAACCAGTCGCGAGAGACTGGTGATGAAGTCGTGCATGCCCTCGCTGGTCGAGCCGTGCATGATCGCGGGGAGGTTTTCATCTTCACCCTCGCGGATGGCGTCCTCGACCGTGGGCGTGTTGAGCAGGACTTCCGTGGCGGGGACGCGCTGGATGTCTTTCCGCACGCACGGCACGAGCCGCTGCGCCATGACCGCCTTCAACCCCGCCGCGAGGGCCGAACGGATAAACGCATGCTCGTGACTGGGGAAGAACTCGAGAATGCGCGCCAGACTCTGCGTTGTGTCCGCGGTATGGAGCGTGCAGAAAACGAGGTGCCCGGTTTCCGCGGCCTGGATGCCCGCCATCATCGTTTCGCGGTCGCGCAACTCGCCGATCATGAGCACATCCGGATCCTGCCGCACCGCCGCGCGGAGCGCGCGGGGGAAGTCCGGCACGTCGATGCCGATCTCGCGCTGGCTGATGAACGACTTCTTCGGCCGGAAGAGATACTCAACCGGATCTTCGATGGTGATGATGTTGCACGCGCGGCATTCGTTGATGTGATCGATCATCGCCGCGAGCGTGGAGGATTTACCGCTGCCCGTCACGCCGCAAACGATCACAAGCCCCTCGTGCGCTTCGTCCGCGATCTTTTCGTAGATCGGCGGGAGGTGAAGTTCATTGAAATCGGGAATCGTCGGATTGACCCGCCGAATCGCGGCGTGCCACCCGCCGCCGGCTTTGAAGATGCTGCACCGGAAACGCTCTTCGCTGCCTTCGTGGTGGGAGAAATCGATGCCGCCGTCGTGTTCGAGCGTTTCGCGCAGGTGCTCGGGCACGATTGGCTTGAGCAGGTGTTTGGTGTCATCCGCATCAAGGTTCGGCGCGTCCACCCGGTGTAGGGCGGAGGCGACGCGAACGATCGGCGGCACGCCGACTTTGATATGCAAATCGGATGCGCCCACTTCCTTCAGTTTCAGAAGGAGCCGCTGAATCGTCAGTGCGCCGAGCATGGAGCCCCCTTTCGTCAGCCGGGAGAAGTGATCTGCGGCAATAGATGATACGCGAAGGTCAGGGCGGGTTGCGAGCCGATTCCCGCTGAATGGCCCTTTTGAAGTATCCTGTCCGGCCATGAGCGCCGCGAACACCAGGACGGATCAGAAAGACAGCCCGATCACCCCGCCCAATTCCCTGCGCCAGGCGGTGGAGGAGTACATCGAGCAGGCCGGCCAGATCCGTCTGGGCGGTGGGGAGAAGGGCATTGCCCGTCAGCACCGCCACGGTCGGCTGACCGCCCGCGAGAGGATCGAGAAACTCATCGACTCGCCCGGCGACGCCCCGGTCTCGGGGACCTGGTCCTCCGCATCCGGCTTCGAGTGCGGCCTCTTTGCGGCGTTCAACATGTACCGCGAATACGGCGGCGCGCCTTCCGCGGGCGTTGTCACCACCATCGCCCCGGTCGGCGGCAAGCTGTCGATGATCATCGCCAACGACGCGACCGTGAAGGCCGGCGCGTTCTTCCCGATGACCTGCAAGAAGATCATCCGCGCGCAGATGATCGCCGAACGCGCCCGCCTGCCGCTGATCTACCTCGTTGATTCCGCCGGCGTGTTTCTGCCGCTGCAGGAAGATGTCTTTCCCGACACCGATGACTTCGGGCGCATCTTTCGCAACAACGCGGTCATCAGCGCAAAGGGCATTACGCAGATCTCCGCGATCATGGGTAATTGCGTGGCCGGCGGGGGATACCTGCCCGTGCTGTGTGACACGCTTCTGATGACCGAGGGGTCGGGCCTGTATCTCGCCGGTCCGGCGCTCGTGAAGGCCGCGATCGGCCAGGAGGTCGACAGCGAAGAGCTGGGCGGCGCGAAGATGCACGCGGAGATCAGCGGCACGATCGACTTCCGCGAGCCCGATGATGAAGCGTGTCTCAAGCGATTGCGCTCGCTCATCCACAGTGATATGTCCATCGATCCCGTGCACGGCCCGCCGTACGAACCGGTCAAGCCGAAGCGCAAGGGAGAGGATGTGTACAACATCTTCCAGATCGACGCGACCAAACAGTACGACACGGTCGAACTGCTCGAATGCGTTGTGGATGATGAGTCGCTCAATCAGTACAAGTCGGAGTACGGCCGTTCGCTGGTGTGCGCGTACGCGCGGATCGGCGGGTATCCCTGCGGGATCGTGGCCAATCAGCGCAAACTCACCGAGCGCAAGATGCCCGGCGGCAAGGCCGGCCCGAGCAAGTCGATGAACATGCCCGCCGTGATTTACGACGACTCGGCGGACAAGGCCGCGCGATTCATCATGGACTGCAATCAGAAGAAGATCCCGCTGATCTTTGTGAACGACACGACCGGGTTCATGGTCGGCCGGGACAGCGAGCAGGCGGGGATCATTCGCTCCGGCGCGAAGATGGTCAACGCCATGAGCAACTGCATCGTGCCGAAGATCACGCTGATCGTGGGCAACAGCTACGGCGCGGGAAACTACGCGATGTGCGGCCGGGCGTTCGATCCGCTGCTGACGCTGGCGTGGCCGGGCTCGAAATGCGCCGTCATGGGCGCGGGGCAGGCCGCGAGCGTGCTCGCGCAGATCGATCTGGCCGCGAAAGAACGCGCCGGCGAGAAGATCGATGAAGAAGTTCGCGCGCAGGTCTTTGAAGCGATCAAAGCGAGTTACACCGAACAGCAGGACATTCGCTACGGCGCGGCCCGCGGCTGGGTGGACCGGATCATCGAACCGGAACGCACCCGCGAAGAGTTGATCATGTCGCTGCAGATCGCGCGAACGTATCCGATCGAAGGCGCGTTCAGGACCGGCGTGCTTCAGGTGTGAGCGCGATACAATCCGGGAAACACAATCGGAACGCAAGGAGTTCGCACCCCATGTCCGGATTCACCAAAGTCGCCCGCGCTGCCGACATTCCCGAAGGTTCGATCAAGTGCGTGGAGGTCAGAGGACACCGCATCGCGCTGTACAACCTCGGGGGAACGTTTTTCGCCACCCAGGAAATGTGCACGCACGCCGACGCTTCGCTCTGCGAGGGCGAAATCCTCGGCGGGGAGGAAGTCATGTGTCCGCTCCACTTCGCCACGTTCAACATCAGGACCGGCGAATGCACCGCCCCGCCCGCCGATGAGGATCTGGTCACCTACCGCGTGCGCGTGGAAGGCGAAGACATCGAAGTCGAAGTGTGAGCCGGCACCGGCGTGCAGCCGGCGTCAATCCGTTCACTCTTCACTCTTCACTGTTCACTCTTCACTGTTCACTGTTCACCGCTCACTCTTCACTCCCCCCCACCAGCTGCCCATGAAACCCATCCTCTTCGCCATCGCGGCCGGTCTGTGCTGGGGGATCGGCGAGGTCTTCACCAAGAGCGTGCTTCATTCGGGCAAGATCGGCCCGGTCACCGCGATCGCAGTGCGCTCGGCCGTCGCGCTTCCATTTCTTTGGTTGGCGTACTGGTGGCTGACGCATCATCTCGCGCGCGAGCCGCGCGACTGGATGCACGCTGACGGCCTGACATGGCTGAAGCTCATCGTCGGCTCCGGGCTGATCGCCGGCGCGGGCGGCATGATCTTCTTCTACGCAGCGCTCAACCTCGGCGAAGTGTCGCGCATCAAGCCGATCGCCTTTGCGCTCGCCCCGGCGACGGGCGTGCTGCTGGGCTGGCTCGCCCTGGGGGAACCGATGACCGTGAAGAAACTGACCGGCATCGCGCTGATTCTGCTCGGCGTGGTCCTGCTCACCGGCCGTACTGCGCCCACCCCGTGAACCGGGACAATCCGACCGCGCCTCGTTACACTCGCCCGCATGTCGCGCAACCTCCACGGAAAAACCATCATCATCACCGGTGCCAGCTCCGGGATCGGCGCCGCCACGGCGATTGAATGCGCGAAAGCCGGCATGCCCGTCGTGCTGAATGCGCGACGCGAAGAGAAGCTCCGGCAGGTCGCGGAGCAGGTCGAACGCCACGGCGTGAATACCGCGATCGTCGTCGGCGACGTGACGGATGAAGGAATCTCCGAACGCATGCTCGATGCGGCGGAGCATGAACTCGGCGGGCTGTACGCGGTCTTCTCCAACGCAGGGTACGGTTCGGAGTTGCCGGTCCTCAAGACCGAACTCGATCAGGTGCGCGCGATGTTCGAGGTGAATTTTTTCGCTTCACTCGAACTCGTTCATCAGGCGGCGAGGCGGCTGGTCGAACACTCCAAGCCGGGGCACCTGATGATGTGTTCGAGCTGCCTCGCCAAGTTCACGATGCCGTGGCACGGCGTGTACTCCGCCACGAAGGCCGCGCAGAATCACCTGTGTCTTTCCATGCGCGCTGAACTCGCTGCGCATCAGATCGAGGTCTCCAGTGTGCATCCGGTGACCACTGCGACCGAGTTCTTCGAGCAGTCTGCGCGCCGGAGCGGCAAGGGGAACCACAGCGATGTGCTCGATCACGTGCCGAAGTTTCTGATTCAGAAACCCGAGCGCGTCGCACGGGCGGTGGTGAAGTGTTTGCGCCGGCCGAAACCCGAGGTCTGGACGAGCGCGCTGACGCACACGTTCGCCGCCATGGCGACCTTTTCGCCCCGGCTGCTGGATTTCGTCATGCGGCAGCAGATGCGCAAAATGAACGGCGGCTGATCGGCCGCCCTGGTCGAAACGATTGTGTGGAAAGGGCGTCGCCGAATCAGTAGGCGAGCAGATTTTCGTTTTCCAGCAGTGAGCGCGCGACGTCGATGAGCGTCCGGCGATTGTTCCGCGCCTGCATCTGGAGCATCTTCATCGCTTCGGGTTCGGAGACATTCTTGCGTTTCACCAGGAGCCACTTCGCCTGCTCGATGATCTTGCGCTGTTCAAGTCGATCCTTGAGCGAGTGAATCTCATTGTTCTGCGAAAGATGGTCCAGAAAGCGTCCCCAGGCGACAGACACCGCGACACGGAGTTGATCCTGCGTGACCGGCTTGAGCATGTAGCCGAACACGCCGACCTTGTTGCCCGCCTCGACGTATTCCTGATCGGAGTAGGCGGAGAAGATGACGACGGGCACGCCGTGCTTGCCGAAAATGGTTTCCGCGGCGGCGAGGCCGTCGCATTTGGACATGCGAATGTCGAGCAGCGCGAGGTCGGGCTGCTCCTGTTCGCAGAGGTCGATCGCTTCCTGACCGTCACTGGCGGGGCCGACGACGGCGTAGCCCAACTGTTTGAGATTGGCCGCAAGTCCGCTGGCGACCAGATGCTCATCGTCCGCGATGAGAATCTTGCGCGGTTGGGGATCAGACATCCGAGCCGGTCGCGTGCCGGATTCAGATTTTGGTGTCCACCGGGGAGATGTTGTCACTGCCATGGTCCTCGCCTCAGGGTAAGCCCTCACAAGTTGCCCGAATGCTCGTGACTGTACGCCGCGAAACCCGATGGGGTTTCCGCACGTTGACACTTCAGCATCGGATGAGGCGGCCACATGATGTTCCCACCGACCACCCCGCTGCATATTCTACCGTTGATTCTGATCGTGACTTGTCCTGAAAAAAAGAAAATCAGTCCAGGAAGTCCATTTGCGTAAGTCTCTCGGGAACATAGGTTTCCGTCACATAGGAGATGTCCTTCGTGATCAGGGATTCCACTTCCATCTTGAAGCCGTTACTCAGCATCCGCTTGATTTCCTTCTGCCACGGCTTCTTTTCCGCAAACCACGGATAATTCATGATTTGCTTCGCGCGGGTGATATCCCGATCGTTCAATTCGATTTTGACATCGTCGGACAACTCGCACCGTTCGTAATCCATCGCTCGGATGCCGATGAACTTCGCATCCGGCACCGCCATGCGCTGGCTTTCGAACGCGAGAGAAATCGAGCCCTGCTTGATCACCGAATAGATGTAATGCCCCCACGGATCGCAATCGAGCAGGCAGTAGACCGGCAGGCCGAGCTCGCGGTTCAACCGCGCGAGCAATCGTCGCACGCCGCGCGGCGGCTGGCCGGACCCTTCCGTCAGGATGCAATTGTGCTTCTGCCAGAACTTATCTTCATTGAAGCGCTGCCAGACGGTGTCCTTTTCAACGTGCAGCACGAAGTCCGCTTCGCACTTCTTGAACTGAACGACGTTCGGCTCGGTGATTGACGGAATCGCGTATCCGCCGGAGCCCATGCGTCGGCAATCGATTTCATCGCCGGAGTCGATCAGCGTGATGTTGCCGACCATCGCGCCGCGCTTCTTGGCGAACACATGCAACTCCTCCCGCAATGAATCCAGCGCGACTTCAAGATCTTCCAGAATCACATCGGACTCGGACTGATCATTGAAGGTCTTTTCCTTCGTCCCTTCAATCGTGTGAAGACCGGCGTAGAACATGCCGCGAAGCGATGAGGTCTTGCCGCGGTCGATGAGATCGCGGCACCCCTTTGCCAGGAGCAGGGTCTGCATGAACTTCTTGGCCTGCCCGGTGTTGAACAGGTTCCGCCGCTGGGTCGCATCTCCCATCTCGAGGATGCGTTTTTTCTTGTTGTAGCTGGTGTTGCTGACGGTCCGGGTGGGGATATCCACGAACGGATCGCGCATGTTCAGACTGGCCTGCACCACCTCGCCGGCCAACTGTTCGATCTTCCGCCGGGTGACCTTGTCGCGTTCCTTTTTGGAAGCCGCGGCATCGCGCGCGGAGCCGGCCGTTCGCCGGGAGGATTTCTTCGCGGCCGATTTCTTCTTGCTCGTGGTCTTTTTCTTGGTCGAGGTCTTCTTCTTGGCCATGTCGGTCTACTCTTGGTTTGTGGTTCGCCGCTCAACGTGATGATGAGAACTCAACGCTTTTTGCGCAGCACCTTCTTCTTCTTTTTTCGGACCACTTTCTTTTTGCGTTTCGGGGCGGGCGTTTCCTTTTCAAAGAGCCCCGTCCCGGCGGCATCGTCGGCTTCATCTTCTTCTTCAGCCCGGGGCAGTCGATCCTCGACGATCACCACATCGTCATCGCGATCGAGCGAACCGTTCGGGCTTGATGATTTCTTCTTTTTGCGGCCGACAAAGTTGCCTTCCTCATCGAGCTCCTGGTCGGCCTTCGCGGTCTTCTCTTCCGCCTGTTTGAGCAGCGCTTCGTAGATGTCCTTCGCGCTCGTGCCGGTGATCGCTTCACAGCTTCGCGCGATCTCTCCGATGTACCGCTCGAAAATGCCGCGTCGTTCGGATTCGTGCTGCATGCGCTTGCGCCGGCGGAGGTAGATGCCGAGCTTGCGGCCGCACTCCTGCAGAGCGAGTTTCATCTCCTTGCGGATCTCGTCGTAATCCGCGATCGCTTCCTTTGACTCGCTGGTGAACGGCACCCAGACGCTGGCCATGTGAATCATGACGACCAGCGGACCGACGGGAAGCGATCCCTTCGGCTGGCCGAGGCCGTAATTCTTCCACCCGGCTTCCAGCACCGCCTTGAACGACGAGCATGCCGACTGCTGGTAAAGCAGCGGCACGCGGTTGGCGAAGCGGATCACGCGCGCGTGGTCTTCGTTCGGCAGGTCGCCCCCGAAAGCGATGCCGACCTCGATCTGAAACGGGTTGCCGCGATACACCGCGGGCGGACGCGTGCTGGCGGTGTAGAACTCCGCCTTGACCTCCTTGAGCAAACCGGCGAGCAGCGCCTTGGACCCGATCGGCGCGAGACAGTTCGTCGGCGGCGAGGTCAGCTTCACCTCCTGAATCGCTTTGAAAATCCGCTCCGCATCGTCGTGCGTGATCGTCTTCAGCCACGTGCGGTTGGTGAGCTTCGCCTTCTCGCTGATCTCGTTCGCTTTCGCCAGACTCACACGGCAGAAATCATTCTGCAGAAACGCGCCGAGTTGCGTCGCGTCGGTGCGCTCCATCATCTGCAACAGCGTGCCCAGCTCGATCCCTTTCGGGTGCGGCTTGATCTCCTTCGGCTCTTCCGGCAACTCATCCACGGTGCGCGGAAACTCGATCGTCTCGTTGGCCGGCGTGACGTAGGTGATCGCAGCGTGAGGGTTCGCGATCGCGGTCTGTTCGAGGTACTCGTCAATCGACTGTCGGCCTTTGAGATACTTGCCTTCCAGTTCGATTTCGACCTGCGTGCCGCGGCCGTCGGTAAAGAGCGGATCATCCTCGGGATGCTCGGTGTCGCTGACCACGACGGGTTTGTTTTTCTGGGTGTCGATCTTGAGCAGCACTTCGTGGGCGGGTTTGCGTTTGCTGGTCTTGGAGATGATGAGGACCGGCTTGCCGGTGGTCATCAGGCCGTACATCCCCGCGGCGGAGATGCCGATGCCCTGCTGGCCGCGGGACATTTTCATGCGGTGAAACTTCGAGCCGTAGAGCAGCTTGCCGAAGATGTTCTCGATTTGGCTGCGGACAATGCCAGGCCCGTTGTCGCGGATGGTGATCTTGAACCGCGTTTCGCTGAGCGGGAGCACCTTCACAAAGATTTCCGGCAGGATGCCCGCTTCCTCGCACGCATCCAGGGCGTTATCCACGGCTTCCTTCACCGTGGTGAGCATCGCCTTGCGGGGATTGTCGAAGCCGAGCAGATGGCGGTTCTTGGCGAAGAACTCGCTGACGGAGATATCCCGCTGCATCGCGGCCATTGATTCGGCGGTCGCGCGGCCTTTGGCTGCCTTGCCCTTGCGGGTGCTGTTTCGCGCGGCGGGGCCGTTCGCTCCGGTCGTTCGTTTCTTCTTCGGCATGTCCTCAGCGTGTTTCGGATCGGCTTCGGGGGTGGCGAACAGGGTGCTCATGGCGGGCCCTCCGTGGCTTGGCACCGTCCATCCTGATCGGCTGGATGAACCGGAAGAGTGTACCGCAGCCAGCCGCGCACGGGTCCATCGATTCACATCATTGTGGTGCAGCGGGGGAGAAGAGGGGGAGATTCTTCCGCGCAGAACAAAAACGCCCCCGGCGGTGCCGGGAGCGTCGGGTGGCGGATTCGACCGGCGGACCGGTGTCAGGTGCAACTGCCCCAGTT
>RECV01000062.1 GCA_007693845.1 Phycisphaerales bacterium
CCATGTCCACCAATCAGGAACTGGCGCGCCGATTCGAGGAGATGGCGGCGGCCCTTGAGCTGACCGGCGCGAATCCGTTTCGCGTCAACGCCCACACCAAAGTCGCCCGGCTGCTCGAAGAGATGAGCGATGACATCGCCGCGCTCGCCAAAGACGGCGGCATCAAGCGCTTGACCGCGATCGACGGCATCGGCGAAGGCAGCG
Source organism: Phycisphaerales bacterium (assembly GCA_007693845.1). Taxonomy (GTDB): domain Bacteria; phylum Planctomycetota; class Phycisphaerae; order Phycisphaerales; family SM1A02; genus SKZB01. The sequence continues at coordinate 205 of RECV01000062.1, forward strand.
CGAAGAAGATCGTCGAGTACCTCGATACCGGCCGAATCGAAGAACACGAAACGCTGTTGAACGAGGTGCCGCGCGGCCTGTTTGATGTTCTGAACATCCCCGGCCTCGGGCCGAAAACCGTCAAGCTCATGTGGGAAAAGGCGGACATCACCGATCTCGAATCGCTCAAGAAGGCCCTGGCGTCGGGCGAACTCGAAGATCTGCCGCGCATGGGCAGGAAGACGATCGAGAACATCAAGGATGCGCTGGAGTTTGCCGTGAAGGCCGGCGAACGTCGGCGTCTCGGCGACGCGTTGCCCGTCGCGGAGGCGATCATTGAAGTGCTGCGCGAGATCAAGGGCGTCAAACAACTCGAGTACGCCGGCTCACTTCGCCGCGGCAAGGAAACCATCGGCGACATCGACATCCTGGCGTCCACATCCGATCCGGAGGCGCTGAGCGAGGCATTCCGGGGCATGAAGGGGGTCACGAAGGTGCTGGCGGCCGGCGAAACGAAGAGCTCGGTTCGGCTGGACATCGGCATGCAGATCGATCTGCGGATCGTGGATGATGCCGCGTTCGGTGCAGCGCTGATGTACTTCACCGGTTCGAAGGAACACAACGTCATCCTGCGCGAACGTGCGATCAGGATGGACATGCGGCTGAACGAATACGGCCTGTTTCCGGATGATGATGACGAGACGCCCCCGCAACAGCGCGGCGTGAAACCCGTTGCCGCCAGGACGGAAAAGGCCATCTACCGCAAACTCAAGCTGGCCTGGATTCCGCCCGAAATGCGCGAGGACCGCGGCGAGGTCAGCGCGGCGGAGAAAGATCAACTTCCAAAGCTCATTGAACTCGATGACATCAAGGCGGAGTTGCACTCGCACACCACCGCGTCGGACGGCAAGTTCTCGATTGATGAACTCGCGGCGGAAGCGAAACAGCGCGGCTACCACACGATCGCGATCACCGACCATTCAAAATCAAGCGTCCAGGCCAACGGCCTCTCGCCGGACCGATTGCGTGAACACATCGACGCCATCCGTGAGGTGGATGATCGCATCAAGGGCATCACGATCCTGGCCGGTTCGGAAGTGGACATTCACGCGGACGGCTCGCTGGATTACGACGACGATCTGCTGGCGGAGCTGGACGTGGTGGTCGCCTCGCCGCACGCGTCGTTGAAGCAGGAACCGCAGAAAGCGACCGCGCGTCTTCTCGCCGCGATCAAGCATCCGCTGGTGCACATTCTCGGTCATCCGACCGGTCGTCTCATCAACGCTCGTGAGGGGCTCTCGCCGGACATCCACGCGCTGATCGAGGCGGCGGTCGAACACGACACCGCGCTGGAGTTGAACGCGAACTATCTGCGGCTGGATCTGCGCGATTCACATCTGAAGGCGGCGGTCGAAGGCGGCTCGCTGATCGCGATCAACACCGATGCCCACTCTTCGGTGCACTTTGACTACTTGCGCTACGGCATTCTGACCGCGCGCCGCGGCTGGCTGACGAAATCTTGCTGCATCAACACGTGGGGCAAGACAAAGCTGCGGAACTGGTTGGCGTCGAAGCGATGAGGGCAACGTCGGCTATCTGCCGCGCGGGGCGTTGCCCCTCGGCTCAACAGATTGCGGTCCCGCTGTTGCGCTACGGAATCATGCGTCGCCCAGGACGATCTGCGTGAGGCGTTCAATGTCGCTTGCGTTGACGTAGATCTGGCAGCTCACGCGGATCCACCAGATGTCGTTCCATTCGATGATCGGCACTTCGATCTGATGTTCGCGGCTGAGGTGGTGTCGCAATCGATCCGCGCTGCCGAATCGCTCGCGCGCAGAGTCAGGGATGCGCACCGTCGCCATCGAACCGAGCATGGATCCATCGGCGGGCGAGATCGGCTCGACATCCCATGCGCGCGTGAGGTGCTGATGCGCCCACTTGGCGAGGCCGTGGTTGTAGGCCCGCACGCGCTCCCAGCCGTACTGATCGAAATAGTCGATCGCGGCCGGCACGCTGAGCCAGGCGGAGAGATCGTGCGTGCCCTGCCAAGCGAACTCCGCAGCGAGGCTCTGCTCGTAGTGGTGGGAGATCGTCAGCGGATGAATCTGCGCCTGGCGATCGGGATGCACCCACAGAAAGGCGGACCCGACCGGCGCGGACAGCCACTTGTGCAGATTGCCCGTGTAGTAGGTCGCGCCAAGTTCAGCCAGCCGGGTGATGTCAAGATCAAACATGCCCACGGCGTGGGCTCCGTCTACCAACACATCGACGCCGCGCTGCTTGCAGAGCTGCAGGATCGCGTCGATCGGAAAGAGCATTGCCGTCGGCGAGGTCATGTGATCGAGGATGAACAACTTCGTTCGATCGTTCAGGGCGTCCTCGACGACCTGGAGCACCTGCTCCGGGCCGGTGACCGGCAGGGGCAGTTCAGCTTCGACCGCAGTCGCGCCGATCTGACCGGCGACATGGCGCATGCTCATGCGTACCGCGTTGTAGACGTGGTCGAGCGTCAGAATCTCATCGCCCGGCTCGAAGGACAGGGAACGCAGAACCGCGTTCACCCCGCCGGTCGCGTTGGTGACGAACCCGAAGTCCTCGGACTGGATCCCCAGAAACTGCGCGAGACGGGCCTTGGCGTCCAGCAGCCGCTGGGGACGCCGGCGATCGAGAAACTCCACCGGACGGGATTCGAACTGATGCCGCAGGGATTCGTGGGTCTCGACGACCGATTTCGGCCGGGCACCAAAACAGCCGTGGTTCATGAACGCAATTTCGGGATCAAGCATCCACTCATCGATGATTCGGTCGCCGATCGGGTCAGGTCGATGAAACAATCCGGTGTCTGGGGACGTATGCATGATGTGAAGGTTAATCTGGGAGGCGTTCGGCGTCAGGCAAAATCGGCCTGAAAGACCTTTAATCCGAGGTGTACAGATGTGGGGTACCGTTCAATGACTTTTTCATCAAAAATCACTTGCCATACGGCGAGTGTTGGGGTAACTTTGTCCAAACAGAGTCACGCTTTTTCTGGAGTGAGCAGAGACTCCAAGCCGAAAGCAGAAGCAGGACCAGAACGAAACCCGTATATTCAGGCGATGGAGACGCCGCATGACAAGTGATTGACGGAAGCAGATTGGCCAGCCGGCATCGAGGCTCCTGACCGGTCGTGCGTGAGGCACGGGTCATGACTCCTCATTGACTGAGCCGGTAGGAGTTGGGTCGCGTTGGAGGCGCGAGTTCATCCGAGGCCGAAGCAGTGCCGTCCCGAGCAGTGGAGGCGAACGTGGGTATTCCTTTGGTACAAACCGGACCCGGCGGCGGATTCACCCGTCAGTACCTCGCGCGACGCGGTCGCATCGTCAAGGTCCTGGGCAGCGGCTCCAGCGATTCGGACGACCGGAACGGTCACGAGCAGGATGGGCATCGGCACGAGGATCGAAGCGAGGACAGACCCGAGCATCAAGCCGTCAGTCGGGCTCCTGATCGGGAGGGTGCCGACAATCGCTGGCTGCCCGGCCGACTGGCCCGCCCGGCCGATTGGCTTGAACGTCTGATGGGGCTTGACCGGATCGAGCTCAGCCCCGCCGCCGTCGAAGCCGCGGCTCGTCTCGAACGGCCACCCACGTCTGATTCGGCGTCCGGCTCATCCACCGGCTCATCCATCTTCAAGCCGGTGCCGACCCTGCGCGTCGCCCGGCACTGGATCAGCGGCCAGTTGGCTCTGCTCCATCAGCTCGAAAAGAACATTCAGTGGGCGGTTCAGTCGTTGGCTGCCCCGCATGGTGCCCCCCATAGCACCATGACTACGGAAATCGCCGCGGCGTGCCCTGCGTCGAAGGCAATGCATCAGGATCAAGAGAGAAACCATCACCCGGTCCACACCACCGAAGCGTCTCAACGCGCTGAGGCAGCACAGGAGAGAACGAATGAACCTTACCCCGAAACAACTCCGAATCCTTCAACTGATTCGAGATTCACGAGTCACCCGTGGCTATTCCCCGACCATGCAGGAACTCGCCGACGAACTCGGCATCAGCAAGGTCACCGTCTTCGAACACGTCGAGGCGCTCATCAAAAAGGGCGCGCTCAAACGCGAAGCGAACAAGGCACGCTCTTTGTCTATCTGCGATAGCACGATCGTTCCCGACGAAACGCAGCCGCTCAGTTTCCCCCTCGTCGGCAAGATCGCGGCCGGCAACCCGATCGAGAAGTACGAGCAGTCCGACTCGCTCAGTCTCGAAGAGATCTTCGGCCCGCGCGTGGGACAGAAAGTCGGCAGCTACGCGCTTTGTGTCGATGGGGATTCAATGAAGGACGAGGGCATTCTCGATGGCGACTACGTCATCGTCGAACGACGCGATACCGCCCGCAACGGCGAGCGCGTCGTCGCCCTGCTGCCCAACGGCGAGACCACCCTCAAGACGTTCTTCAAGGAAGCGGACGGCCGCATTCGGCTGCAGCCGGCCAACCCGGATTTCGAACCGATCATCGTCAAGGACTGTCGCGTGCAGGGCGTGGTGATCGGCGTCCTGCGTCGGTACTGAGCCGACCGCAGACGATCGCTTCGACGCACAAACCAGTCATTCGTCCCAACCCGAACTTCGTCCCTGACCCGACAGGCGCTGCTTCATCGCGGCGTCTGTTTTTTC
>RECV01000061.1 GCA_007693845.1 Phycisphaerales bacterium
CAGAGCGTTCGCCCGGTCCAGATGCCCAGCTTGTTCAGCCCGCAGCAATCGGCCGGCCGTCGTCAAACCGTACAGCCGCGCCTGGCGCACCTGCGTCGTCACACACCGCGTGATACCCGCCGCAGTCAATCGCCTGAGGATGGTCTGCACTGTCTTGACGGGCAGAGCAAGGTCTTCTGCGATCTCCCGCGCACATCGCGGAACATCCAAAGCCGCCAGAACTCGATCTCGATTGGTCATGTCGAATCACAGATCGACCTTCGCGTTCATAAAGGTTTCGGTTCTGCACAGGCTAGACAAAGCAAACGCCAGCACATACTCGCTCGGCCCCGACCACTGCCGCAGAGACCTACGGCATAGCCGCGAAATGGTCCTTCGGCGAACGCGCATGGCTGAACTTCCCGCACCAGCAGCAACCCGCCGCCTGCGACGCCGCTGACCGAAATGGGACCAAACGTAGTGGTGGTCCGGCCGATCGCTCGACCTGCTCCTGCGCACAACGGATCGATTTGCGTATACATGAATTTGCCGATAGGCTATTGTCTTGTCCATAGGTCGGGGGCCGGATGCTCCCAAGGATGAGCTAGCACGATCGATAGATTCCAACGTGTCCAGCCTCCAAATCAATTCCGGCTCTCGCTGGCACCGGTGGGACCCACACATCCACACTCCGGGAACTGTCCTAGAAGACGTATTTGGGCGCGATCACGAGAAGTTCGAGGGCGAGGATGCCTGGGACAGATACCTCAAGCTACTAGAGAACGCGACGCCGCCGATTCGTGCATTGGGTATCACCGATTACTACGTTACCGATTGCTACGAACGAGTTCTCAAAGAGAAGGCAACCGGCCGGCTGGCTGGATGTGACCTGATCTTCCCGAACATCGAAATGCGCTACGACAAAGGGACGGTGGACGGAAGATGGATCAATGTCCACTTGTTGGTTAGCCCGGAGGACCCCGACCACATCGAAGAATTGAATCGATTTCTCTCGCGCCTGACGCTCGACGCGCTAGGTGACTCGTTCGCTTGCACGAAGGACGAATTGACGCGGCTTGGCAAACGAGTGGACAAAACAATCGTCGACAACGGCGCGGCTTTGGCCAAAGGCTGCGAACAGGTCAAAGTGGTGTTCAAGACGCTTCGGGAGGAGTATTCGAAGAGTGATTGGGCAAAGGCGAACATCATCGTCGCGGTTTCAGGCACCCGCGCTGACGGGACGTCGGGTATGGATCGCGGCGCTGGCGCGACCCTCCGCGAAGAACTCGAAAAGTTCGCGCACGCCATCTTTGCGAGCAGTCCACAACAACGTGAGTTCTGGCTCGGTTGTGGCGCGGCCACGGTGAAGCACCTTCACGAGCGTTACAACGGTCCCAAGCCTTGTCTTCACGGGTGCGATGCGCACGAGTTGGCGAAGGTCGGCAAGCCCGAAGCGAACCGCTATTGCTGGATCAAGGGCGATCCCGCATTCGACACCCTCCGGCAGGCGTGCATCGATCCCGCCCGAGCTTTCGTTGGTGACGAACCGCCATCCGGCGCGCATCCTTCACAAACGATCAAGAGCGTGAAACTGAGCGATGCTGAATGGGCGAAGACACCAAAGATCGATCTGAATCCGGGTCTTGTGGCCATCATCGGCGCACGAGGCTCCGGAAAGACCGCCTTGGCAGATGCAATCGCGCTTGGCTGCGATGCAGTCACTGGCCAGTTGACGGAAGCATCATTCTTACAGCGTGCCAAACCGCTCCTCGGCGATTCCTCCACAACGCTTTTGTGGGACGAGGGCGAGTCCGTTACACGGAGACTCGACCTTTCCGATGTCGCATCGTCGGTTGACTACCCGCGCGCAAGGTATCTCTCCCAAAAATTCGTCGAGCACCTTTGTTCGGCTCGTGAGATGACCGATTCGCTTTTGGAGGAGATAGAACGCATAGTCTTTGAAGCGCACCCCCCTGGCGATAGGGATTGGGCGGCGACATTCGCAGAATTACTGGAGACCAAGGCAACGCGTCATCGCGAGGCGCGCATTCGCGAGGAGCAATCCCTTGCTGAGATATCAGAACGGATAGGTGCGGAACTAGAGAAAGACCGACTACTACCACAGCTTGAGAAGCAGTTGGGAGAAAAGGACAGGCTGATTGCGAACTACACGAAAGACCGCGCAAAGCTTGTGACCAAGGGAAGCGCGGACCGAATGGACAGATTCAACGCGCTCAACGCAGCTGCGGAAAACGTCCGCGGCCACCTTCGGTCTTTTGCCAGACGCGAACAGACGCTTCTAACTCTGCAAGACGAAGTTGCAAACTTCCGAAACGACAACGCGCCCGAGGCCCTTTCGCGAGTGAAGGAGCGTTACAAGCCGGCTGGTTTCAAGGATGACGAGTGGCAAGTGTTCCTGCTCGACTACACCGGGGACGTTGATGGGCACCTGACGAAGAAACTTCAGGACACCCAAGAATCTGCTCGAAAGTGGAAAGGAAGTGATCCAGTTCCGAACGCCGATCCGAATCTCCCCTTCATCGCGGATGGTACAGAGTTGGCAAAACAGCCGTTGGCTTTGCTGGAAGCAGAGATCGCACGAGTTGAAAGGTTGGTGAGCGTCGACAAGAACACGGCATACAAGTTTGCCGCTGTGTCGAAGCGGATAAATGAGGAGACTGCCGCAGGCGACCGTCTGAAGGAGCAAATTGAGGACTACAAGGGAGCGAAAGATCGCGCGCATGCGCTCGTCGAGCAGCGCAACGACACATACGCGCGAGTCTTCGGGGCGATCGTTTCCGAGGAAGAGGTGCTCCGAGGTCTGTATCGACCGCTAGAGAACCGGTTGGCGGCGGGTGGCGCCACGCTCAAACGCTTGTCGTTCACCGTCACGAGGGATGTCGATGTCGCGTCGTGGGCGACTATGGGCGAGGAGCGACTCGACCTTAGACATGATGGTCCGTTTAAGGGTCGTGGCACGTTGGAAGCCAAAGCACGTGAAGCTCTCGCGCCTGCGTGGCAGAACGGCAATTCTGACAAAGTCAGAGAGGCCATGGAAGCATTCCTCACAGAGCATCGCGAGCAACTACTCGGTCACTCTCCGGTTCCAAAGACTCAGCAAGCGGACTATCGAGCATGGGCAAAGACATTCGCGAAATGGCTGTACAGTACGGATCACATCTCGATCCGTTACAGCATCAATTACGACGGTGTCGATATCCGGAAACTCTCGCCAGGAACGCGCGGGATCGTCCTAGTGCTTCTCTACCTCGCACTGGACGATGCTGACGACCGGCCGTTGATCATCGATCAGCCGGAAGAGAATCTTGATCCTGAGTCAATCTATCAGGAACTTGTCGGCCTGTTTCAAGAGGCGAAGAACAGACGACAAATCATCTTGGTGACCCACAACGCGAACCTAGTCGTGAACGCCGATGCGGACCAGATCATTGTCGCGTCAGCAGGCCCGCACGCGCAGGGCGGCCTACCGCCAATCAGTTACGTTTCTGGCGGGCTTGAAGAGAATCGTATCAGAGATGCCGTTTGCAGGATTCTTGAAGGTGGTGAACCAGCACTTCAGGAGCGGGCGCGACGACTGCGTGTCAAGCTGGACCGCTGACTCTGCCGTGCTGTCGTGATTCGGTTTCGTGAAACCCCTCACATTCCCCGCGCAGAAATTTTACAGGATTTGTCTGATTCCATGTACTAAAACCGCATCGACGCATAGGTTGGCCAGTGCTTAATGTGGCATGCCCTCACCGGGGCTGCCGGGACCTGCCTTGTCAGGAGAGCCTCCACATGGGCACAGATCAGTCAACAATCTCCCTATATCCCTGTGACCGATGCCGGTACGCGGCAGTGGCTTAATAAGCGGCGATCGTTGCGAACGATCCGGCGGAGGTCGCCTATGACGGCGATATTCAACGCAGTGATCAACCCGGACACGTGCAGGAGAGAACACTTTACGGACAAGGACGCTCGCAACGAGACGGTGACGACGTTCCGCATCTGTGCGCAGCAGAGCAGGAAGAACCTGAGCATGAACAGTGCTCCGACGCAGCCGCTGGGGCTGCCCGCTGATGACACGACCTTGACGCCGATTCCCGCGCCGGTGTCGGTACCACTGTTGGCGGTCTTGTCGGCCAATCCATCACAACACACATAACCGCTCACTGCCCTCCACATTCATGACCTGGCCGACGGTGTGGGATGTGCTTGCAATCGGTTCTTTCTACGAACAGCATGCGTGGGCCGTTGACAGCATCGTCTATCTCATCCTGTTCACTGGAGCCGCGCAAGTCACGCTCGGCTCCACCTACTCCGGCCGCGGCGGCCGCGCGATGGTTGCCGCCATCGGTGCTGCACTGACCGTCGGCGCCGCAACGCTCGCCTACCAGACCGGTTTCACGCTTGCCGCGCTCGGCCCGCTGGCGTGGCTCATCCTCCTGGGCCTGCTCGGCTTCATGCTCTTTCGTCTTGTCCGCTCCATGGGTCTGGCCCGGCTACCCGCGGCATGTCTTGCGATCCTGGTCATGTTCGCCTCCGCTGCCGGGCTGGGTCAGGCCCTCACGCCATGGCTCGATGACGCAGGACTGCTGGTTCCCGTCCAACTGGTCGCATTCTTTGCGATCATCGCACTCGTGTGGTGGGTCGCCAGCCACATCCAGCAACTCCCGAAACCCGCCTGGCCGCAATCATTCGATTCTCGTTCTTCAAAGTGGTTCGATCCATCCAGGCCACCGCACTC
>RECV01000059.1 GCA_007693845.1 Phycisphaerales bacterium
CAAAGCCACCGGGGGGACTTGAACCCCCAACCTCCAGATTACAAATCAGGCGCTCTGCCAATTGAGCTACGGTGGCGGTGGAGAACCCGGCAGGGTAGGTATTCGCCGGGAAGCTTTCAACTCATGAACGATACTTCGACCGGAATGCTCATCCGCCGTCACTTTCGGGGGTGTTCGGCCGACTTTGACGCCCCCTGCCGCCGCCGTCGTCGCCGACGCAGGGTCCGTTTGAGCAGTTCCATCATCCGCCGCTGACTCTGGTCGAGCTGGTGAATCGCGCGGGTGTTGTCCCTCACCACCCGCAAAAGCGCCTCAAGCTCACGTTCCCGGCCGATCAGCTTCCGGTGCGCTTCATCGATCTGGCGATCCCGTTGTGCTGCGTGCTTGCGCTCGATCAGCCAAAGCGCGCCGATCAGGCCGGCGGCACCGAACTGCGTGATGAGCGGAATCGTCGATTCAAGCATGGCAGATCATCCCCGCAGAAACATTGACCTCAACCACCCGCGTGCGAACAGAAGCCGGCGAACAAAACGGCCCGGCGGCGACAAGCGCCACCGGGCCGCACAGGAGAGAAGAGAGAAAGAAGCGTGTTCGAATCACCCGGCAGCTCAACGCTACACGTCCAGACCGGTGATCAGCCCGTGCGCGTTCTCGTTGCGGAGCTCCATCGTGTACTCGCCGATGATCTGGCCGCATTCGGAGTCACCCGTACTGGCCAGCGGCTTGTAGTGGAAGCTGCGTCCCGCCAGGGGCATGATGTCGATCCGTGAACTGTCGAGCAGCAACAGCGCGTCCTGCGGCACCCAGCGGCTCATCACGACCCGACAGACACCGAAGTCGGATTCGTAGACATCCACCATGGACTGGTAGTGCGCATCCTTTTCGACGAACCGCTGACCGCTCGCGATGAACTGGTTGATCTTGCGCTTCTGGAATCCGCCGCAGACGATCGTGTCGATGGAACCCGAGCTCTGCTCCCAGATCGCGCGGAGAGCCGCGTTGAGCAGTTCTTCGTTGAGAGCGCCGTCATCGCCTTCGGGCATGTCGTCAACGCCCGGGGAGAAGATGTTGGATTCAATCCACGCGCGAATGCCGCGCATCGTGCGCCGCGTCGTGCCGGAGCCCTCGGGATCATCGCCGGGATCGATGCCGTTGATGACCGAGTTCTCCAGATCGCGCAGCAGTTCGCGCAGTCGTTCCTGCTTCTGGTAATCCAGTTCATCCGCCACGCCGATCGTGTTGACCGCGAGCTGGCTGCCGGACACTTCAAGCCCGGCGGTGAAGATCTGGGTGTAGTTCTGCAATCGCTGGCGCACGGTGAACCGCGTTTCGGGTTTGCCCGCGCCTTCCAGCGCTGCGTTGCCGATGATCAGCAACGTCGCATCGTGCTCCAGGTTCGTGGTGGGCGTGCCGCCGTAGTTCCGCTGCACCGCCAGCGTCTCGCCCGTGATGTTGGTGACCAGCATGATTTCTTCTGCGTTCTTCATCATGATCTGATCACCCACGCGAAAACGATCGCCATTGACCACATTGAAGGACTCTTGGCTCTCCGGACTGGTGATCAGCGTGTCGTCGATCTTGTCCTGGTTCGGCAGCAGCGTGTCCTCCAACCACTCGTGCATCGTGCTCGTCGCCGCGCGCGTCGGGTCACCGAGATGATCGAGCAACGGTGTTTCGTACGGACTGACAATGCTGATGATGTCGCTGACATCTTCGGCGATCTCGGGAAGCCCGGGCCCGCCGGAATACGTGGCCTTGCCGGTAAAACTCATGGGATGCTCCAATTGGAAAGGGAAGTTGATTCAGGGTAAGTGGGTTCGGGTGGTGGTGGTTGGGTCTTGGCGGCTGGCCGTCGGGCCGCACTGCGCTTGCGTCCCGCCAACCAAGGCCTGCGATCTCGACTTCAGCTTCTCCGCAATCGCAGGTATCGCAGCAGATCCGTGCGCTTTCCCGTCGCGGCCGCCTCGGCTGCGGCGTGTTCGACGTGTTCGGCCCGACGATCGCGCGGCTGGCCGTTGGCGCTCATCACGCGGCTTGCACTCGACCGTTGCCGAAACAGATACGGCTTGCGCTGCTTGAGCTCCGCCACGGCCGTTTCGATATCCGGCTCGTCCATCTCCCGCACCGCCACTTCCGTCAGCAGCCGGGCCGCGTCGAGATCAATCGCCTCCGCTTCCGTCAGCAGCGCATCGACCTGCCGCTGACGTTCGAGTTCCGTCACGGTCTGTTCCAGTTCCTGCACGCGCTGCGCTTTCTCGTTCAGCGCGGATTGCAGTTCGCTGAGTGACTGCTCCGCCGCCTGGGCGCGCTTGCGGTACTTCTTCGCTTCGGTGACCGGCACGAGTTTGTCCCCCGCCGATCCGCCGGCGTTCGGGTCGACCTGCGTCTCGTCGCTTTCGGGCTTCTCGGGCATCGGGTCCGTCTGGACATGGTCGGTGTTCATGATCGTGATCTCCTTGAGGATTCATGGTGAATGCAGGGTGATTGGAGTTCTGCCGTCAGCTTGCGGCATCGCTGTCGGGATACCCGAGTTCCGCCCGCAAGAGTGACGTCGGCACGCCGAGCTGCGCCTTGGCGAGCGCATCCGCAATGCGGCGGGATTCATCGGATGCGATCGGATCGGCCCAGGTCGTTTCCACGCCGCGCTCGGACGGCGCGGTCCGGAACACGCCCGAAACATGCAGAGCGTGCAGAATGAGCTCACACAGCGCGGCGATTCCCCGGCCGTAGGTCACGCGCTTGCGTTTGGTCTTGGCGATCGTGCCCATCAGCGAAATGCGCAGTGCGTTCTCGCTGGTCAGATTGCCCACCCGCGCGCGAATGTGGCCGGCCGCGGCGGGGGTCACGCCCGAGGCCTTGTCGAGCGCTTCGCGGATCTCCTCGATGTGCGCCTTTTCGCTCGGGCTGTCCGCATCCCCGCCGAAGGATTCGATCGACGCGTCGATGTTGTCGGTGAACCACATCTGTCCCGGGCCGACGGGATGATCCGTGAAGTTGTCGATCCCCTTGCCCAGCCACATGCGGAAGCTCTGCATCGTCACGCGGTTCGCCCGATCGCTGAGCCGCGTGTTCAACTCATCCTGCAACGGAATCAGGGGTTCCACATCGCTCAGGCCGGTGTAGTGCAGCGGCTGGGAGAGGTTCTGAATGTGCACCACCGGGATCCGTCCGAGACGATTGATCGTCTCTTCTACCAGGATGCCGTCTTCGTACCGCTGACAATGCGTGGCGGAATGGATTTCGGTGATCTCAACGGTCTTCCGGCGCGTGTGCCGATGGCCGGCTCGTCGAATCGCGTTGCTCAAGCGGCTCAGCCATCCGCCGTGATCCACATCATGAATCGCCTGATCGAATCGAATGATGTACGCATCGAGCAAGCGGTAATCGGAACGGTTGAGCAAGGGAATGGCCCGGGGCGCCTCGACCGTCTCGATACTGATCATCGAACCGATGCGGTTCACCAGTTCGTCCGCGGAAGGATTAGACGGGACAGCCCCGGGCCGATTCACAATTGCCCCGGTCGGGCTCGTCGGCTCATTGAGGTGCGATGCAGAAACGTCGGGCCCCGAACGACCCGCATTCACGCGCTGCAGGAGCGGATCACACCCGAGCAGAAAATCGACGTGGCCGTACACCGAGCCGAGCAGGGCGGCATCCTGCCAGAGCGCTGTGCCGCCGTTGGCGTTGATTACCGACTGGAGAATCGCTTCGATCTGCGCTGCGCGGGTCGGGTCAGCCGCGCGACTGATCAGGCGCGGCGAATCGGGAAACATGAAATCGACCAGCGTGTGAATGCGCCACGCAATGTCGTTCTCGATCACGATTTCGGGATTGACGGCCGATCCGCCGTTGGCTTCTTCCTCGCCCCCGTTTTCGCCATCTCCGTTGCCGTTGGTGCTTCCTCCGCCGTTGTCGCCGTTCAGCCGGGGCGGCAAACCCGCCACTTGGGCCGGGGCGCCAAGCGATCCACCTCGTGCATTCGGCTCGGCGAGGGCGTTGCGGTAGTACGACCACAGCCGCATCAGGCGCGGCTTCCTGATCGCTTCGTGTTCGGCAATCAATGCCTCCAGCAACGCATCATCGAGCGGAATCGACGCAAACGGCGCGAGTTCATAGGACACGGGCACACCTCCCTCGGGGTCGATCGTCGTCGGCCGTTTCGCTCGGCCGCACCTCTACTCCGAGGCCATGAACACCCGTCGGCGCGCGCACCCCGACCAGCCATCACCCGCCGGCCCGATGAAACGCGTCGCCCCAACCCAGAAATTTGTCAACCTCCTGCTCCCCGCGCCGGCCCGTTGGCGCGCGCTGCCCGCGCGCTCCAATCCTGAGATCCGGTGCAAGGAGCGTCCGAAAGATCCCGATGTCAACTCCAATTCGCCCGGCCGGTAGAATCGGTCATCTCGGTTCCCTTCTCTCTCGGAGTTGTCTCCATGCGCTCAATCTGTCACGGCTCGCGTCCGGCGGGCAGGACGATACGAACAGCCCAATCGTTCGGACTGTTTCTCCTGCTCGGCATCCTGTTCCTCGTTCCGCTGGCCGCGAACGCTCAATCGCCGCCCGTGGACGGCATGCGGCCAGCCGACCTGAGGCGGCACGCGATCGTCGGCGCGACGGTCATCCCCCGACCGGGCGAAACCATCGAAAACGCCGTCATCATCATCCGGGACGGCGTGATCGAATCGGTCGGCGAGGGACTCGATGTCCCGGCGGGCTACCGCGTCT
>RECV01000058.1 GCA_007693845.1 Phycisphaerales bacterium
TTGCCGAGGACGGGACGATCTTGATCCGCCTGCGCGAGACCAAGACCGACAAGGAACTGCCCCCGCTGCCCCTGGTGCTCACCGGTCGTGCCGCGCAGGCGCTCGATCTCTGGCTACGCGCCACCGGCCTGAAGACTGGTGCGGTATTCAGGGCGCTGACGCGGCCCGATCGCGACGGCAACGCCAAGGTGCTGAAACGCGGGTTGACCCCCACGGCGATCCGGGCGGCCTTCGCACGGCTGGTGAAGGCCGCAGGCCTGCCCAAGGGCTATGCCTCGCCGCACGGGCTTCGGTCGGGGTTCATCACCGAGGCCGCCCGTGCAGGGATCGCCGTCGAAGCGGTGATGCGGGTGACGCTGCACCGCTCGCGCGACCAGGTCGCGGCGTACTACCATGAGCTCGATCTGGCGAAGAACCCGGCAACGCGGCTGCGGGACCTGACCTGATTGGTGAAACGCAGCTAGCCGCCGGGCTCCTTGAAGAAAGAAAGCAATTGGCGCTCGCGAGCCCAAACCAGTCCAGACATCTTGTAACTGACTGATTTTCCGCAGTGTTGCGACCGCAACGCTCACTCGCTGACGAGCTTCTCAATGAGCTCGCGAAGCCTGTCATCGCCGATGCCACCGACGTCCTTCCCCGAAATCACGATCTTCTTGTCGGTCACGCTGACGTCGTATCTCCGTCCGTTACCGCTCTTCGGCACCACCCGGAATTTTCGAGCCTGCGCAATTGCGCGACGCGCGCGCGGCTCGTGCTGCGGCTTCTGACGCGCGCAAACAGCTTCGAGGATCGCAACTTCATCAACGTCCGACCGATCTGGCGCAGCATCGAGAGCCGACCTGACTGATTGCGCCTCCCCACCGTCGATCTTACGCGCGAGCTTTCTCCCAAGATCGCGGCTGATTGCTTTCGGATGACGCAAAGCATCACCGATGGCAGCGAGGAGCTTGACGAACTCCCTAATGGTCCAGCGACGATTCCTATTCGCCGATGCAAACAGCCGCTCCACCGCCTCATCCGGCGCGATCGACGCTTCCTCGGCATAGCCGATGGCAAGCCCAGCAAGTTCAGCTAGAGACACATCTTCTCGGATGAGGTTTTCGTCCACCATCCGACGATATGCGCTCTCACGCTCGCTTGCCTTGTCGACAAGCGCCGGGATCCTCGCGTAGCAAGGATTGCCCGTTTCAGCGAAGAGCGCGCGAAAAGCGAGCAAACGGCGCCGGCCCTGGTTGAGCCCGTAGCGCCCATCATCTAGCAAATCGACCCGGATCGGGAGTGCGAGGCCCTGATCGCGAATCGACGTCTTGAGCTCCTCCAACGCATCAAGATCAACTTCCGTTCGGTCCCGTTGGAGATGCGACTCGTTGATCCGTTCAAGATCGACCATCCTCAGGTCAAGTTGAGCGTCACGAAGGGCCTTCATCTCGACAGCGAGTTCAAGCGTCGCGAGTTCATCCACACCAAGATGACCGCCGATCTCCGCGTTGGCGCGTCCAGCGTCTCTCACAGCAGTGGCCATGGGGCCTAGCCGAGCCTTGTGGGTTTGACCGACGATTGGTGGCTCCTCGACCCTCTCGGGCTCGTTATCGAACGTCCCGGAACCAAACCCGAACCGCCCCTTTTTTGTCATGCCGCCGTCCCTTCAGTGGTACGTGCCCTCGGCTCAGGCAGCTTATCCCACACGCCCATAGCCGTCGCCTTGAACTCGCAATATGCGGCGTCAAATGAACGCCGCGCTCGCTTCCACGTCTCGCGCGTCATCAGGCGGTAGTCCATCTCGTAGATCGAGCGCAGAAAGCGCCCCGTCTGTTCCACCGCCCGTGTCAGCTCAATCGGATGCTCGGCCATCCAGTCGCCGAACACTTTCCCAAGCGCCTCTTGCATCGCAACATGCAACTCGTTGGCGGGCTCAAAGCGTGTGAGAACGACCTTCACAGCCTCAAAGTTCTTCGGCAGCTGAGAACCAACCTTCTTGTCGTGCGCATAGCTCTCAGCGATCTCGCCAAGCGCCTCAGACAACTGCGACATGAACGAAGTCGTGCTATCATATTCCCAATAACCAGGGCCTGTTGGCACGTAGAGAATATCCGCTGCGAAAACCGCGTTCAGAGACTGATAACCGATCGCTGGAGGACAATCGAATATAATAAAATCGTACTTGTCATCGGCCGCTCTCGCCAAAAACCGATCAACAGCTGCAAAGAAACTCCATGCCCTGTTCGCCATTCTATACTCAGCAGTCGCAAACTCTACGAACGCCGCGTTCGCACAACTGCCAACTGCATCGATAGTCGGCCAACATGTCTGGCTGATAAAGCCGTCTGGCGCCTCAAGATCGCCGATCGCGCCCTCGATCCCAACAGGCAGCGAAATCTCCGGACCTGTGTCGCCCCTGAGTTTGCGCTCCAGATTCATACGCTTCGTCTCGAGAATCAGATCTTGAGCGATCACGCCCCAGACGGTTCGTTCCTCCGGAACGTCAACGAGACCCATGGCATGGGTGATCGTCGCCTGAGGATCAAAATCCACGACAAGCACGCGATAGCCGTCAAGCGCAGCTGCATGAGCGAAGTGAAGAGCAGTAGCCGACTTCCCGGCACCACCCTTAAAGTTAGCAACAGCAACTCTAAGCGCCCGCTTGCCAGTTGGGCGGGATGGGCGAAGCTTATACTTTCCACGTTCTTTCCAGTTATTTCGGATCTGATTCAATTCCTCAAGTGTAAACCAACGCATTCCACTCGATCCGCCTTCCACTTCACCATCTGGCATATCATTTTCTGCGCGAATCTTGTTTGAGAATGTCTTGGCATTCACACGAAGAATGAGCTCCGTGGCTTCCCACGCTGAAAAGCGCCTCAGCTGCTTGGTCTCCTCGGGAGCAAACGTCTCCTTGCGGATGGCCGACTGGAACCTACGCGACCGCTGAGCTGCCCCACCGAGGCTCCGATGATCTGGCACTCTCACCCCCTCGCTTCACATGGTGGAGGCGATCTAGTCCCTGAACCGCACGATAGGCAATCGGAAAAGTCGTCTACCGCTCACCGCAGCGAATCTGCGCCCCATTCGACACGGTCAGCGCCAGTGAAGTGCCATTGCGAAACGGGGGTAATGAGAAACTCCGAGCAGGCAGAAACGGGGGCTTTAACGACGCCAGTAGGGGGCACCCTTAGCCCCCCACTACCATTGAACCCGATTTTTTATCGGATATAGGAAGCAGAGCAATCCGTGTCAGTCAGGGAACCGATCAGCAATCGCTTGACAAATACGCCCTGACAAACGGACAGTTTGGACAACCGGCGTAGATTCTCGGCAGAGGCCAAAAAAAGGGCCCGCCTGAGAGGCGGGCCGGATACGAGCTTAGGCGCTCGCTGGTCGTCTTGATCGAGATCAGCCTAGCGACCCTAGCCACATGAAGCAACGTCTTTTCCCTCGAAAAGGCGACCGGTAGAGGCATGTCGGGCAGGAACCATGGCTATTCAGAGCGTCAACGCATCTCTCCGAGGCCCAAAGGCCTCGGTTATCAAATATGACATCGTCGCAGCGATCAACGGCGCTGGTCTTGCGAAGGCCAGATTGTCCAAGGATATCGCGCAACGGCTCACGCTCCTCATCGTCAGCCGGTACAACTGGCTCACGAACGAACTCAGCGCAGGACACATGCAGCTATCGGCCCTCTGGAGCGTCGATCTACGTCGTGTAAAGCGCATCATCGCCGAGCTTCGGACCCTTGGCATCCTCGCGGTGAAAAGGGCAGGGCGGAAAGGACTGGTGACGGTCTACTGCCTTGACCTTGCCAAGATAGCAGAAATTACGCGTCCATTCTGGCATGTACTCGGCGCTGATATCGCGGCCCGGCTCGACTCGGCATTCCCCGGTGAAAATGCCGCTCCCGAAGCCGATGGCGAGAACGCAACGCGCGTTGAGCAGACCGCAAATGCCGACGCCTCGCCAACAAACGTCGTCAAGATAGACGAGCTCCGACGGCAGCGTGCCGATCCTGTTCGCCAGGCTATCGCCCGTGACGTCGATCCGCCCACCTTCGAACGCTGGATCAGACCCCTCGTCCATGAGCGACGAGAGGACTGTTTTGTCTTCGTCGCCGCTAGCAGCTTCATCGCGAGTTACGTTGAACGACAGTTCGGCTACAAGATCGAACGCGCGGTCCAGCGAATCTTCCCCGAAATACGGAGAGTGATGTTCACATTCACGCCGAACGGATGACCAGCCTCAATAGGAATGCCAGTGTCTTGGGCGTCGGTAGCAGAAACAAGCTCACCGTCGGTGACGCGGCGAAACGCTGGCAGATAAGATCGAAGAAGCTGGCGGTCCCGTTCCGAAAAATCCACTTGGAGCGGATCAGAACCGGTGCTCGCCATGGTTATTCGAGTGCGCCGGACTCTGTGCGGCCGAACTCATCGCGGCCGCCGGATCGAATCACATGCTGTCGATACCAGTCCGAATCTTCATCGTGATGTTTGACTGTTAAAACAGAATCACACGGCGTATCAGGGGAGCGATCGAAAAAAGTGACGACTACATACGCAATTAGATAGAACAATTTGTAGAGCAGCCAAACGGCTACAAGTGGGGAAGCCACGAACGCGACGAAAAGAACCGTCTGCCCAATATCACTCGGCATGCCTTGCAGCCCTTCCTACCAAGCTCAGATCCTCAGGAGCCACATTCGGTTGAAGCGTTCGGT
>RECV01000196.1 GCA_007693845.1 Phycisphaerales bacterium
GAAAAGGTCACCCCCTGATCGGCGTACTGGTCACTCAGCCACTCCGCATCGGTGAACCCCGTGAAATCCAGCGTCTCGTACACCGGAACCGTGGCGTCCCACGCGTCCTTGTCGTTCCAGAACTCGGTCGCGTTCACGTCACCCGCAACCACAGGCGTCATGCTCATGACGAGTGGAAGACAAGTGCCGACAACCGTTCCGAACAGATGCTTGTGTTTCATCAACAGAATCCAATATTCAATAACAGAGCGTTCGGGCGAATGCTTCGGCGCGCTCTTCAGCACGCCGGAGCCACAAGTTCCTATACGCATCAGAGATCAAACGGATCCGGACCGCTGCACGGCCGGCAAAGCTCACACCGCGTCAGGTGCCGCTCCATCCAGCAACGGTAGTTCGAGCGATCGCCAGACGATCCGTTCGTCAGGACATCGACAAAGTCATCCCGTTGTTCTCGATTGAACATCTTCGACAAAGATGTAACCTTCCCCCGGGCAGCCTGGTCTCATCACGACAACAATGCAAAGGCACGGCCGTTCCGAATTTCTTCGGCGCGACCCCGAACCGCCGGGTGGCTCCAAGAACCCCGGCGATGGATTCAGCGTAGCCGATCACTTCGCTGATGCAAGTGCTTTTTGTGAAGTTTGCCCTCACGCCGAGGCGGTGGCGGGTTTCGGCGTGGGGGCGGGTTCGGGTTCGCTCGACGACTTCGAACTCGGGTAGCTGATGCGGCTGTGGTGAATCGCGCAGAGCCGGCTGATGATGGCGTCTTCGATGAGCGTCAGCTCACGGAAGGTCAGATCGCTGTGATCGAACTGGCCGTCCATGAGGCGTTTGTGGGAAAGCTCGCGCACGAGACTTTCAATACGCGCGGGGTTGGGCTCGGCCATGGCGCGGGTGGCGGATTCGACGGCGTCGGAGAGCATCATGATCGCCGCCTCTTTCGTGCGCGGCTTGGGGCCGGGATAACGGAACTCGACTTCGGTGACGGCGGACTTCTTCGACGCCTGGGTTTTCGCGGCGTGGTAGAAATACTCCACCAGCGTCGTGCCGTGGTGCGCTTCGATGAAGTGGATCAATGACCGCGGCAGGCCGTACTCGCGCGCGAGTTCCACGCCGTCCTTCACGTGCCCGACGATCACGAGCAGACTCATGGCGGGGCTGAGCTTGTCGTGCTTGTTCACGCCGCTCGACTGATTCTCGACGAAGTAATCGGGCTTGTTCATTTTCCCCACATCGTGGTACAGCGCGCCGACGTACACGAGCAGACCATCGGCACCGATGGCGTCTGCGGCGGCTTCGGCGATGTTCGCCACCTGAAGCGAATGGTTGTACGTGCCGGGGGCTGTCTGCTGAAGCTGACGGAGCAGCGGTTGCTTGGGATCGCGCAGTTCCGCGAGGGTCATGCCGGTCGTGATGCCGAACATTTTTTCGATGCTGGGCAGGATGCCGAGCACGACGAATCCGACGGCGAAGGCGGCGCCGCCGGCCCAGACGGCGTTCCAGATGATCTGCTGCGTCGCGCCGGCAACCAGGGGGTATTCGTAGAGACCGACGAGCACCGCGCCGATGGATAGAACGACGGCGGTCACGCCGGCAGCGCGGATCAGACTGTTGCGATGCCTCACATCGCGCAATTGCAGGATCATCACGCCGGCGCCGGCCACGAGCAGCAGGAACCACGCGACACCCTGATTGAGGGCGAGCGTGACGAACGCGCCCTGAATGGCGGCAAGGAACAGCGCGAGCCGCTGGTCGTAGGCGAGTTGCAGAACGATCACGGCAAAGAGCGTGGAACCGATCGCAGCGGCGTAAAGCACCGGCGGCACCTGCGAGGCAACCAGGATACTCAGAACAAGCATGCCGGCGAGCATGGCGACCATGGCGGAAAGACGCAGCGCATTGCGCGTGATGCGCGGGTAGGCCAGGATAATGTATCCGGCCAGGAAGATGCAGAGAATCGCCAGCATGCCGGCGATGCCGACACGCGGCATCCAGCGGTCCATCAGCGAAGCGTTGGCGGCAAACTCCTGCGACTCGATGATGACATTCTCGTACGTCCCGGCGGAGAGCATTTCACCCCGGCGGTAAAGCACCTCGCCCGCTTCGTGGGCGACCATGACCGGCTCGACTTCCGCGGCGGCCATCTCGGCGCGCCGTTCG
This sequence comes from Phycisphaerales bacterium, assembly GCA_007693845.1. Classification (GTDB taxonomy): domain Bacteria; phylum Planctomycetota; class Phycisphaerae; order Phycisphaerales; family SM1A02; genus SKZB01. Next base: position 2,161 of record RECV01000196.1, read on the forward strand.
GTTTCAGCCGAATCGTGCTGGAAGGTCGGCTGCGGATCGGAAAGCAGCCGCGCTTTGACGTAGGGCACGACGGACTCGGGGAAACCGGCGGCCAGGATGAGTTCCCGTATGCGGGTGATGGAATCACTGCGCATCTCGCTGCGCAGCTCAATCGGTTCGGCGCGGAGGGGCGAGATGACCGTGCCGTCGGGCAGAACCAGCGCGCGGTTCAGGGTGGTGGTGTAGACCTGGAATTCCTGGCTGGAGAGCAGCGGGCGGCGACGGAGCTGCTCATCAATCAGGCGGGTGGTGTACCGCTTCCACGCCTCACTCGGTTCGCCGTCGGTGATGAATTCCTGAATGGCCGGGAGCGATTCCTCGGTCAACTGAAACTCGCGGATCAGTTCCTCGCTGATCTCTTCGATCGCTTCGACCCCTTCGAGGGCGCGGGGCAGACCGGTGATGGCCACTTCGAGCCGTTCGAGGTAGGACTCGTTCAGGCGGTAGATGCGCGGCGCAGCGCGGGAGGCCTCCTCGCGCCGGGCCCGGGTGGCGGTTTTGTCCTCAACCCGGTAGTCGACGCGCTTGAGCTGCGTCTCGGTCATGATCTGACCGTCGCGGACATAGATCTGATCCCGGCCCCAACAGACGATTACCGACGCGGCGATGAAGAGCACCATGAGCAGGAGCACGGACTTGAGCAGCTCCGGCCGGGCCAAAATCGCGCTGAGACTGACCCCTGATTTGGGCAGAATTCGTCGCAGCTCTTCACGACGGCGGCCGGACTTGGGCCCCGTCGCGCGAGATTTGTAGTTTGAACGACTCATCAAAGCAGTCTCTCCACCCTGGGCCGCGGTCAGTCGATCCGAAACGCGCCATGGGAAGCGAACACAATATCGGCTCACCGAGCCCGGGCATACAGCCCGATGACGCATTTTCGGACCATCGGGTGCCGATGACCCGGAATCCGATCAGAACCCGATCGCACCTCGCGCGATCCAAAGGGTAATCTTAGGCTTCCTTCGGCGAAATCCGAATCGCCCCGGTAGATGAATCGACCAATGTTAATTTGATGCGGCTTGTGACAGGAGCCACGCGGTGTTCGAAACACCCCGCGGCAGAGGGCCGTATGGCACGGGTCACATCGAAGCGGTACGCTGACGGGCCAATGGACCGGCATGCCTTCAATTCGCTCTTGCGGCAACCTCTGAGAGGAGAATGTCTGGCGGTGCTCCTGCTGCTCGCCGGGCTCGCCGTCTTCAGTAACGGCTGCGCGCCGGATCCCCCGGCCGCCGAATCAAATCTGCGTTTGACGGAGGATGAGGCCACCATCCGCTGGACGCTCGATGACCGCGACCGCGGGCCGATCCTTGAAGCAATGCGGTCCATCGAGCCGGACCACCAGCCGACCCGCCGCCCCGGGCCGGCCCCGCACGGCGTGCGCTGGTCGGATGTGCCCGACGCGGCGCACTTCGCGGCGATCGAATCAGAGATGGTGATCCTCAAGACGGAACCCGGCCGGTACGAGGCGATCGACCAGGTGGATGAGTTTGTGTTCACCCTGCGAACGATCGACGATCAGCCGGCGACATTGATCGTGACCCGCCGCCCCGAGCCGGAGATCGTCGAGGTCCACGCGGTCTGCGGGCTCTTTGGTGATCGCGATGACCGCGCCCGGGAGTTGGAGCGTGCGTTTGATCGCAAACTCCGCGCTTTCGGCCGCAAGCGCGCCTGGAACTGAACCGAAGTGTAGAAACTGCTCCGACCAGTGCCGGAGCAAACCGAGTCGGCCGAATGTTCGAAGCACGTCCGTTACCCGGATGGCGGTGGTTCTTCCACGAACCGAAGCGAAGCCGAGTTGAGGCAGTACCGGTTTCCGGTCGGAGGCGGGCCGTCGGGAAAGACGTGGCCGAGGTGTGAACCGCAGCGCGCGCAGGTGATCTCGGTGCGCACCATGCCGTGACCGACATCTTCTCGTTCCGCGACATGTTGCGAATCGAACGGAGCAAAGAAGCTCGGCCAACCGGTTCCGCTGGTGAACTTGTGCGCACTGGAGAACAGCGGCAGGTCACAGACGACGCAGTGATACGCGCCGTTGAGCTTGTTGTCGAGCAGCGTGCCACAGAAAGGCCGCTCCGTTCCGGCCCGCTGCGTGATGCGATACGTCTCTTCATCGAGTTTGGATGCCAGCTCGGCGACATCCGTCGGCGAGAGCGGCGAGATGTCATATCCGGATGCGGACTTCATGCGCGTATCGTATGACCTCGCCACGCTAACGCCGAGGGATCAGTGCAAAGATTCCGGAAATGGAAATCATGCGCTGATCGCTCCGGCGATACGGAATTGGCTGGTATCATGGCGGTGATCCAACAGATCGGCCATCCATTCAGGCCGAAGGAGACGGAAGGAACCCCGATGACCGATCCATCCGAAGCGGACAAGGAAGAGAAGAAAAGAATCTCGAAGGACGCTCCGAAGCGCGATCCGAAGCACGGCGAAGAAGCCAAGAAACTTGCGGAGGCGGCCGATGAAGAAGACGGCAAGCCAAAGCTCGCGCGCGATCGTCAACCCCTGCCGCGCAAGAACGCCAAGCCGAAGGATGCTTCTTCTTCAGACTCAAGTGACAAGAACAAGGATGCGTCCTGAGCGGTGGAGCGCCTGAAGGCGTGCCGGCCTCTGACAGGAACGCCACTCGGTACAGACCCTTGACCCATGGCTGATCCCGTTTCGCAACAATCAGAAGAATCCCGTGAAACCTGGCTGGTGGCCGCGTGGCCCGGCATGGGCAATGTCGGTCTCGGCGCGTCCGGCTACCTCATTTCCAAACTGCAAGCGCGACTGGTGCACGAGTTGGATGTCTCCGGCATCTTTGAGTACGAACACGTCGATGTGAAAGATGGTCTGGCGGTGCCCGGCCAGTTGCCACGCTGCATGCTCTTTCAATGGTCACACCCTGAACGTCCACTTGACCTGCTGATTTTTCTAGGCGAGGCCCAGCCGGAAACCGGCGGCTACGAACTCTGCCGGCGCCTGCTGACCTACGCGCAGCGCTACCACGTCACCCGTGTCATGACGTTTGCCGCCATGGCGACGCAACTCCATCCCGCGGATGAGCCGACGGTGTTCGGCATGGGCACCAGCGGCGAGCAGATCCGTGAACTGCAATCCCACCAGGCAATGCTTCTCAAGGAAGGCCAGATCGCGGGTCTGAACGGCGTGCTGCTGGCTGCCGCCGGGGAGCGGCGACTGCCCGGCCTTTGTCTGTTGGGCGAACTGCCCTACTTCGCTGCGGGCGTCCCGAATCCCAAGGCATCGCGGGCCGTGCTCGAAATCTTCTGCGAAATGGCGAACCTGGAACTGGACTGGACCGATCTCAATCGTCAGGCGGAAGCCGTCGAACGCGGGCTCATCGAACTGCTCAGCAAGTTGCAGGATGCGGCGAGCGATGATGCAGATGAGGGTGAACAGTTCATCGTTCAGGATATCTCCCTGGGTGATGAGTCCGAGGACGAGCCCCCTTCCGAAGAATCGAAACCGGCAGCGGATGAGAAGAGCGATGATGATGATGAAGCATCGGACGAACCGGAGATCGATCCGGAAGCGAAACGCCGAATCGAGTCACTCTTCGAAGCTGCCGAAAAGGACCGGAGCCGGGCCGTCCAATTGAAAGCCGAACTCGATCGGCACGGCGTTTTCAAACAGTACGAAGATCGGTTTCTCGATCTCTTCCGCAAGGGCGAGTAAGACAGATCCATGACGAAAGTCGGGCGCTCGGCGCAATTGAAGTGCAATCAAGGCATCGACACACCCCCGTTTAGCCGCGGGGCAAAGCCCCGCGCGCCCGGTCCTGCACTGCAATTCACGACTCAGGATCCAAGCAGTCGCGACCACGCCCGACGCCGACCCTGTCCGAGGCGAAAGCGACGCAGTTGTTTTTCCATATCGGGGGCGACGCCCGTCCCGACGGCGCGCACGCCGAAAACCGTCGCATTTCGCCTGAGATCGGCGAACAGAGTCAGGGCCGCGCCGTTGAGCGTGGTGACGTCCCGGAAGTCAACCGAGAGCGTGTGAAATGCCGGCTGGGGATCAAGCAGACGCTGATTGACTTCCGTCCGGATGATGAGCGCGGCACGGTCGGTGATACGCGGCCCGACGGGTCGAACCGTCAATGTGCCATCCTCGAAATGAAAGCGAACAGTCTGCGCCCGCTGATCGCGCTGCTGCTCGTCAGCCCGCAGGCGCGATCGGCCCTCGCGCAGTGCATCAATGATGCCCGCCTCGTCGCCTGAATCCAGGCGGCGAAACAGCTCTTCCAGTAGTTTCTTGTGTGGCGTTTGCATCGTCGGTTGTGTGGCAAAAGGTCTTCCCGGATGATCGGATTATCGGTCCGGACTGTGCAGATTGCGTACGGAGATCGCGAGAAAACCGCTCAATGTGGAGCGAGGCCTGCCCACGAAGACCGACGAATGGCACTCATGATCCGGCCATGACGTTCCCCATCCGGAAGACGGGCAGGAGCAGCGCCAAGGCCACGCCGCCGACGAGGATCCCCATCGTCAGAATCATGATGGGTTCGATGTACGATGTCATCTGTTTGATCGCCGTTTCGAGTTCTTCCTCGCTGAACGCCGCGATGCGTTCCATGACTTCCGCGAGACGGCTGGAACGTTCGCCGGAGGCAATCATGGACGCCACGTTGGCGGGAATGAGTGACGACTCGAAGAGGGGTTCACTCAACTGGTTCCCGTCACGGATCTGCCGGGTCATTTCGTCCCAGAGTTCATCGTAGTACCGGTTGTTGGTCACGCCGCGGCAGATATCGATGATGTCGAGCAGATTCACACCGGCCGCCAGGAGCGTACCCATGGTGCGCGTAAAGCGCGTGATATAGAGTTGCCGGTACATGCCGCCGATGATCGGGGTGTTCAGCCGCAACCAGTCGCATGCACGTCGGCCGGACGGCTTTCGCACCCAGATTGTAACGCCCACGATCAGGACGAACAGAACAGGCCCGTAAATGAGATACTGCGAGGTAACGAAGTTGCTGATGCCCATGAGGATCACGGTGGGCGTCGGCAGCGCCGCGGAGCGCATCTCGTAAATCGAGGCAAAGCGCGGGAGCACAAACGCCATGAGAAACACGGTCAAAGCCAGGGCGATCGTCATCATAAAAATGGGATACCCGAGCGCGCCTTTGACCTGCCGTGCCGTGCGCCGCTCCTTCGCCAGATAGTCACCGATGCGTCCCAGCATCATCGACATCGAACCGGACTCCTCCGATGCGCGCATAAGACTGATCATCATGCTCGGGAACACGCGCGGCCACTTGGCCATGGCAGTTGAGAACGGCTCGCCACCCTCAATGTCCGCGTGAAGTGACTTGATGACTTCCTGCAATTCACGCTTTTCGATCTGGCGACAAAAGGCGTCCAGAGCCTCACTGAGCGGCACGCCGGTCTCCAGCATCACCGAGAGCTGCTGGCAGAACGTAATGACATCTTCGCGCGAAACGCGCTTGGCCATTTCGTTTCGGCGAATCTGATAATCATCAAGTCCCGTCTCGCTGCGCAATGCGTGTTCGGAAACGTTGAGGACGTATTTTCCTTCGGCCCGGAGTCGCGCTCCGACTTCCTCCGCGCTTGAAGCCGCGATCGTTCCGCTGACGATCTCGCCGTGAGAATCCCGCGCTTTGTAGCCGTAGGTAACCTGCGCCGACATTAGTGCTCTCCCGTAGTGTGCATCTACATGCTCGTGACGTAGAAGACTTCTTCCGGCGTGGTCAGCCCGCCCATGACCTTGTGAAGTCCGTCCTCGCGCAGTGTGACGTACCCGGTGGAACTCAATTCACTGCGCAGGTCCTGCAGGTTGTTACCGCGGGCAATGACGTTCAGCGCTTCCTCGGTGGGAATGAGCAGTTCAAAGACGCCGATTCGCCCGGCAAATCCGGTGGCACGACAGCGGCTGCACCCCTGGCCGCGATACAGTGACTCAAACGGCCCGCAGACCTTCTCGACCATCTCGCGCGTCATCTCGTCCGGCTGGTAGGGTTCCTTGCAGTGTGGGCAGATCTTGCGCACCAGGCGCTGACCAAGCACGCCGCGCAACGTTGCCGCCACGAGATACGGCTCGATGCCGATGTTCGCCAGACGCGTGATCGCGCTCGGCGCATCGTTCGTGTGCAGCGTGGAAAACACGAGGTGGCCGGTAAGCGCGGCCTGGGTGACGATCTGCGCCGTCTCGGGATCACGCACTTCGCCCACCATGAGAATGTCCGGGTCCTGACGAAGAAGTGATCGGAGTGCGGTGGCGAAGGTAAAGCCGGCCTTTTCGTTCACCTGCGACTGATTGATGCCGGGGATGTTGGCCTCGATCGGATCTTCAACCGTGGAAATGTTGACATCTTCCCGATTGAGCAGGTTGAGTACCGAGTACAGCGTGGTTGACTTACCCGAACCGGTCGGGCCGGTCACGAGAACCACACCGTTCGGTTGCTGTACGATCGTCTTCCACTGCTCGAGCATCGTGGGCGAGAACCCGATCTTGTCGAGCGAAAGGTTGATGTTCCGCGTATCGATGATTCGGATGACGACCTTTTCGCCGAACTTGCCCGGCATGGTCGACACCCGCAGATCCACCGGTCGACCTTCCATCATGACGTGAATATCGCCGTCCTGCGGCTGACGTCGCTCGGAGATATCCAGATTGCTCATGATCTTGATGCGGCTGGTGATCGCGGCGTGCATCTTGTAGGGCGGGCAGAGCTTCTCAAAGAGCCGCCCGTCCACCCGGTACCGCACCCGGAGCCGGTGGTCATCCGGTTCAATGTGAATATCCGACGCGCCGTCCTGCACCGCGGAGAAGATCAGGTAATTCACCAGCTTGACGACCGGACTGTGGCCGGCGATCTCCTCCAGATCCGAAAGCTCGGTCACCTGTTTCTCGATCACGCTGAAATCGGCATCGTCGATGTCTTCGTAGATATCGTCGATCACGAAGACGTTCGCGGAAGGCAGGTAGGACCGAATCGACGACTCGATCTCCTGCATGGTCGCCGCGACGATCTGAACCTCGAAACCGGTGCGGCGATTGATTTCCTCGACCAGAAACAGGTTCGCCGGCTCTGCCACGGCAATGGTCAGCACATCCCGCACGAGAAAGAGCGGCAGCACCTTGTGCTCTTCGATGAACTCACGCGGCAGAAGCTCGATCGTCTTGGGGTCGGCCAGGCGGGAGATCTGCGTGACGAACGGAACCCCGTAGCCCTCGGCCAGCACTTCGAGGACATGTTGCTCGTTGACGAAGTTGAGTTCCATCAGCACTTCGCCGAGCAGCTTCTTGTGCCCCTTCTGTCGCTGATGCTCGAGCGCCTGTTGCAATTGATTAGCGGTGATGACATTCCGCTGCACCAGCATCTCGCCGAGCGGAATCTTCGGCGCTGCATCAACTGCATCGGAATGGTGCTGCAGATTCGTCATCGTGGCATCAAGGAATCAGCGAAGACTTTTGGCCGCTGCTTCGATGGTCTCATGGATATTGAAGCGACGGTCCAGTCGCGTGATTTCGAGGATCTTGGCGATCGTGTCATCCGGGTTGACGATGCGCAACTGACCGTTAATGTCCGCCAGTTCTTCCATCAACCAGAGAAGCTGTTCCAGGCCGGAGGAGTCGATCAGCATCAGGTGCTCCAGATCGAGCACGACGTCCTTCACGCCGGCGGCGAATCGCTCCTGGCAGGAACGTCGGAACGCATCCGCTTCATCAGCGGTCAGTTCGCCGCTGATGGTCAGGACCGTGACCTGCCCGTGGTCTTCGTAGCTGAATTTCATGCCGCGGCCCCCCGGCTCTGCGCCCTGATTCCGGCCGCCGCCGGATGCTCATTCGCGCGGTGCTCTCGCACCAGTCGGTCGTAACCGTCGAATTCCAACTTGACGAAGAGTTTGGCCAGATCCGGATCGAACTGAGTCCCGGCACAACTTTCAACTTCCGCCAGAACCTGCTTACGATTCATGGCGGAGCGGTAGGTCCGCGTTGAACTCATGGCGTCGAAAGAGTCAGCAAGGCAGATCAGTCGGGCCACCAGGGGAATGTCCTCACCGGCAATCCCGCGCGGGTATCCCCCGCCGTCCCAACGTTCGTGGTGATACAGCACGCCGGGAAGAATGTCCTTGAACTGTGGGATGTCCTTGAGAATCCGGTATCCGATATCCGGATGCTTGCGGATCCACGCGAACTCATCGTCGGTCAGGCGACCGGGTTTGAGCAGCACTGTCTCGGGCACGCCGATCTTGCCCACATCATGAACCAGGCCCGCGATGTGCATTCGTTTGACGGTGTCCTCTTCGAGACCGGCGGCAATGGCAAGCTGCTGCGTCAGATGCGCCACGCGCTGCGAGTGACCGCAGGTGTAACGATCCTTGGCGTCGATGGAGGCCGTCAGGGCTTCCAGCGTGCCGAGGAACATGGCGTTCAGATCGTCGTAGAGTGCCGCGTTCTCGAGAAAGATCGCGGTGTGGCTTGCGGAAGCCCCGAGCAGTTTCATGTCAACCGAGGAGGCCGCACTGTCATCGCCCTGCTTGTCGCCGGCAATGAGAAGCCCGAGCAGGCGACCGTCACTGGAGATCGGATGAATCAGCGCGTTCTGACCGAAGCAGCGGTATTGGCGATGGGCCGGATTGCGCAGCGGATCGATCACCAACGGTGCATCCGGTTGAACCTCCTGAATCAGTTCGCCGGTATGGTCGCGCAGATTCCGACGGGTGGCCCCGGTCTCGCCGGCTATGACCAGTTCACCGGCCAGCTTCTTAAGTCGCTCCGGATCATCCACCATCCGCATGGCGATCCAGCGGTACGGCAGGGTCGCCAGCAGTTCCTCACACACGATGCGCACGAACCGATCCGGCTGTTGCACGACCGTCATGCTCTGAATGATCGTGTACAGAAGACTGATTTCCTCATACGACTCGGCAAGCTGCTTCCCGGTGCTCTCGATCGCTTCCTCGTCAACGGACAGTCGTGCCTGCACTTCGTGAAGTGATCGCACCAGCGCCGCGGTCCGCGGGACATCACTGGAACTCACCGGCGGAAGCTGGGCGAGCAGACTGCGCGTGAGCTGATAGTCACACTGCGCCGACTGGCAGAGGGCAAGAAGCTGTTCCGACTCCAGGATCTCATCTGTCGGAAGGATCGTGACGGAGTACCCGCTCACACGCCGACGATTCGTCAGCGGCACGGGAACGAACCATATTCCCGGTGCCACCTGCACCGACTCGGGCGGATGCTCATCGCCCCATGTCTTGGCCGCGGCTTGCAGATAGCGGTTGATCAAAGGCGAATTGATGAACAATGAATCAAACCAGTCGAGCTGTCCCTCGGGCTTGGAAACGCGCTGGCCGTGTTCGTCGCAAATCACCGCCACCATGCCCGCGGCGCGGAGACGTTCGCGCAGCGAGTCATAGTCCTGGAGAATCTGCTGATGGATCACGCTGGTGTTCACGCGGCCTCCGAAGTCGTGCCCGGCGAGGCATCCGCCTCACCACCCTGCTTTCCGTCCCGCTTTTCGCCGCTGAGCAACTCATGAACCTGCTGCACGATGAGACGCGGGCTGAACGGTTTGCTCAAGACATCTTTGATGTTGCCCTTTGCCAGATCCTCTTCATCGAGCGCGTAGCCCCGCGCCGTGAGCATGAGAATCGGAATTTCCGAGGTCTCCGGTGATTTCGCCAGCGCATGGCACAATTCGAGTCCGGTCATGTACGGCATTTGAAAGTCGGTGATGATGAGATCCGGTAACTCGCGTGTGGCGATCTCCAGACCTTCCTCGCCGTCCACGGCGGTCAGAACCTCAAACCCCGCGTTGCGAAGTTTCAGAGAAACCACCTGCACGATGTGCGCCTCATCATCAACGACCAGGATTCGTCCGGACATCACATCACCCTCCTTGGTTCAGGCCGCGGCCTGAGAGCCCGCGTAGCGCATCGGAACTGAGAACCAGAATCTTGAACCCATCCCCAGTTTGGATTCCACGCCGATCTGACCGTGGTGCACGGTCTCCACAATATGCTTGCACAAACTCAAGCCCAGTCCGGTGCCCTTGGCGATGCGCTTGTAGTTATCGACCCGGTAGAACTTACCGAACAGTTTCGGAATCGAATCCGGCGGGATGCCGAGTCCGGTGTCGGAGACCGTGACCACAACGCTGCGCGTCAGATTGTCCGAGTCGGCCGAGACCGTGATTCTTCCACCTTCAGGCGTGTACTTGACCGCATTCGAGACCAGGTTCAACACGACCTGATAGAGCATGTCCTTGTCGCCCTCGACACAGAGATCGATCGCGGCCAGCTTGGTATGCAGTCCGATGTCCTTCTCGCGTGCATGCGGCTCAAGCGTCTGAATCGTGCGATTGATCGATTCCTTGATGTCTACGTTTTCGCGTTCAATCTGAACGATGCCCGCTTCGATGCGGCTGATGTTGAGCATGTTGTCGATCAGCCGGCCGAGCCGGTCGGTTTCATCCTGAATGATGCGGTAAAACTCCTGGCGGGAGTCTTCATCCTCCGCCTCGCCGTCCACCAGCATCTCCACATAGGCGCGGATGGACGCGAGCGGCGTGCGCAACTCGTGACTGGCCTTTGAGACGAAGTCTGATTTCATTTGGGAGACTTCACGCTCCCGAGTCAGGTCATGCAGAATGGTGACCACGCCGCCGACGTCCTGCTTGTGGTCCTCGACGCACGCCAGGGTCACATCGTACGACACTTCCGGCTCACCGTGCTGCGGGTCAGGAGAGATGGCATGTTCGACATGCCGAACGTCACGGGTGTTCCCGGAATCGCGGGTATCGACAATCATCCGGCAAAGCGCTTCGTCGGCGATTGCCTTGTCAATCGGTTGATGGGTCGCTTCATCGACGGCAAAGCCGAGAATCTCCGCGGCACGCTCGTTGGCGATCACGATCTCGTTGAACGTATTGGTGACCAGCACGCCGTCACGCAGCGCGTGCAGCACCGCTTCGATCTGCCGGCGTTCGGCTTCGGAAACGTGGTGATTGATCTCGATTTCACGAAGCTGATTTCTCAGCATCGCTTCGCGTTCGCTGTATTGTTCGATCGCCTTGGTGAACGAGTCGGCCACCGGTTTAAGCCATCCGGGAGCGCAAAACGTCGCGGATGATTCCGGATCGCCAAGATTCTGAAGGTACTCGCGCAACCGAGACAGCCAGCGATCGAGCGTGATGCCGAGGGGCACAATCACGGATGCCATGATGACCGTCAGCACGGTCGCCATCGTGAAGGCCTGCATCCACGGCCCCATAGAAGCCACCGCGCCGATGCGTGGCACGATGCTCCAGACGAGGAACGTGCCGATGGCAAGCGTCACGATGAATAACAGACTGGCAATGGCCCCTGCTTTCATTTCACCCTCTTGGCGTACGGTTGAGTGCAGGCATGTGGTGGGTTGGACGGCCTTCATTCGGTCGGCACGTGGGTGATCTGTGTACGGTTGCTAGCGCGATTGAAGCCCGCCTGTGCCAGATCATGCTTCGGTGACTTCAGCAGAGCGCGGCCGTAGGACCGCGCAGCGGCTTCGTATTGACCGCGCTCTTCGTGGAGAGACCCCATCATCAGCAGCGGAAGGATCGAGTCATCAGCACGCTCGACCGCCTTCTCTATCTGCAACGCCACCTCGTGATCATTGCCTTGCTCACGTTCGTACATGGCGCGCAGCAGGTAACCCTCGAAGCGCTCCGGCGCGAGCGCAATGATTCGGCCGGCGCTGATTGCGACCCGCCGATGGTCTCCCAACTCGGCCGCGACAGAACCGAGCTCAATCCAGGCGTCCACATCACTGCTGTCGTGCTGAGTCAACTCCAGGTACACGTTTCGAGCTTCGATCAGTCGATCGGTGAAGACGAGACAACGGGCCTGCATCAGCATCAGATCCGATCGCCGTTCCTGGCTGCGTTGGAGCAGGTGGCTGATGGACTCGTAGCTTCGGCCGTACTGCTGCGCTTCGTACTGAGCCCACGCCAACTCTTCGAGCAGCATGAGGTCATCCGGGTTGAGCAACCGCGCTTCGCCCAGCAGACGGGCGGCGCGCACCGGATCATCCTGAAGCAACGCCACCTTCCCCTGCAGATGCCGGATGGCGGCATTGTGCTCGAAATGACTCGATTTCTGCTGGATCACTTCCTGAGCGCGGTCGTACTCACCCAGTGTCACCAGCGCCTCCGCTGCGGCGAGAAGATACTGCACCTTGTTGGTGTCGGCCTGGGCCGCTTTCCAGTAATGGTCGAATGCCATCTCGTGATTCGACCACCGCTGGTAGACGATGCCGAGAAAGTAGTGGGCATCCGAGAACTCATCATTCAATTCGATGGCGCGGGTCAGGGACCGCTGCGCATCTTCGAGCCGGTGCATTTCGTGATAGATTCGACCTTCGAGCAAGTGATACTTCGGCTCATCCGGGTACCGATTGACCGCCGCTTGGATCTCGCGCAGCGCGCGGTCGAACTGTCCGACTTCAAACGCGCGGCGGGCCTGGTCAAAGCTCATCTGTGCATTGACGATGTTGACGCGTTCACTGGCCGCCGACCGCGCCTGCACCCCCTGCTTGGTCGGCCCATCACACCCGAGCAGACCGAATGCGATCGTGATCCCCCCGAGCAGAACGAGTCCTTTGCGAATACCCATGACGAACTCCAATCTGGTTGGCATACAAAACATTCCAGCGATTCAGGCGGCGGGCACCGGCCGGATCAGTCACGATCCGCGGCGTTCACGCCGGCGATTCCGGTGGTGAAATCATGACCGTCGTGCAGAGCGCTCAGCTTGATCGTCGGCCACATCCATGCGGACCAGAAGCAACCGCCGTCGAACTTGTCGCGCATCTCGACGAAGATTTCGCCGTAGATCTCGCTGCCCGACGCCGATTCCTTCTGATTCGTTGTCGAAGCCGTGCCGGTTGAGGACACGGTGGTCGGCTCGGACGTCGGCTTGGATTGCGAAGCCGCTTCCGGTGATGCACCTTTCGGCTTCGACGTCGAACGGGACTTCGGCTGAACACTGGCGCCGACGTTGGCTCCGAACTGGCTGGTCGAAGTCACCTTAGGCCGTTGCGGCTCATTGGCCGGTTGATCGGGCGCTGCGCTGCGTGAATCCGGCTTGGGCTGCGGAACTTCTTCAGGCACTTCATCACTCGTGGCGATGCCGAGTTGACGGCGAACCGCGCGTTCCATGATGCCGCGTTCGTGCGCTCGTTCCCGAATCCCGGTGACCTGCTGCCGCAGACGGATCATTTCCGGCTGCTGTGATTTGAGACGCAGCGAGTTGTTGATGTAATAATGGGCCATCTTCAGATCGCCGCGGTTGTACGCGTCGATTGCCATCTGGTTGTAGTTGGCCGTGACCTTATCCCGGCTGAATGGAAGCAGTCCGGCACGAGCGCCGACCTGAGCCGCTTCGACGTACTCCAGCGAATCGCGGCCCATCTCCCAAAGCGATTCGTCGTTCAGGATCGTCGGCGTAATCAGGAAGATGATCTCGTTCCGACGGATGCGATCCTCCTGACCGCGGAAGGCGGCGCCGAGCAACGGAATATCACCCAGGAGCGGCACCTGACGGCGCGTCTTCTGAATGTCTTCCTCGAAGAGCCCGCCGAGCACCAGCGTCTGACCGTCGCGCACCCGTACGTTCGTGGTCAGTTCGTTCGTGAATTCGTCCGGCAGCGTATCGCCGTCACCGGTGTCGCGCAAAGTGGCGAAGGAAACCTTCGGCTGCAGTTCCATGCGAACCATGCCGCCACGGCTGATGAACGGTCGGAAGGACAGGGACACACCGGTGTCGAGGAACTCGACGCGCTGCGTCACCGAGGTTTCCGTCGCCGTCGAGGAGCGGTAGGCCACCTTTTCACCGACGAGCACTTCAGCGCGCTGGCGGTTCAGGGCCATGATCTTCGGCCGAGCGAGGACGGTGGAGTCGGTCACCTCGTCGAGCACCCGGAGGAACACGCTGACATTGTCCTGAATGATGCCCAGTTTCATACCGCCGCCGGTGGTGGTGCGGCTGGTCAACGCACGTGCACGCCCGTCGGTGGGACGATGGCCGGTGGATTCGGTCGCGGGTGATCCCGCGCCGCTTTCGATCGTGCCTTCGGGCTGTCCCTTGGAGAAGAGATCATCCACCGCACTGAACGGCGTGAACATGTCGGTGAAGTCGACGCTGCCGAGGATGCTGAAGTCGATGCCAAAGGCATTGTCTTCAAACAATCGGGTGCGGAGCACCGTGGCTTCCACCAGCACCTGCTGGGGAGGGGTATCGAGATCACGCAGCAGATTGGCGATGGCATCCAGGTTTTCCGGATAGTCATTCACCACGATCTTGGCGCTGAAGGCGTATTCATCCGCACCGCCATCGTTGATGTCGGGCTTGAATCCCGCCTGCACATCACCACGTTGCGAAAGCGCGCCGTCATCACTGAGAAGCGGCTCAACGAACTCCCGGGCATCAGACGCGGAGAGATACTCGAGCTCGAAGATGCGGCTTTCGGTCTTCCGCATGGATCGCTCGATCTCTTCGAGTTCCGCCTGGGTGTAGATGTAGATGAAGTTGCCTTCCTCGATGTAGCCATATCCATTGACACGAAGAATGGCATCGAGGGCTTCGTAGAAGGTCACGTCATAGAGGTTGGCGGTGACCGTTGCGGAGACGCTCTTGCTGGTGATGATGTTCTTCTTGCTCTGAATTGAGAGCATTTGAAGAACCTGGGCCAGATCGGTGTCCTGGACGGCGAGGTCCACCGTGCCGTAATCGGTCACACTAACGTCGTTGCCTCTGTCGCGGCTTTGCCCGTTTGCCGCGTCTACCAGCAACCCGCAGGCCGCACAGACGGACAGCACGGATCCAAAAAAAAGCCCGCGGCATGTCGTGATGTTCAGAATCATGGAGATGGCTCCCTGGCAAATTCGCGTTGAACGAGTGTTCATTGACCCAACTGGGTCATCCGAAGCTCGAACTTCCTCCCCTCGAAGTCGAGCGTAACTGTCCGATGACTGACTTCCTTTAGAACGAATTCATACTCCTGGCTCGTGCCCGTCGTGATGGTCTGGCCGATTCGGTACGCCTTGCCACTGATGATCGCCATGGGCGGGGGACCGCTCATCACGGCCTCGAGTGTGAGGCGCCCGGTCGCTTCCTTCAGCCGAGCCATCAGCCGCGCTTCGCGCGACTCTGAATCTTCGACCGGATTCGCCGCCGACTTGTCATCATTCGATGAGCTCGCGGCACCGATATCCGGTTTCGGGAAAAAGACGGGGTCGATAACGAATGGATCACGTTCCGGGCGACGGTCAAGCTGGATATTCACCTGACTCTTCTCGCGTGATGCACTGGTGTACAACGTGCTATCGGCAGTGTTCAGGATTTCGACCTGCTCGTCCTCATTGGTCGCCGTCGCGGTTCGCGGCACGTTGGAGATGATGACGATACGTGCCCAGAGCAGCATGCCGACCGCCACCATGGCGCACAGCAGACCGAACTTCTTGCGATCCGCCGTCAGTTGAATCCAGTATCGTCTGAGGGTCGGGTGCATGTTCAAGGTTCCTCCCCGGTCACGGTTTCGTAGATGGCATCGAGCCCGACGGTCGCCACCAGTATGGGCTCACCATCCCGATTCAATCGCTCACGATCCGCGTGGAGTCGAAGCGAGACGATTCGCACCAGACGATCCATCGACTCGGCGGATTGCAGCAGGGCAAAGACCGAATCGAACGTAGCTTGCATGTCGATGTTGAGCGGCATGGCCTTGATGTCCGGCCCGTCGTCAGTCTCCCCCTCGCGCTTGACGCCCAGCGGTGCGTGCTGGCTGCCGGCGGTGAAGGTCTGATCCCAGACCGTGACACCGTCGACACGCAGCGACAGTCGGCGCATGAGGTCGGCAATGTTCGGCGCGTCCGGAATCCGCTTGAGATCCTGCGTCAGGTAGGTTCGTGCTTCGTGAAGTTCCTCGCTGAGCTGTGTGGTCTGTTCGGTCACGGCGTCCAGGGCGTTCATCTTCGCTTCCAAGCCCTTGATCTCCGCGCGGAGTTCCTGCGTGTTCGACCAGGCCGGCCAAACCAGCGCCATCGTTCCGAAACCCAGGACACCGAAGAAGGTCGCCACGGCCAGAGCAATGTGTTTCTGGTCCTGAATCATTCGGGAAGCCCTCCGCCAAACTGTGATCCGGCATCCGTCAACTCAACCGCGTACGGCGTATCGAGCGAAATGCGAAAGCTGATGCGGAACTCGCGTGCGGAGATGTCTCTCACATTGCGCGTCCGGCTGAAATCCAGACTGATCTCATCGAATGGCCGCGTCCGCTGTAAACGCGTGACAAGCTCAGCGATCGATTCATCGGTTATCGCAAATCCAGAAAGCTCGCCGAAGAGAAATCTCGGCGGGGCTTCTTCCTTTGAGCTGCCACGGTTCCGGCTTGACCGTGTCTGCCGACGTGGCGTCGCGTCAAAGTCCAGCCGTTCGAGCGTCATGCCGTCGGGCAACGCGTTGATCAGTGTCGCCAGGACGAGACTGGACTCAACCGGAAAGGCGATCTTGCGTTGGAGGTTGATCGCCTGATTGGTTTCATCCAGCGCCCGCTTGAGCGTCCGAACCCGATCTTCCATCTGAATGACGAGATCGGCGTGTTCCTTCACGATCGCGTGTCGATCTTCCGTTCGACTGAAGTCATAGCGAACGTAACCCGCGAGCGCGAGCGTGACGGCGATCGCGGTGATGACAGCAGCGACGTAGCGGCCGGTGCGCAGGCCCGCCTGGCAACGCTCTCGGATCGAGTTCGGGAGAAGATCAATGGGTTGCTGATTCATGCCGCCCCCCTTCGCGCGCCGTGGTCGTTCTGAATCGTCAGGGAATGTCGAATCTCAGACAGTCCGCGGAGACTGAGTCCGGCGGCGACAGCCCAGCATCCGGGCGGCCCGGGATCGCGATTGAAGGAATCCCGAATCTGTCGCTGCAGCCCGGCGAGCGTCTCGATCTGATCATCGTAGACCACCGGCAACTTACAACTCTCTTGAATCATCCGGTCCAGATTCGGTTCCTGGCCGTCTCCTCCGGCCAGAATGATCTGGAACGGCGGGCGACCACGAAACGTCACGCCGTAGTAGCGAATGCAAAGCGTGACTTCCTTCACCAGGTCGCCGAGAAGAGGCCGCACCGCTTCGTACACGGCGCGATCGGTCTTCTCATCCTTTACACTTTTCTCGCTTCCGTGACGCGCTGCGATCAATCGCGAAGCACGCAGTTCCTCCGCGGCTTTCGGCGTGATCTGCAGATGCTCCGCCACCGCCTTGGTGAAGTCCCGGCCGCCGCCGCCGATCGGTTTGCAGAATGCAACTTGATCACCACGAAGAATTTCAACGGTGGCGCCGCTCTCTCCGATCTCGATCACCACGCGCACCTGATCACGATCACCCTCGCGCCGGTACTGGCGGCTGAAGATCCGCGCAGTCGCGCCGAAGTCCGTGTCGATGGCCAGCGGTCGCAAACCCGCCGTCACGATCGGATTCACGTATTCGTTGATGACGGCGTGAGAAGCGGCGACGAGCAGGACTTCCTCCCGAGACTCGCCTCCCTGCGGTGACGCACCCGTTCTCAGGATGCTGACTTCCATTGCTTGCCGATCAAACTCGAATCGCTGCGCGGCTTCCCAGCGGGCCGCTTCCAGCAACTCCGGGTCCGACATGCGCGGCAGGCGAATGGATTGGATCTTGACCTGCTTACGTGGCAGACTGATGACGCAGCGACGTCCCGAGAATCCGCCGGTCGCGATGGCGTGACGGATCTGACGAGTCATTTTCTCGCCATCAACCTTCCCGTCCTCAGTGAACGGGATCGGTTCGGTCGCCGCCCCGACGACCGCGAGCTCGCCGGATCGTTCCCGCAACTGCAGCATTTTGATGGCGCGCGAACTCAGGTCGATGCCCACGGCTCCGTAGCAAGATGAAAATCGGCCTCTGAACACGGATCGCTCCTCTTCTGCTCTGGAGTTGATCGGACACCCCCCGCCTCCGCTTCAGTGGAGTTCCATGATCGAGAAGTGAATCGTGTGATGAATTTCCCGATGCCGCATCTATCGATCGGCTCAGCGATCAATCCTGGCTGAGCTTCACGACGGTCAGTCGACCGGTAAACGGCTCGACGTTTATCCGATAACTGGCATCGTCGGAATGAACGATGATGTGCCCGCCGGTTCCGGGCGCGCCGCCGCTCATGACCGTGCCGCCCGTCTGGTCGAACGTGAGATACCGCTGATTGTTATCCAGCGTGGCCTGTTGAATCGATACGTGCTCATAACGCTTGTCGGCCGTAAAGTCGACGATGTACTTTCCGTCCGGCCCGGCGTTCCCGAGCGGATCGTAAATGTAGTCCGCCGTATCCGGGTCAAACTCCGCATCGAAGTTTGCGCCGACACGAATGATGCAGTAGCCCCGGCCGTCCTCGTAGAAGTACACCCGTCGGTACTCCTGGTGACTGATCGCATCGGCCTGCGCAAAGGAGATATCCGCGATTACGCGGCGCACTGCGGATTGCGTCTCCAATGAGGAGCGCCCGACCATATACGGAA
>RECV01000057.1 GCA_007693845.1 Phycisphaerales bacterium
TCTGGTCGCCGATTCCGCTCCATTGAATCAACCTCCAAGCTTGACGCAATTTAAATTGCCCCGCCCTCGGAGTGTGCTAGAGTTGATCGATCGGAGTCACGTTCGGCGATTTCAACGATCATCGTCCTAACGGGTACTCGTTCCGTTGATTGATTCATTTGTCTGAACGAAGGACGCCAGCGTCGGGAGAAAGTCACATGCCATTTTGCCGTGCCGTATGGGGCGGGCTCTTTGAACGTCGGATTGCTCAACCGGGTGCGTTGACCTCCGGTCTGCTGGGCCTTGCGCTGCTGGTCTCAACCGGCACGTCGTCCGCTTTGGCGCAGGCCGGCCTCGACGAGCTCATCGAACGGCTCGGTGAGGAGAATGTCCCCACCGGCGAAGACGTCATCGTCGGTATGGTGGAGTCCCCCGCCAACAACAACTACCTTCCGAATGCATCCAACCCCGAACTGCAGGGTGTCACCATCCTGCCGATGAGCGGAAGCAGCGGTTCGTCCGGCCACGCGACCACGGTCGCGCGCAACTTCTTCGGCTCGGAGATCAGTCTTTCGCCCGGCATTCCGACCGCTCACGTCTGGGAGACCAACAACTGGCTGCAGGCCGGCGGGCTTCGCGTCGGGCAGGGCATCGGCGCGCCGCCGCTCACACCACCCGCAGGCATGCGCATTCTCAACAACAGTTGGATCGGCGATGCGGACAACTTCAACAACGAAATCATCCGCCGGGCCGACTTTCTGGCGCAGCGTGACAACGTCTTCTTCTCGATCGGGATCAACAACAGCAACAATCAGTTACCGCTCCTCAGCCACATGTACAACGGCCTGTCCGTGGGAATCCTGAGCGGCAATCACGCGACCGGAGACACCATCGGCGGCATCGACGGCGCCGGGCGGATGAAACCCGAGATCGTCGCACCGGGCAATCTCACGAGTTGGGCCGCGCCGCTCGTCGGCGGCGCGGCCGCGCTGATGATCGAAACCGCCGAGACCGATCCTGTGCTCAGCGGCAACATCACGGACGCCACACGGATCGATGTGCTGCGCGCGGTGATCCTCGCCGGGGCAGACCATTTCGACGGCTGGACCAACAATCCGGAGACTTCCGGCCCTCAGCGCGGCGTGACCGACCGTCCGCTCGATGAAGTCTTTGGCGCGGGGGCGCTCAACGTCGATCGAAGTCACCGCATTCTGACCGGTGATGTCGTGGCCGGCGACACGCAGTCATTGCCGGCAACCGCGGCCGGCCACGCCGGCTGGGGGCTTGCCACCATGAACGCCGGTCAAAGTCGGTACTGGCGATTTGATGTCCCCGAATTCGCCGAAGAAGTCTCCATCATCTCAACGTGGACGCGCACCTTCGGCGCGAACTACAACTTGCCCCAGACGCAGAACGTGAACCTGCAGTTATGGCGAGTTGATGACGCCGGCCAACTCACAACGCTCATCGGCCCCGCCGGTGAGCCATACTTCGCGGGCGGCAACGTCGCGAGTCAAAGCACGCTCAACAACGTCGAGCACCTCTACATCACCGGCCTCGAACCGGGTGAATACGTCCTTGAGGCGAATCGCGCGGACGCTTTCAGCGGCCAGCGAACCGTCGCGCTGGCGTGGCTCTTCCCCGAACCGCCCAAGACCGACCCCGGCGTGATCGGCGACCTGAACGGTGACGGCGTGGTCAACGTCTTCGATCTGCTGCTTCTGCTGGAGGGCTGGGGCCCTTGCCCGAGCGGGAGCGATTGCCCCGCTGACCTCAACGGCGACGGCACGGTCAACGTCTTTGACCTGCTCCTGCTTCTGGAGAACTGGGGCTGAACCGTGCAACTTCGGCGGGACTTCTCCCAATGAACCTGTGTGTACACCGCAGGTTTTTTGTCCAACATGCCAGAGGGAAGTTCATGAGCTACGCCGAAATGATTCTGCCGGAGTTTGATCAGGAAGTGGCCACCACGCGGCGGGTGCTGGAGCGCCTGCCGAATGACAAACTCGACTGGAAGCCGCATCCGAAGTCGAACACCATCGGCTGGAACGCGAATCACCTGACGGAAATCCCCGGCTGGGTGGAGAACATCCTCACCGAGCCCGGCTTCGATGTCGCGCCCGTGAATGGTGAACCCCACGCCACGCCCACTCTCTCGAATCGTGATGCGATTCTTGAACTCTTCGACGGAAACACCATCGAAGCGCGCAGTGCGATTCAACGTTTCGACAATGCGAAGCTGAACGAACCGTGGTCGCTCTACGAAGCCGGCGCGGCGGTGATGACCATGCCGCGCGGCGCGGTCATGCGCACCTTCGTGCTCAGCCACATCGTGCACCACCGCGCGATCCTCACGGTGTACTACCGGCTGAATGACATCGCGGTGCCGGCCATCTACGGCCCGTCCGCGGATGAACAGGGGTAAGCCACGCCGGCCGCCTCGCGCGTTCGCCCCGTGCTCGACTCGCTGTTTGCACTATTCGCCGCGTTCTCTATTCGTACGTAATGATGTCTTCGGTCGAGTCGCCGGCCATGAACTTGCCGACGACCAGATCCGAACGCATTGCATCGTCGTACCAGACGACCGCCTTGATCGTGCCCGTCGCGCGATCGTAGAACCACGCGGTTTCCGGGCCGACCTCGCTGCGATCATCCGTGACCGTGCTCGCGAACTGCGGGGCCTCCGTGAAAGGATTGACCGCGGGAAGACGACGCAATGGGCCGGCGGGAATGCCATCCACCGCGATCGGTGAGGTCAGGTCACTCCACGACCGGGCCAGATCCGGATATTCACCTTCGCGAAGTTCGTGATACCGCGCAATGTCCTTACGCAGACCTTCCAACGCGCTCAGCAGCGCAACGCGCATCGCATCAGCATCTCGCTCCGCATGATGCTCCGTGTCGGGCGGCTGCGTCGATTCACTTTGCCCGCTGCTCATCCTTTCGATGACCTCTTCCGCGGTCATGCCATCGAGATGGCCGAACTGCTTTCGCCACTGCTCATCAAAGGACAAATCCGGATCAATCTGGTACTGCATCATCATGATCCGGTCGAGCGCATTCTTGAACGCCGCCCGCTGCTCCGCGTCCAGTGACCGCGCCACCTTGTCGCGGCTGATCTGGAACGCATCGAACGATGACGCATCCAACCGCGGCGCGGCGGACGCAAACGTCAGCGACGTGCCGGTCCCCGTGATGGCGTGGTCATGATCCGAGCGGACGGGCGCATCGTTTTCGGCTTCAGAGGTTGCCGACGGTTCTTCGCTGTACAACGAATCCGCGCATCCGATCAGGCCGATCAACGGACAACCGGCAAGAAGAACGGCCAAGGGCAACACTTCGGTGAATCGTGAATATGCGGACATGAGATGACCTCCGGGCAGAGATTCCGCAGCACAGCACGTCCGATAGCGCTCCACAGCGGAGTCGAAAGAGTCCATGGACCCCATCGGACTGACTCGCCCGCCGCTGTAGCCCGATCCGCGAATGACAAGCACGTCGTCTCCTCCCGGCCTGTCGTTCCCGCTCTCCGGATTGCTCTTTGCCCCGTCTCCATCAATCACTGGGCGAAGCATGCCATCGCGATATTAGCGCAAAGAGAATAGCGGCCCCGATCGCTGCAGCTATTCACGCTTTCCCGCCTTGCAGAGTGATTGTGATGCGCAGATACGTGAGGATGATTTGAAATCGCTGATGATTCTGGCCACGTAAGTGGATGAATCTCCCTACGATGGTCTCTATCGCCTTTTGTTGGCGGCTCACTGTTCTCGCTGGAAGACTCCTCTGTATGCGCGAAGCTCCCACGACATCGCCCGGCCCGGCTGCGACAGCCGCGCCGGTTCGTCTCAAATTCATCGGTCGAAGCACTTTTCAGGGCGAACTGAAGCAGCGCATTGACGACTACTTCATCCAGACCGGCCGGCGCAAGCGCGACTGCTGGCAGATGTACCTCAAGACGGGCATCCTGCTGACGAGTTTCTTCGGCTTGTACGTGCTGCTGGTGTTCTTCGTGCCGACGTGGTGGCTCGCGGTTCCGGTCGCCATTGCCCTCGGCCTCGTCACCGCAGGGATCGGCATGAACGTTCAGCACGATGGCAGCCATCAAGCGTACTCCGATCGGCCGTGGATCAATCGCGTCATGGCCATGACGCTCGAGATGATCGGCGGCAGTTCGTACCTCTGGCATTACCAGCACGGCGTGTTTCATCACACGTACACCAACATCACCGGCCACGATGGCGACGTCGATGTCGGCATCTTCGGCCGATTGACGCCGCATCAGAAACGCCTGTCGTTCCACCGTTGGCAACACCTTTACATGTGGCTGCTCTACGGCTTCGTGGCGATTCGCTGGCACATCTGGGGCGATCTGTCTGACATCATTTCCGGCAAGAGCGGCGAGCATCCGATTCCCCGGCCGAAGGGGTGGGACCTCGTGCAGTTCATTGCGGGCAAGGTGTTCTTCATCTCGCTGGTGTTCGTTGTGCCGATGCTGTTTCACCCGTGGTGGGTGGTGCTGCTCTTCTACGCACTGGCGGCATCTGTGGTAGGTGTCGTGTTGACGATCGTGTTTCAACTCGCCCACGCTGTCGAAGGCGCGGAGTTCACCATTCCCGATGGCGA
>RECV01000141.1 GCA_007693845.1 Phycisphaerales bacterium
TTTCCTGAAGTCCAAGCCGCGCGATGTCATCCGAATGCATCAGGATCACATCCCGTCGATCCTGCCCGCGGTACACATCCTCCTCTTCGTAAACCACGGTGTTGAACTGCCCTTCCGAGCGCAGCGTCATCAGACGCAGAGTCCTCTCGCCGCCATCATCCCCGACCAAAGGCGGCAGATCGATCGCGTGGAACTTCGCTCGCCCGCTTTCGGTGGCAAAGCTCGGCCGATCGAACCGCCTCCCCTCGACGTAAAATTCGCGCGTTCTGTCTTTGGCGTCGGCACTCCCGTTTACGCCCTTTGCCATCGGCGCGTAGCCGGGAATGACCGCGGCAATCTTTTCGCGGATCTTCGTTCGATCGGCGAAGGCGGCCCAGTCGACGGGGCTGTCATCGCCGAAGTATCGTCGGGCGATCTCGAGCACCAGATCGACTTCACTGCGCGGCCCCTCGTGCCGTGCCTCGCCGCCTTCGCTGAACCGAACGTAGCTGAACATCGACTCCTGGGTGGTTGTCTGCGGCTCTTCATCGCGCGCCAGCACCGGCAGGATCAGGGTCTCACGACCTCGCCCCCACGTGTGAGAAGTGTTCAGCGTCGTATTGAAGTACACGACGAAATCGGTCTTCGCGAAAGCCTCGGCCGCGAAGTTCGCATCGGGACTTGAGCCGTAGAGATTGCCCCCCATACACGACATGAACCGCAATCCCCCCGCCTGCGCACGTTCCAGAGACTGCAACGTGTCATCGCCTTCACCGACCGGAAGTTTCACGTTGAACGCGGACTCCATCTTCTGACGAATCGCCGGCTTGAGATTTGGTACGACCCCCATCGAACCGACGCCCTGCACGTTCGAATGGCCGCGCAACGGAAGCAGTCCCGCGCCCCGCCGACCGAGCATCCCGCGCGCCATGGCGAGATTGGCGATCATCCGCACATTCTCCACGCCAAACTCGTGATGCGTGATTCCCATCGCCCAGGCGAAGATCGTGTTCCTTGATTGCAGGTACTGCTTTGCAATGCGTTCGATCTCCGCGCGGTCAATTCCACTGCGATGCGTGATGTCCTCCCACGACATTGCTTCGATCGATGCGCGGCAGGCCTCCCACCCTTCCGAATGATTTTCAATGAAGCTCGTATCCAGTGCGCCACGCTCATCAGATTCAACTACCGCTTTGAGCAGCCCGGCCAGGAGCGCGCAATCCCCACCGACGTGCGGCTGAATGTACTCATCCGCGATCGTCGACGCCTTCAGCATGCTGCGCCAGTCAGAGGGCACCTTGAACTTCACCAATCCCGGCTCACGGACAGGATTGATCACGATGATCCGTCCGCCACGGCGGCGAAGTTCGACCATGGTGCGCAGCAGTCGCGGGTGATTGCTGGCGGGATTCGCGCCGATCACAAAGAGCAAATCCGCATGATCGATGTCGTCGAGCGCGACGGTTCCCGCGCTGGAGCCGGTCACGGTGGAAAGACCGACGCCCGAGGCCTGATGGCAGAAGAAGGAGCAGTTATTGACGTGATTCGTACCGTACAGCCGCGCGAACAGTTGAAACATGAACGCGGCTTCGTTGGATGATCGCCCTGAGAAATAGAACATGGCCTCATCGGGCGAGGTGCGCTTCAGTTGGGCAACGATACGGTCGATCGCGTCGTCCCAGTCAATCTCGCGGTAGTTCTGGTCGAGCGGGCCCGCCATGACCGGCCGCGTGAGCCGCCCCGCCGCCTCGAGTTCACGCGAGGAAAAACCACGAAGTTGTGCAAGGTTGAAATCGGCGAAGAAGTGCTCGTGGATCGCGCCCTGCAGATCGGCGGCCATGGCCTGCACGGATTTCTTACAGACCTCGGGAAAGTGACGCTTCTCATTGACCATTCCGCCGAGTTCGCCCCCCATGCCCAGCGCGCAGGTCTTGCAGGTATTGCGCGTGCGCAACGCCTTCCACATCCTGAAGAAACCGCCGGCCTGATGCGCTTTGCGCAGGGTGTACAGAATGGCCCGCCATCCCCCGCCGTGCTTCACCGGTTGCATGATTCGACCTCGACCTTCAGGACTGAACTTGAACACAGGGTCTGGAGGATGCCCTGCCCGAATTCATGGTATCGCGACCGCCCGCCTCGCGGCGATGCCACGCCACCGCGTGCTGTTCCACTTCATATCCGCTCGCTACGCTGCACGCATGGCCGTCCGCCAGTCCATCGTGCCGATCCCCATCGTCGCTGGCGTTCTCGTGACGCTGCTCATCGCGTTCGTTCTGACGACGATGACGGGACCGGACACAACCCCGCTGACCATCGAGGCGATCCTTGCCCTGATTGACGGCTTGCCCTGGCCCGCGTTGTGGTTTGCGGCGGCATACGGCTACGGCGGTTTGGTTGCGTCGAGATTGCAGGAATTCACGCCGTCCACCCCAGCGAACGCAAAATTCGACCATCTCGCTGCGATGGCGATCGGCGTGGCGATTCTTCTTGCCCTGAGCCATCTCCTCGCGCGGCTGGGGGCATTTCAGCTTTTCGGAACACTCCTCGCATGGCTGATCCTTCTCGTTGGCATCGTTCTGGCCGCATTCTGGCTCCGCCGGGCATCCGTCAGTGATCCTGCCCCCATCCCTGACCCGACGCTGCTCAATCCGCATCCCCCGCTCTTCTCGCCGAGGCACGCGCTGCTGCTCGCCGCGCCCGCCCTGACAGTGCTGGTCGTTGCGTCGCTCTCCGCGCCCGGCCTGCTTTGGTCGACCGAGTTTAGCGGGTACGACGTTCTGAGTTACCACCTGCAACTGCCCGCGGAATGGCTTGATCGCGGCCGCATGATGCCGCTTGAACACAACGTCTACAGCTTCTTTCCCGGTTTCATGGAGGCGGCTTACTACCACCTGGCGGTACTGCGCGGCGATGCGGTCACGGCTGCGGTCAGCGCCCAACTTCTCCACGCCGGCATGGCGCTCCTCGCGGCGATCATGACCGGAAGAGCCGCGCATGCGTCTCTGACCGGCACGACATTGGGCGAAGCCCATTGGCAAGCCGATCCCACCGCACTCATGATCGCCGGGGTGTTGGTCATCGGCACGCCGTGGGTCCTCGTGACCGGATCACTGGCCTACAACGAGATGTCCGTCGTGCTGATGATGGCGACGGGACTTTTTCTCCTGGCGCGTCCGGCTCGGGAGATGGCCGCGTGGAAGATCGGTGCGATCATCGGCCTGATCGCCGCGGTCGCCGTGGGCGCGAAACTGACCGCCATTGGCTTCGTGGCGGCCCCGCTCGGTGTGTTGCTGCTGTGGCAACTGCCCCGCGCCGCATGGTTCAAGGCCGTTTTGGCCGGATCCATCGTCGGGCTGATCGTGCTCTGTCCATGGCTCATCGACAACGCACAACAGTCGGGCAATCCCGTTTTCCCATTCGCGACCGATTCTCTCGGCCTGGCGCACTGGTCTGAAGAACAGGCGCGCACCTGGAACGAAGCGCACCAGATCACCGCGCCGATCGGTGAACGCATGATGCACGCCTGGAACGAGTTCGGCCGCTTTGGAATCGGTGGCCCGCCGATCGAGAACGAACCGTGGAAACCGCAATGGCTCATCCTGCCCTGGCTCGCTCTGGCGGGCGGCATCTTATTTGCAATCAAGAACGGTTCCCGGCGGACCGCGCAACTTACGATCATCGTGTTGATTCAGTTGATCTTCTGGATCGGGTTCACCCATATCAAGTCGCGATTCATGCTTCCGGCGGTCGTGCCGCTGTCGATCCTGACCACACTCGGTGTCGTGGCGCTGATCGGCGCGGCAAGGCCTGCGATTAGAACGACGCTTCGATTCGTCATCGCGGCGCTCCTGTTGCTGTGGTGTCTGCCGAGCGTGCTGATCTTGGCCAAAGAATCGGGCGGCGCACCGGCGGCATATCTGGGAATGACGGACGTGCTGACGGGTGAAGCGCTTTCCGACGCGCAGCGGAGGGAACTCGGCCGTTCGGCTGTGCCTTCGATTTATCTGAATCACCTCCTGCCGGATGATGCGCACGTTCTCCTCATCGGCCAGGCCGCACCGTTCTATCTGCGCGGGTCATTCACCTACACAACCGTCTGGGACCGCGGCCCCCTCGAAGAGCTGGCGCGCACTTCGCCGAATGAACCCGATCGGTGGTTTCGCGCGCTTCGTGAGATGGGCTACACCCACGTGTACGTTGACCGAACAATGCTCCGCGTCTGGCATCGATCGGGTTGGCTCGCGGAATCCCTTGAGCCGGATCACTTGCTTGAGGTTCTGGAGACGCATCTGAATCTGATCCAGAACTGGCCGGCCGGTTCACGGCTCTACCGAATCAATCAGCGTGATGCGGCGCTGATGGAGAAGGATCGATTGATCAGGGAAAGTATTCCCGCAGGCGAAGCTGATCCAGTAACTGTGCAATCGCGCGTTCCAACGCTGAAATCTCTTCATAGAGATCATCCCGATCAACGCCATCCAGCATCTCACGCAATTCGCTCTGCGCTCGCTCGGCATCGGCGATCCGATCCGGCAACGGACGCGATTCATCCGCCGCACGTTCAAACTGCTCGCGGATTGACGCAAGTTCGCTTTCGCTGATCGCAGGTTTGACCGACTCCGCGGCTGAGTCGTGCTCTTCCGCCTCGGCTGGTGAGTCCGCGGGGCTGACATCGGATTCGGGGTCTGCCGGCCGATCCTCCGTCACGGTCTGCCGATGCGTCTCGGAATCCTGAGCGGGTGGGGATGACTCGCGAGCCCAAAGCAACAGCAAAACGAAGGTCGTCAGCAGCAGACCGCCCATGATCCAGAGCAGCCGCTGATTGGCCTTCCGCTGCCGGTCGAGCCGCACGCGCAGTGCGTCGATGGCGGGATCAGCGGCCTGCGTCCTTTCGTCCGGTCGAGGGCGGACGGCAACGGTCGTCCCGGGCGCGGCCGTCACACGCATCGCCGGCCCGGTGCCGGATTGCTGTGACCCGCCGCTCGGCCCGTTATGGTCAAAGGCATCGGTAACCTCATCCGCATCAGACATATTCGCCTCAGCGGAAAAGAGTTCCTCGTTACTTGCAAAGCTGGAGAGCCGGCCCGGCGGAGGCGGAGGCAGAGGCGCTTCCCGAGCGGCCGCCTGCGACCCACGCGGGTTCGAACCGCCGGCTGATGAAGAAGTCGCTCGGTCCGAACGAGTGCGTTCGCTGCCCGCAGACTGATCGCCAGGTCGGGTCGGCTCGGGCATTGATTCCACCGGTCGGATCGGATCGGTTTCTGATCGCTCCCGGGGCGGATCGGTCTCCCACGGCATGGGGCGATATTCGGGCAGCCCCAGATAGTTCCTGTCGAGGATGACGCCAAAGCTCGCGCCGCAGGCATGGCAGGCGTGGTCGCCGGGATCAACCGACGCGGCGCATTCGTAACAGAAACCGAGCAGATGTGACAGCCCCGGTACGCGTTTGGCAATCGTCCAGAACTGACGCGTGGTCGGTCCGCGCACGATGGTGAGCCGCGTGATTCGGCCGCGCCGAATCATCTTGACCATCGTTTCATAGCTACACCCCGGCGTAAACGGCCGCAGTTCCTCGCGAATGAACCACGGCCCCATACTGTTATGCGTGGCCTGACGGCTCAGGGACTCGAAGAGTCCGCTGCAACTGCGACACCGTTCGACAACCGGCTGCGCATCCCCGCAGTAGGGACAAATGATGAGTCGTCGCTTGGCCATGGGAATCTCAATCGTGCCGGTTGAGTAGAAAATCGAATGAAGTCAGCCGGAAGTTGATCTCGGTGCTGCCTGCCGAAATGTCGTCCTCAGAGTAAGATTGAAC
Source organism: Phycisphaerales bacterium (assembly GCA_007693845.1). Lineage (GTDB taxonomy): Bacteria > Planctomycetota > Phycisphaerae > Phycisphaerales > SM1A02 > SKZB01. The sequence goes on from RECV01000141.1 coordinate 5,798, forward strand.
CATGCGAGGTGTTCAATGAAATGGTACGCCATGGCAGCGATCTGTGTGCTGCTGATCGGTCTATACGGTTGTGAAGCGCCGCCGGATGCCGTTTCGGCGGGATCGGCCCCGAATGACGCCGATGCACGATCAACGGATCGTGAGGAGGACCGCGATCGGGACCGGGATCGACACCGGGGCACGGAACCGGTCTCCACCGTTGTCGACGGCCGACCGGCCGCCCTTGTGGACGGCCGCGGCATCATGTGGGGGGAGCTTCGTCGCGAACTGACCGAGGCGGCCGGGGCGCAGATTCTCCGGGAATTGATCCTCGACCGCCGCGTTCGGGATGCGATTCTCGAGGCAGGGATCGGCATCGGACCCGATGCGCTCGCGCGGGAACGGATGCTCATGCTTCAGTCGCTGCACGAGGAGCCGAACACCGCAATTCGCCTGCTGGAGGAACTTCGCAAAAGGCAGGGTCTGGGCGAACGCCGATTCAACGCCCTGCTCCGGCGAAACGCCTCACTTCGCGCCCTGGTTCGGGATGATGTGGAAATCACCGACAACATGGTTCGCCGCACGTTCGAAACCCTGCACGGCCCAAAGCGTCAACCGCGACTGATCACCGTCGCTTCGCTGAGCAAAGCTCAGCAACTGCGCGAACGCCTGGTGGAGCGGGATGAACTCTTCAGCGACCTCGCGGCAGAATACTCAACGGATGAGAGCGCCGCACGCGGCGGTCTGCTCGAGCCGATCAGCCGCAGTGATCCGAGCTATCCGGAAGCGCTCCTTCAGGAACTCTGGGCGCTCGAACCCGGCGCGGTGTCGGATCCGATTCTGCTGGATGAACAGTATGCACTGATCACGCTCGTTCGGCAGTTGCCGGGCGACGATGTCGATTTCGAGGATGTTCGTGAGGACATGGCGCGCCGCACCCGCCTGCAGCAGGAGCGGCTTCGGATGGATCAACTCGCGCGGCGACTTCTGCGCGACGTCACGGTAACGATCTTCGACGAAGCGCTGAAGGACAGTTGGGAACGCAGCCGATGATCGATTGGCCGAGGAATGCTGGCCCCCACATGACGAGCGCGTCCGACCATCACATCTCGATTCAAGCAGATCGCGACGAGACCGGAACGGAGTCGTTCGCGATCGACGTGGAATCAATTCGCGTGACGTATCCCGCGCGGCGAAAGCAGCCGGCACGCCACGCCGTGCGCGGGGTGACGCTGCGCATCCCGCCGGGACAGCGTGTCGCATTGCTGGGCCCCAACGGCAGCGGGAAATCGACCCTGTTACGCACCATTTGCGGCCGGCTGACCCCCGACAACGGGCACGTGCGCCTGCTGAATCGTGACCTGGACTCCGTCGAGACCGATGCGCGCGGTTCGGTGCGCGGTGCGCTCGGTGTTGTTTTTCAGGATGACAGTCTCGATCCGTTTTTTTCGGTGCGCGATAATCTCCTGCAACATGCACGTTTCTTCGGGATGGAGCCAAAGCTCGCGCGACGCCGCATTCACGAGATTCTCAAACAATCCGGCCTCGCCGACCGAGAGGACGCACTGGTACGCACGCTCTCACAGGGGCTCGCGCGGCGTGTGGACTTGTGCCGGGCACTGGTGCACGAGCCGGAGATACTGCTGCTGGATGAACCGACGGTCGGACTGGACCCCGGAGCGCGCCGGGCGTTTCTCGATCTGCTGGATCACCTGCACGAAACACGAAACCTGACCGTGCTGATGAGTACGCACCTGACCGACGAAGCGGATCGGCAGGACCAGGTGATTCTCATGCACGAAGGTGAGATCGTCGCCGATGGCTCGCCGACGGAACTTCGGCATGAAGTCGGCGATCGCATCCTGACGGTGCTGACTGAAAGCGGTTCGGATCACGACTCTGCTTCGTGGTCCCCCGAACCTGATCAACGCCCCGCGTGGCGATACCGCCGCGGGCTGTGGGTGCGCGCGATCGACAAATTGAATGCAGCGGAGGTTGCGCAGATGACCAGGCCGCTGATTGAAACCGGCGTCGCTTTCACGATCGCGCCCGCGACGCTCGAAGATGTCTTCCTTCAGCGCACCGGTCGGTCGCTTCGCGACGAAGGGGAACGGCAGACCGAACCGCCGATCGACGATGAGCAGACTGACCGTTCTGATCGATCCGCCACGGGAGTTTCCACCGCGTGAATACGGCCAATGCGCCCATTGCTGAGCGATCATATGCAACTCCCCCTGCCGGCCCGATTGTTTTGATGCTGGCCCGCCGGGAGGTTCTGCGATTTCTGCGTCAACCCGCGCGGTTGGCCGCGGCGCTCGGCACGCCGCTTCTCTTCTGGCTCTTTCTGTCCGGGGGATTCGCGGCTGCCCTTGATCGCGATGCGCTCGGCGACATGAGCTACGGCGCGTTCCTGTTGCCCGGTATGATCACGCTTGCCGTGCTCTTCGCCTCCATCTTCTCGAGCATCACGACGATTGACGATCGGGCCAGCGGATGGTTGCAGCCGGCACTGGTCTCCCCAACTCCACGTTGGGTGATCGGCTTGGGAAAGGTGCTCGGCGGCGCGCTCGTCGCCTGGCTGCACGCGGTCATTCTGCTCCTGCTCTGGCCTCTTGTCGCGGACACGTTCTCGATCATGGGCTATGCGTTGGCCCTCTTCCTGTCGTTGTTGATCGCGCTGGCGATCAGCGCCCTCGGCCTGGCGTTTGCCTGGCGCAGTCCCGATACGGGCTCTTTCCACGCGGTCATGAACCTGGTGCTCATGCCGCTCTGGTTGTTGTCGGGCGCGTTCTTTTCCATTGACGGAGCAGCAACCTGGATGCAATGGGTGCTCCGATTGAACCCTCTTGCATGGTGCACCGACGCCATGCGGCTTGCGTTGCACGAGGGAACGGTCGGCTTATCGATTCTCGGTGCGCTGGTCTTTACGTCAACGACGGTCGTCATCGCTCTTGCCGTCATCAGCCGGCCGGAACGTCCGGGCGGCAGGGCTACTCACTGAGCAGGTGATCAGCAGCGAAGATGTTTTCATCCCTCTTCAGGTTCAGTCGCCTGGTTGGTGCCCGTGCCGTATTCGTCGGCTGGATCGATCGGAGTGACCTCAGCCGTCCGTGCCGGGAGACCTCGGTACACATCGTGGATTCCGTTGATCACGAACTGAACGGCAATGACTGAGAGGATCAACCCGAACAGTTTGGTCGCAATCTCCTTGCCGGTCTCGCCCATGTATTTGACGAGGAACCTGGAGTAGACCATCGCGTAATAGCACGTGATGGTGGTGATGAGAATGGCGAGAAACACAATGCCGAGGTGCCAGATGCTCGGCGCTTCACTCGTCAGAATCATGACCGTGGCGATCGAGCCCGGGCCGCTGATGAAGGGAATGGCCAGTGGGATGATCGAGACATCCTGTCCCTTCTTGCCGCTCGGCTGATCGCTGTCTTCTTCTTCGCCGTCCTGCTCCGATTCGTCCTGACCCTTGCGGATCATGCCCATCGCAATGCCGAACAGAATGATTCCTCCGGCGATACGAAACGCCTCCAGTGTGATGCCGAAGAGTTGAAAGATGACACCGCCGAGCAGCGCAAAGGTGAAAAAGATGCCCGTTGAAACGATGACCGCGCGTTTCGCGGTTGCGCGACGACGCTTCTCGCCCGCGTGCGGAATGAGTGACACGAAGATGAACGCGGTCGTCAACGGATTCACAATCACAAAAATGGCTGCGATCGTGATGAGCAGATACTCAAAGAAGACTCCGATCTGTGTGACCGCCATGTGGGTCTGTTTCCTTTCCCTGATTCCAAATGAATGAAATCAGTCCTGTGTCTTGAAGCTAGCCGCTCGACGGCTTGGCGGCCAACTGACGCAAGCCCTCGTACACGGCCGTGCAGACCACGGTCGCGACATTGAGACTTCGTGCCGCGGGATTCATGGGCAAGGTCAACCGGTGCGCATCGCTCCACGTCGCGCTGACCCAGTCGTGAATCTCATCCGAGACGCCGGTCGTCTCCTTGCCGAACAGCAGATAATCGCCCGGTTGGAAGTCCGCTTCCCAGTGCGGCCGCGCGGCCTTGGTGGTGTAGAGCCAGAGCCGGTCCGGCTGCTCACTCTGGAGAAAGGCCGACCATGATTCGTGCTCGCGGCAGTCCACCAGATGCCAGTAGTCCAGCCCCGCCCGGCGTCGGGCCTTGGCGTCCATTTCGAAGCTGATCGGATGGACGACGTGCAGCCGACAGCCCGTCGCCGCCGCGGTCCGGCCGATATTGCCCGTGTTCTGGGGAATTTCGGGATTGAGCAGCACGATGTTGAACGGCGGGTCGGACATGTTGCGGCGTAGTGTATCCCGACAATCTCATGACACCGGCGGATCGCCCGTCGAGTCAGTCGAGTGCCGAGACCAGTCGCGGGCAAGGGGAACTGGTTCCCCCTTCACAGAGCGATTTCACCGGTGCATCCCGCCAGATCCTGCGGTATAGTGGAATGCTCGACGAATCTTGACAAAATCCGAACCGGCACGAGGGTGCCCCAGCCCCCTCTTCAGGAGAACTCGCCATGCCGAAGTACACCACTGAGATGATCCGTAATCTTGCCTTGACCGGGAGTGCGGGGGTGGGCAAGACGACGCTCGCCGAGGCAATCCTGCATCAGGCGGGAGTGATCGGACGGGCAGGACGCGTTGAAGATGGCAACACCATCAGCGACTTCGACGACCTCGAAAAAGAACACGGCCACAGTCTCGACAGCGGGCTGCTGCACTTCGACTACGAAGGTGCGCACTTCAACATCATCGACACGCCCGGCGCACCGGATTTCATCGGCAAGGCAATCAGCGTCTTCCCGGCGGTGGAAACCGTGGTCGTGGTGATCGACGCCTCCGCGGGCGTGGAAACCGTCACCCAACGGCTGATGAAACGCGCGGAGGAACGCAACCTCCCGCGCATGATCATCATCAACAAGATCGACAATACCGAAGATTTGTCCCAACTGCTGGAAGCCATCAAGGAACTGTTCGGCAATGTCTGTCTGCCGGTCAACGTGCCCTCTGAGGGCGGGACGAAAGTGATCGACTGTCTGGGCGCGGATTCCGGCACCAGCGATCTCGGGGATATCTCCGACTTTCATACCGCCACCGTCGATCAGATCGTCGAGGTTGATGAGAAGCTGATGGAGAAGTACCTCGAACAGGGAAGCGTTCCCCCTGACCAGTTGCACGAGCCGTTCCAGAAGGCCTTGCGGGAAGGGCATCTCGTCCCGATCTGCTTTACCTCCGCGCGGGACGGCGTGGGCGTGAAGGAACTGCTCGACTTCATCATCAAGATGTGCCCGAACCCGCTGGAAGGCAACCCGCGCACGTTTGAGTACACGGAAGGCGAGGAAACCAAAGAACTGCTGCCCAAGAACGAAGACACCAAGGATCTCATCGCCCACGTCTTCAAGGTGGCCTCCGACCCCTACGTCGGAAAGTTGAGCGTGTTCCGGGTTCACCAGGGGCACGCGGGTTCCGATGTGAACCCCCGCGTCGATCAGGAACGGAAACCGGTTCGTATCGCGCACGTCTTCAAGCTGCAGGGCAAACAGCACGACGAAGTCGATAAGATCGTGGCCGGCGATATCGGCGCCGTCGCGAAGGTGGACGAGATCAACTACAACTCCGTGCTCCACGCCGGCAGCATCCCGGAGGACATTCACCTCAAGCCGCTCGCCCTGCCCAAGCCGATGTTCGGCCTGGCGATCGAGGTCGCCAGCAAGGGTGCGGAAGCCAAACTCGGCGAAGCGCTGCAAAAGCTCCTGGCGGAAGACCCGACGCTTGAACTCGAACGCGTCAAGGCCACCGGCGAGACCGTCCTGCGCGGCCTCGGCGAACAGCACCTGCGCATCAAGCTGCAACTGCTCAAGGAACGCTACGGCGTTGATGTCAACACCCACCCGCCCAAGGTGGCCTACAAGGAAACCATCACCAGCAAAGCGGAAGGCCATCACCGGCACAAGAAGCAGACCGGCGGCGCGGGACAGTTCGGTGAAGTCTATCTTCGCGTTGAACCGCTCAACGGCGAGGAAGAGGGTGTACAGGACGGACTGCTCTTCGTCGATGACACCTTCGGCGGATCGGTTCCCAAACAGTTCATGCCCGCCATCGAAAAGGGCGTGCGCACCGTCATGACCGAAGGCGCAATCGCCGGCTATCCGATGCAGGATGTGAAGGTCAGTGTGTACGACGGCAAGTACCACCCGGTGGACTCAAAAGAAGTCGCGTTCATCACGGCCGGTAAGCGCGCGTTCATCGATGCGGTGCAGAAGGCCAAGCCCGTTCTGCTCGAACCATGGGTCAAGATGGAAATCACCGTCCCGGCTGATCAGATCGGGGATATCTCTTCGGATATCTCCGGCCGGCGCGGCCGAATCGTGGGAACGGAAATGTTGCCCGGAAACATGGCGGTCGTGACTGCCGAAGCGCCGCTGGCGGAAGTGATGACCTATTCCAGCCAACTCAAGAGCATGTCCGCCGGGACCGGTTCCTACGCGATGGAATACAGCCACGATGAGCCGACGCCGCCGAACATTCAGCAGGAAGTAGTCGCCGCCTGGAAACCTCGTGCCGAGGAAGATTGATGACATTCACCGCCGCGCCACGTTCGGCGGCGGGTGACCTGATCGCAACGGGCGTTGGGCACACCTGTGACGATTTGCTGTGTCACGGAAGCGGGATCTTGAGCGCGGTGGCCGCACGATGACCGAATCGTCACCATCTCACGTGAGTCAAGGTGGCGGCGGCGATAAGGTCGTTGATGTCGCTGTGGTCGGCGCCGGCGCTGCGGGACTGATGGCCGGCATCTGGGCGGGACGAACGAATCCGAATCGCCGCATCGTGCTGCTGGACGGTGCCAAGTCGCTCGGCGCGAAGATCCTCGTCGCCGGCGGAGGACGTTGCAACGTCACCCACCACGCGGTGGATGAGTCCGCCTACGCAGGTTCTTCACGCAAAGCGATTCGAAACGTGCTCCGCCGATTTGATGTGCCGGAGACGGTTGCCTTCTTCCGTGAGATTGGCGTGACCTTGAAACGGGAAGAAGCGGGCAAGCTCTTCCCCACCACCGACTCGGCACGCACCGTGCTCAACGCGCTGCTGCAGGAAGCGCATCGCGTCGGAGCGACCATTCGTCATCCCTGCCGCGTGACAAAGATCGACCGAGAGCAGGATACCTTTCTGGTGCGCGGCGAATGGGGTTCACTGCGCACTTCGAGACTCATTCTCGCCACTGGCGGCAAGAGTCTGCCCAAGACCGGCTCCGACGGGCTCGGCTACCGGTTCGCGCAATCGCTTGGCCACTCGGTCTCCGAACGCATCTTTCCCGCCCTCGTACCGCTCACGCTCGACAAGTCCGATGCGCTGGTCGAGCTCTCCGGCATTACGCTTCCCGCCACGATCGAACTGCGTAGCGGCAATGGCAAGAGACTCATCAGCTTCACCGATTCCACACTGATCACGCACTTCGGCCTGTCCGGTCCATCGGTGCTCGACATCAGCCGGTACTACCTCGACGAGATCGAAGATGATCCCGATGCGCACCTGACTATGAACTGGCTGCCAAACGAAACCGCGGAGTCGCTCGATCAGTCATTGCGCAATGCGCGCGGCGAGACGATAGGGCGGTTGCTCACAGCGCGACTACCAGAACGATTGGGGTGCCTGCTCTGCGCTCAAGTCGGTGTGGCGTTCAACAAACCGATTGACCAACTCGGGCGTGAGAAGCGCCGATCGCTCGTTCGTCAGATGACCGAAATGCCGCTCGCGGTGACCGGCCACCGGGGCTACACCCACGCCGAAGTCACCGCCGGCGGCGTGCCGCTGTCGGAAATTCAGCTCAAGACCATGGCGTCGCGGCAGTGCCCGGGATTGCATTTGTGCGGCGAGATCTGTGACGTGGACGGCCGAATCGGCGGTTTCAACTTCCAGTGGGCGTGGGCGAGCGGGTTTGTCGCCGGCATCAGTGTTTGATCTCGGCGCGATCGGCCGTGATTGCTACCATGCGCTCCCCGCTGAATTGTCCCTTCTTTGGAACCACCCATGCCCTGGATCGAACGCTACGCCAAAATCAGCCCCGGCACCGATATCCCGCGTGTCGTCAACACAATCGTGGAGATTCCGAAGGGCCGCCGCAACAAGTTTGAACTCGACAAAACCACCGGCCTGTTCAAACTCGACCGGTATCTCTTTTCCGCCAGTCATTACCCGGGTGACTACGGCTTCATCCCGCAGACCCTGGCGGAAGACAACGATCCGCTCGATGTGCTCGTCATGGTCAACGAGCCGACGTTCACCGGCTGCCTGATTGAAACGCGCGTCGTCGGACTCTTCCTCATGACCGACCGCGGCGCAAATGACTTCAAGGTGCTCGGCGTGCCCAATACCGACCCGAACTTCAATGAGTTGCAGGATCTGGACGATGTCCCCTCACACTTCCTGCGCGAGGTTGAACACTTCTTTGCCACGTACAAACAGCTTGAAGACATCGAAACCGAAACGCACGGCTGGAAGCACGCGAACGATGCCGTCGAGGAAGTGCGCGAATCCGTGACACGATTCAAGTCGTATCTGCAGGACCGCGAAAGTTCGGCTGCGACCCCCCAGCCCTGACCGGCCGCCTCCACGCGCGCCTTGACCGATGCACGCTCGCCTTTCCGCATGAACATCCAGGAACATATCGAGCGTGAGATCATCGAACTGCATGAGTTTTTTCAGCAGTGGTACCGCGGCGAGTTGCCGAAGACCGATGAAGCGTTCGGGCGGTTCTCGCGGGTGATGGCGCCGGATTTCCAGATTATTCTCCCGGGCGGTCATGTGCTGGATCGTGATGCAATTCTCGACCACGTCCGCAAAGGGCACGGTGAGGATCGCAAGGTGGCCGGGGGATTCACGATTGAGATTCGCAACGTGCGCCACCGTTTTACCGCCGGCAAGATTATTGTTGCAACATACGAGGAGTGGCACGGCGACGGTGATGAATCGCGCGGCCGCGTCAGTTCCGTTGTGTTCTCAACGGACGATACGAAACCGAATGGCCTCTACTGGCGACACCTGCACGAGACTTGGCTCGAGAATGCAGAATAGGTCGCGGTGATCCCGGCCAAGGCGGGGGCGATGCATGTGGATCAGGTCACTTCGATGATCTTCCTCGCGCCCCAGTCCATCTTCACCTTCAGAATTCGAATCAACCCTGCGACGGACCGATGACATTTTCCAGTGCTTCGATCAGAGGTGCCACATGTTCCTCAACCGCATTCCAGACGATTCCAAGATCGACCGCGAAGACTCGTGCGCCAGGCGGTGGCGCATGCCGCGAATCTCATCCCACGGGATTGTCGGGAGCTGCGATTTTCTCTCATCGGATACGTGGATCGATGCCTCGCCAAGCACCAGCAGCGAATGAATCACGGCAACCTGAGTCTTTCGGTCTGAGAAAAAATCTTCGCGCGACATACCGGCGACGAAGGTCTGAGCTTCCACGGCCGCGGCCAGCATGTCGAGTAGGCGAGCGTCATCGTCACGCGGCACGATACACTGGCTCCATGCTCTCCAGAATGGCCCTCCGGCGAATAAAATTCGGCGACTGCTCAATCGAGGACCGCGTCAGCAAATCGACTTTGCGTTCGAAGAGTTCCGAGAGCTCGCGCTCAACGTCATCCAACATGCGGAACGTCACACGCACCTCCGGCTGGAACTCGACGAGAAAATCCAGATCGCTGGTTTCCGGCTCGAAGTCATCTCGCGTCGCCGATCCGAAGAGATAGAGCGCGCGGACGTGGTGTCTTTTACACAGGGCGTGAAGGGCGTCGAGTTTGCTTTTGATGAGCGAGAACATGTTTCGTTCGAGCGAGTATCCCGACCAAGGCCGGGGCTATCTGGCGCTGCAAATGGTTCTGACTACCACTCCGGTCCGCCGGTGTAGCGGCCGTAGACGTCGGCCATCGCCTGCACCATTTCACCGAGCGTGCACTTGGCGTGAGCCGCATCGATCAGCGCGGGCATGACGTTATCTTCCGCCAGGCCCCGTGCGGCTTCGCGATAAAAATCACCGTCGACAGGGTCGACGTTCTTGCCCTCGCCGCGCGCCACCAGCCGAATGTTCTCCATCGCACGCTTGACTTTCTCCTCATCGCGATCCTTCTTGAACTTCTCCAATCGATCGCACTGGGCCACTTCGACATCGTGCGCGATCTGAAGAATCTCGACATCGTGCGCCTCGTTGCCATCGGTGTAGGCGTTCACGCCGACGATGATGCGATCGCCCGCTTCCATTTCCTGACCGAAGCGGTAGCTCGCCTCAGCGATCGAGCGTCGGAAGTAGCCCTTGTGGATACCCTCGACCACGCCACCCATGTCATCGACTTCCTCAATGATCTTCCACGCGTCCTTCTCCATCTGATCGGTCAGGGCTTCGACATACCACGACCCGCCGAGCGGATCGACGGTGCGGTGCACGCCGGTTTCGTGCGCGAGGATCTGCTGCGTGCGCAGCGCAACGCGTACGGCGGTTTCCGTCGGAAGCCCCAGCGTCTCATCCATCGAGTCGGTGTGCAGCGACTGGCACCCGCCGAGCACGCCCGCCATGGCCTGATACGCCACGCGCACGATGTTGTTCAGCGGCTGCTGCTCGGTCAGTGAGCAGCCGGCGGTCTGCACGTGCGTGCGCATCAGCCAGGAGCGTTCGTTCTTCGCGCCGTAGCGCTCCTTCATGACCTTCGACCAGATGCGGCGTGCAGCGCGAAGTTTGCAGATCTCCTCGAAGAACTCGTTATGCGAATTGAAGAAGAACGAAAGCCGCGGGGCGAACTCATCGACATCAAGGCCGCGCTTCTGCGCCCATTCAACGTACTCCATGCCATCACGCAGTGTGAAGGCGAGCTCCTGCACAGCGGTCGAACCGGCTTCGCGGATGTGATAGCCGCTGATCGAAACGCTGTTCCACCGTGGCGTGTGCTTCGTCGCAAACTCGATCGTGTCGACGACCAGTTTCGTGGATGCTTCCGGCGGATAGATGAATTCGTTCTGAGAGTGGAACTCCTTGAGAATGTCGTTCTGCAGCGTGCCGCCGAGATTCGCCCAGTCCATATCGCGCTCGCGGGCCATGGCGAGGTACATCGCCCAGATGACCGCCGCCGGACCGTTGATCGTCTGGCTGACGGTGACCTGATCGATCGGGATCTCCGCGTAGAGCCGGTGCATGTCATCGATGGTGCAGACCGCCACGCCGCACCGCCCCACTTCACCGGCAGAAAGCGGATCATCAGAATCGCGGCCCATGAGCGTGGGCAGGTCGAACGCGGTGGAAAGTCCGGTCTGCGCCTTGCCGTGCTTGGCGTTTTCGAGCAGGTACTTGAACCGCTTGTTGGTGTCATCGGCCGAGCCGAAGCCGGCGAACTGGCGCATGGTCCACAGCCGGCCGCGGTACATCGTTTCGTGAATGCCGCGGGTGAAGGGATACTGGCCGGGGTTCCCGATGCGGGGATCGGGCTCGCCGTTCGGCGTCTGGGTCTTCACTTTGGCCGGGTCATACAGTTGATCGACCGCATAGCCGGAGATGGTGACCGTCTCGGGATCGACCTTCCGATCGGTCTTGGAAAGCGGCGTATCGGCGACTTGCTTGGCGTTTTCGACGGTGCTCATGGAGTCATGCTCTTGGAATGGGGGTTGACGCCCCTATCGTAGCGTCTCGATCGGCCCGGATCACGCGCGAACGACGCGGCCCGCACCATTTTCGCCGGCCGGCCACGGCCAGCCCACTGGAAGTCCAGCGCGAACCGCACGATGCCGGAATGATTTCAGGTTTGCACTTGCCTTGATACCTAGCCGTGCTATGCTTAATGCAAAGAACCTCTTTGTATGGAGCGCCGACATGGATTCAAGATTCCTCACCGGGGCCGTGGACATGCTCATTCTGGACGTGCTCAGCCGGGGCGACAGCTACGGCTACCAGATCAGCCAGACCGTGATGAGCCAGTCCGATGGGTACTTCGAGCTGAAAGAAGGGTCGCTCTATCCCGCCCTCCACCGCTTGGAGCGTCAGAAGATGCTCAAGGCGTACTGGGTCGAGCCGGAGGAAGGCCGGCGGCGCAAGTACTACAAACTCACCGCAAAGGGCCGCAAGACGCTCGAAGAGCGGCGGGAAAACTGGCGCAACTTCTCGCAGGCCGTCAACGGCGTGCTCGGGGGTCAACACCGTGTCCTGGCGTGATGAACTCATTCTGAAACTGCCACCGCCCGGTGATGATGAACCGCCGGCATTGCGGCAGGATATCCAGGCGGAACTCGAGGATCACCTCGAGTGCGCCATGCAGCGCGAACTTCGAAAGACGGATGACCACGAAACGGCGCGGCAGCGCGTCATCAGTCGTTTCGGCGACCCCGCCCGCCTCGCGCGACGACTCTGGCTCGATGCCATGAAAGGACAACTTATGAATCAGCGGCTTATGTTCGGAACCAACATCGTCATGGCGAGCGTCGTCATCACGCTCTGCATCGTCGTGGTCGTCATGCTGCGCGGCCAGCAGAGCTTCCAGTCGCAACTGCTCGCCAATCTACAGAACATCGGCGCGACGAGTGGTGACCCGGAATCCACACTGACCGCGGAACTCCTCGCCCGCTACGACTGGCCTCAGGTGGAACTCAAGATCACCGATTCGGACGGCGTGAATCCAAAGGGCGGCCTCGAACTGACGCTGTCGGGCGAGCTCTACGCGGCTGGAAATCGCACCTCGATTCAGCGCACGATCGGAGATGATGGAATGGCCGTCCTCGGGCCCATGCGTCCCGGACAGTACCACTTGCTCCTGATCGATCCGGAAGCCGAGATCCGCCACGCTCGACAGATTATCGTCCCGCCGGGTCCGACTCAGCAAAAGACGATTCAATGGGTTCCCAAGGCCGGGGATGATCTGGTCAGTCGGCCGGTTGATCTGGAGATCTCCGGGCCCTCCGATCTGCCGGAATTGCCCGACGATGCCGGTTTAATGATCCATTTGACGACAACTCCTGTCGCCGCACCGCAGGGGCAAACGTGGGGGCATACGTGGTCCGGCCCGGATATGGTGATCGCGGTCCGGGGGGACGGGCAGGTTGCCGTTCTTGGAGACGATGTGATCGAAACGGCGTTGAATGAAGCTGACTGGCGCGATGTGTTGCCCTTTGATGCAACGAAGTCATACCACGTACAAACTGCGTCCACCAGGCACTTTTCATTCCAACACGATGAGGAAGAAACAGGTCGGTACGTTCTGACTCAACGAGTCTGGCGAGGACCCCAGATCCATCCGTATGCAGTTGTTCAAACCGAACTGATTGACGGCGAATCGTTCCGGCCGCGGGATCACGACGCCCTCCGGGTGATGATCACAAGCTCGGGCGTCGGTTCAGACCAAGGCAGTGCCGACGAAAGTGGAGAGCGTCGATCCACAAGCGGCCGTGGCGGTGCCGGTGGCCGGGGCGGCAGTGTCGGCGGCGGCATCCCTCCCCGTGACCATGAAGCCGACAACGAGGAAATCGACAACGAGCAAGTCCCGGACGATAGAGTCGGCGAGCCCGGTCAGCCGGGCGAACCCGGCTTCGGCGAACCCGGTAGACCCGGCGGTGCTGCACCGGGTGGCGGCGGCAGCGGCGGCGCCGGACAACCGGGAACCAGCGGTGCCGGTCAACCGGGTGCCCCCGGAGGTGCGGGCGGCAGCGGCGGCCGGGGCGGGGACGGCCGGGGTGGCGGCGCGGGCGGCGGAGTCGGTGGCGGCGGCGCGGGCGGAGCCGCCGGAGGAAACTGAACCGCTGATGAGAGTCGCCCCTCACACAGAACTTGAACACCGACGAACTCACCGACCTGTCGCGCCATCCCGCCCTGTTTGCTCTACCATGGATTCATCAAACGTGGTCGAAGGGGTCATCCATGGAGCATTCCAACCATCGATTCGGCTTCTGCATGATGTTGCTCATCGCCGCGCTCGCGGCGCCATCATCCCCCGCCGCGACGCACGACGATGATGCCATCGACCAGGACCAAAAATCTGCGCACGGTGAGAAACTTCATGTCGCTGCGGGACACGAGCAGATGCGGTATCTCCAGCACGGGCCGGGCGAAGATGTTGAGCCGCCCGATGACGGCTTCAAACTGCTTCTGGTATTGCCGGGCGGAGACGGCGGCGGTGACTTTGCCCCGTTCCTCTCGCGCGTGCACTCGCATTCGCTCGATGACACGTGGATCCTGGCGCAAATGATCGCACCGGTGTGGAGTGAAGATCAACCCAATCAGATCGTTTGGCCGACCTCGTTTCTGCGTTGGCCGACGATGGAGTTCACGACCGAAGCGTTCATCGACGCAGTTGTCGCGGATGTGCAACAACGTCATGCGGTTGATCAACAGCACATCTACGCGCTCGGCTGGTCATCCGGCGGCCCGCCGGTGTACGCCGCAGCAATGCGCGAGGAAACCGCCCTGCGCGGCGCGTTCGTGGCGATGAGCATCTTTCGGGAACACCAGTGCCCGCCGGCGAAGCACGCGCGGGAACGTTCCTTCTACCTGCTGCATTCTCCGGACGACTTCATTGCGATGGACTTTCCCCACGAGGCGAAACGTGTCCTCCGCGAGGCGGGCGCACGCGTCACCCTCGTTGAATACGAAGGCGGGCACGGCTGGCGCGGCGATCCGTT
>RECV01000055.1 GCA_007693845.1 Phycisphaerales bacterium
CGTCTAGGTGCGTCAAGCCGAGAATCGCCCCCTCCAGGTGCGCGCGATGGAGGTTCGCCCCCTCCAAGTGCGCCTGCACGAGGAACTTCCGTTCCAGACGCGCGCGTTGGAGGTTCGCCCCCTCCAAGTGCGCCGCCATGAGGAAGGCCCCCTGCAGACGTGCCTCATAGAAGTCCGCTCGCTCCAGGTGCGCCCCGTAGAGGTTCGCCCCCTCTAGGCGCGAACCACGGAGATCTACGGTCGCGATGAATGCCTCTTCGAGTCTTGCTTCGCGCAGATCCCGCCCTGACAGCGACGGACTCTGGATCTTGGAGAGATACTCGCGCCGGTGGCGCGCCCATGTATCGTTGAACTCCTGCTCTTCCTCGCCTTGCCACGCATCACGGCCGGTGATGCCCAGGCGCCGGCGATACTCCGCCTCGAAGTCGGCCTTGGCATCGCTGTACGATTGCCAGTCATCGGGCTTGATCGAAAGTTCGGCACCGCGCAAGTCGGCCGAGGCGGGGCCAAGCCGGGTGATCCTGCCTTCGTTCTCCAGCCGATCGTACGAGACAATCAGCATGGCGAAGGCAATCAGTAATCCGAGCCCGATTGAATAGTCGGCAGGAGACACGCTTTGTGCGACCGACCTGGCGATACGGATGAAACGGATGTGCAGTCTTGCTGCTCGACGCGGCAAACGCCACCACATGGGCCGGTTGTGCAGTCGTGGGTTTTCGCCTGTGGGCTTGTGCACGCTCGATAGCGTTTGCAGCGCGGATGCGAAGCACGCGATCACAATGACGATCGTCACGCTGGCGAAAAGGCCTGTCGCGAAGATCAGCCACTTGTCGCGGATCGGAATAACCCGCCACCAAAAAACGGTCAGAACGAAGAGCGGACCGAACCAGACGAGCAGAAACGTGATGATGTTGCTGACGGCATTCAGGGGCGCATCATTGCGAAGGCCGCGCATCCACAAGGCCCAGTCGGTCACCAGCCACGGCGGAACACAATCGTCGATGGGCCGGCCATCGATCGTCTTAGGCAGAGCGGCCACGGCCTTCCACAGTTTGAGCAGATAGAGATGCAGATGGATACAGAACGCTGCGATCAGCACCGGAGCGACAGAAAAGAAGTATGTGGTCGGAATCGAGATGCCCAGAAGCGGCATGTCGGTGCTCGCCCCGTACGAGAAGAAGTCGGCATCCTTGACGCTGAGGAGCGTGACACCCGCGAACGCAAGAAAGCCCAACAGCACGAACCATGCAGTGCGCGCGTGTTTCGTCACCTCGGCGATGTGTTTGAGTTGATCGTCGGGATTGCTGGTTGGTGGTTGTTGATCGCGATTTGCCACTGTTGGATCCCCCGCACGGAGCGCCACTGTGATAAGCGATCTGCCGCGTGTGAATTGCGCGAACTGCTTAGACTGATCGACCCAATTTTCCCGATAGCTTTGTCATGGGAGGTCGATTATAGCAGTCGCAGTCCTCATTACCTGAATCATGCTCCTCTCGACATCCTCCGCGATCTCCACGGTGAATCGCCACAACTGTTAACCATTGCGCATCCCGCGGCTGTCGCGCGGGCACGATCGGCGTGAACTGGCGGCGTGGGCGTTTTTGCCCGCCCTGATGGGCGTGGTCGACTACTTGTCGGTCACGAGGGCGAAGAGCGATTCGCTTTCCGCAGCTTTCGGCAGCGCATCGGTGGGAAGCAGATCGGCAAGGGTCGGAACGGGTACTTTCGCTAGTTCCTTCGGTTCGAGTTTGTGTAGTCCGCCGCCATAGACGCGCCCTTCGCCGAGCATATGGGCGATGTCGATTTCGTTGAGCAGCCGCCAGATTTGATCGAACAGGTCAGGATCATCTCCGGCGATGCGCTGAAGCGCGGGCGTGGGATACATCGCCAGGTACACATTGGCGACGGTGGCTTTCGAGCGGTTGCGAATGAAGCGGAAGGGGCGGCCGGTTCGGTCTGCGGTGCGCTTCGTGCTGCGGCCGAGGTAGGTGCAGACGATCGGCGCAGGCGGCCGCTGCTCCTGCGCGTACCAGAGTGGGCGATGGCGGCAGATATACCCCTCGTGCAATCCTTGCGCGCGGCCTTCCTGAAGGTATGCCCAGAGCGACGGATGGCGGCGCTCTATTTCTGATTCGCTCAGGCGCGTATCGAGAAGGAACAACCGGCGATCGAGCATTGGACTTCCCGTGTCGTCGGCGTCGATGAGATCAGTCGGCACATAACGCGGGCTAGGCAGAATGGGGCGCAACATGCTGCGAGGGATTCGGCGTTTGCGTGCATCGGCTTCGGTGAGGATGAAGAAACTGTTGCCGCCTGTGGCGATGCCGCGCTTGATCTTGAAGAAGTCGCCGAGGGTCGGCATGGTGTTGGCTTCGCGCGCGACTTCGCGCGGAAAGCGCGTCCACTTGGCTTCCTCGCGTAGTACGCTTGCGGGAATCATGCGCGTGATGCGCGGTTCAGTAAGTGATCCGCCGAAAGTGAACTTCACGCGATGGTCGGTGCTTGCATTGGTCGCTTGCGGCGTGTTCTGGAACCAGACAACGGCAGACGAAACGAGCGCATCGGCGAACTGCACATCACTCGGATCGAAGCGGTGAATGTGCAGAAGCGTGACTTGATCGAGGAGGTAGCGTTTGATCGCCGCGCCATAGTTGACATCCATGAATTCGCTGGGGATGAGCCATCCCGCGACCGCATCGCGCGCCATCCATGCGTGTGCCAGGCCGAGGAAGTGACAATACAGGCCGGCGAGACCGCTCAGCTTCATCCCGGAGGCCAGTCGCGTTTCATGCTGTAAGCGGAGTTTGTCATCATTCGTGAGGTGGTGATGCCGCACGTAGGGCGGGTTGCAGATGATGAGGTTGTAGCGGGGATCGGGCTTTTGCTTCGTGAAGTCCGCGAGCGTGTAATCGAGCGGCGCATCGCGCCAGAGTTCGGTTGCGGGCAGGCCGTAATGCGGATCAATCTCAAAGCCGGCGGCACGCGCCACGCGGCCGTTGGGGCAGATTGCGCGGAGTGCGGAATAGAACGCACCGGTTCCGATGGCAGGATCGAAAAATTGAATGTGTCGGCCGCTTGGCAGGAGTGATACGCCGTAGGCGACGATGTCTCGCGCGAGCAACGTCGGCGTGGCGAACTGCCCGAGTTTGTTGCGATCGACAGAAGACTTCTGCTGGTCGAGTTTCGACTGAAGAATCAGCCGCTTTCGTTCGAGATTGTCGATGGATGCTGCCATGACTACAACCCGAATTCCGCGAGATCATCAATACGGTGTTCCCAGACCCAGTCGATGCCTTCGGCTGCTTCGTACCCAAGATAGCCGGTGTCGAAGTATCCGCAGAGAAAGAGATTGAATTGTACATCCTTGCCGTACGTGCTGCGGAGTTGCGCCATCTTCACGGCTTCTTCCTTGCGCCGTTTGTTGGTGTTGGTGAAGTCGCCTGCGGATTTGGCTTCGATGAAGATCGGCAGCGCGTCGGGACTGGCGACCTTTGGTTTGATAACAGCATCGACCGGAATGTTGACGGAGTGGACGCCGCCCTCAAGCTTGACCGGGATATTCATGCGGAAGCTGAACGTGCCGGGCTTCATTGCATCAAACTTCGTGCCGTCGCCGATGGCGACTTGCTGATAGCCGCGATTCTCGAGCCACGCTTTGAGTGCGGCGAGTTGGCGTTTCTCCTGTGCATTGCGAATGATCGGATTCGCAACCGCGCCGCAGAGGCGATCGGCAACGATTGTTGCGGCACGATGGATTTCTTCCTTCGACGGCGGCTTCTTCCGGTTGAGCCAGACGAAAATGTCTGGATCGGCCATGCGCTCGATGATGGTGCCGATCTTTTCGAGTTCCGATGTGATCGCATCAACGCTCATCCTCGGCGGTACCTGCTTCTTCAGCTCCATCGACTTCACCAGCCCGACCGGAACGCCTGCCAGACCGATGAGACGATCGACCGCAAGCGGCGGACACGTGGACATGCGAAGCGTCGGCAGTATCTCTGGATGCTCGCGAAGTAAGTCCGGCTGGACGTTTGTCAGGTTCCCGGTGGCTGTGAGAGCGGCTTCAACATCGGCGGTGGTCTGCACACGCGTGGTGCGAAACGCCTCCGGCGCGAACCGCATGAACCAGTCGTTGTACATGTCAACCGACGCGGCGATGTCCTCTTTCCAACGGTCCGGCTTGTCGCGATTGACCGCTTTCCGTGGAGTAGACGGGTTCCCGGATGATTGCTTACGCGCCATGTGCGTAAGGATATCGTACGGGTCGGACTTGGGCAATTGAGTTCTCGTGTCGAGCCGATGCCAAAACGCTTTATCCCGGCATTTCCGCCCCCCCCAGGGCAATCGCATTCTCCCATTTCCGGTCAGCTGGTGGGACGATTGGCCTTCCCAATAGCCCGAAACTCAGCAACATAGCCGGCCGCGTGGGGCACCGGTGTCGTGCCAAACCACGAAGAATTTAGAATGCGATTGCCCTGCCGCCCCCCCACCCAACGCAGGCACGGCCGCCCGGGGTCCGGTATCATGCTCCGTTCGAGTCTGAAACCACATTG
>RECV01000270.1 GCA_007693845.1 Phycisphaerales bacterium
AGAGGATCAGAAGAAACTTGACATTGATTCGTGCAGCCATGTCGTACCTCGTAGGAACCGGAACAACTGTCCGGCGTTTATGTCACGTGCTTGACTCTTGTTTCGCTTCGACTTCAGCCCAATCCGGCAGGCAGCGCATAATCTCGGGCAGTACCTGCTCCGTCAGATCGGTCACGTGCTCGGCGAAGCTCGTCGCGTCCAGTTCCGAGTCGCCGATCATCGTGAATTGGATCTTGCAGTAGTATGCGTATTGATCAGTTCGATCGAATGCCAGCGCTCGAATGGCATAAGGACTCGCAGTGACCTGTCCGTTTGCGACAAAATAGAAGCCTGCAAACACTCTCGCGCCCGGCTGGCTGGGGAGCGTAAATTCCGTGGTTCGTATACGGAAGTCACCAATCGGCATGCGGACCTGCATCGGCCGGTTGGTGATGCGATCGGCGAATGTCATCGTAGGGTACGGCAGTCCCGACGACCTGTGCGTGCGATCCTCATCGAGTTCCCAGGCACTCGTCTCCAGGGGCAGGTCAACGTAAAACGGCTGTCCCTGCACAACGAAACCGCCCGCCACCATGCAGCGATCGGGAACATGCGGCACCGCGTCGATGATGCCCGTGTAGTATGCGATATGCAGGTTCATCGCAACGGCCTGGCCGTTGACCTCACGGACGTAGGTGCGGTCAAGATACTGATCGGTGCCCAAGACTTCTTCGACCGTCGCATCGAGAGAGCGATCGGTTCCGTATGCGCGCCATTCCCCCAGATGCCGCGGAATGCGCGAGAAGTGTTCGCGCAACTCGACGGGCATCTTCCGCAAATGAACATTCAGATGTGCAATCGCGAATCGAAACCCGATTCCTGAAACCCCTAGCACGATGCACGCGACAACAAAGGCAATTGTGGCTTGTCGATCGAATCTCATGAGCGATCCTCCACTGAAACTTCGGCCTGGGATGATGTGTCCGAACCGTCCGCATCGTCTTCTTCAATCACCACCCGTGTGACGATCCACATCAGACCGAGATAGATCAGGAACGCGGGCACAAGCCAGACGAGCCCGATGAAGGTGTGGAAGTCGCCCGCCGCAAAGTCTGCATCCACCAGGGTCAAAAGGCCAAGCGTCACGACCCGGAGTACGTTGACGAACAGGGCCGTCGGAACGGCCAGAAACACGAGAATGGCCTGTTGCCAGAAACGTTTGAGTCCGACGTAGGCCATGGCGACACCGAGCGCAAGGAAGGCCATCAGCATGCGCATGCCGGAACACGCCTCGGCGATGTTGAGTCCGCGCTCTTCTCCATCCGGCATGATGATCGTCAGGATGTTGCCTGACTTCTCGATGTTGATCCCCATCAGGTTGAACATGTAATAGGACCCGATAGCGGCAATGTCCTGCAGCCGATAGGTCACAATGTTCATGAAACGGTCGGAAATCGTCTGGCCAAATACAAAGAGGTACAGAAGAGGAAACCAGAGCCAGATCATCGGGCGGAAGCCGCAAAACAGCAGCACGAGCCCGACGATCGTCGTCATCACGCCGACCGCCTGCAGGTTGTGATGCCGAATGGCCAGCGGCCCCAGCGAGAAGGCGATGTACATGGCCACGCCAAGGACAACCGGTACCAAGCCGATCCACGTGGTCCGAAAGGGTTTTGCGAGAATCTTATCTCGTTGGAGATACACAAAGTAAGCCGCGATTGCCGGTATGACCGCGGTGTGTCCCCAGTCGGCCTGGTGGTTGATGATGAACTGAACCTGCCGATAGAAGAAATCCCAGTACGAGGCGACAACGATGGCGGCGAGAATGACTCCGCCGATCAGCGGCCGGCGCCACTCCAAAACAGCTTGTGCTTGGGTGGCCTCCTCACTGGTCCGAATATGTGTCAGTTCACTCATCGTTTCCGATTCACCACATCGACCAGCCCGGCACCACACTTCATCGGGGAATCCGCACACGCCCAAGGGCACCCAAGCTACCCCTGTCGCCCTTCCGACAAACGGCTTGCCAGCTGATCATTGCACTGCCTTCTCCATCCAACTTCAGGATATGACCACCGGAAGCGCTTGGTACGCACCAAATGGGCGAAAAAGTTCGCCCAATTCCTGAGGTCGTGTAAATTGACCCCTCCCAATGATCAGGAGAGTCCCTTCAGCCGGCAAGCGGCCGCGTCACCCTGCCGAGCGAGGTCGATTACTGAAGGCGGTTGATTGGCGGTGCGCCAAAGACATCGTTTCCGAAGTTGCGATCAAGCAGAAATCCGAACCCGTACGTTGCCCGAAAACCGTTGCGGATAACCGCCAGCGGAGTCGCAATGAAGCTTGTCCCGATGATGACATGGTCGTTGGGTTTGATGTAGACATCCGGCTCCGTGCGACGGCGAATGGCGGCCAGATCCAGCCGCAGCGTCGCTTCACGGTTCGGGCCGACCATGCGCGTCAGATCAACCCGCTCGGGAATGGCAATCGCGCCGAGATCCCCCGCCGCCACGACCAGGCGGCTGAGCGTCAATCGCGTGCCGTCCTGCGGCATGGAGTACACCCCGGGACGTGCCACCTCGCCGCTGACGTAAACCACGCCCGAGTCAGGGCCTTCGACGTAGATGCGATCTCGCGGCCGAACGACGAGGTTGTAGCCGCTGTCACCCGTTCTCAGCCGCTCGTACGGAATCTCGATCACGCGCTCAAGCATCAGGTCACCGCCCGGACGCCGTTCCCGGTCATCACGACGCCGCTCGCGGGCTGTCTCGCCCGCGACGCGGGTCCGAACCCATTCACCCCGCTCCTGATCGTAAATGAACGTCTCGTCCAGCGGTTGCTCGAGATCCTGCCGCGGCGTGCGAACCTGATCCAGATCCACGACCGGCTGATCGGAAACTCGAACCGGCTGAAGTTCATCAATATCGACCAGTCCGTTGTCGAGCGTACCGAGCATCCCGGGTTGCGGATCATCCTCAAGCTGATCGATCAGATCTTCGATATCGACGGGTGCATCATTGCGCGGCGCCGGCCGGCTCGGTCGTTCGATTTGCGGCGGCTCACGGTCCCGTTCGTAGACCGGGCGCACATCCTCGGTCAACGGCACCTGTCTCACCACGTACACCGTACGTGCGGTTCGCGGCACGCCACCGATCGAGGCCAGGGCATCAGAGAGTCGTAAATCAGGTCGGCGAATGTTAAACATCCCGGGATTGGCAACGAACCCGTCAACCGTGTAGGTGTAAGCCGCGCCTTCCTCGACCACAACGTTCGCTCTCGGATCGACAACCAGATCACGCAGGCGATCGACGATTACGTCTTCAAACTCCTGTGCCGTTTTGCCCGCCGCTGGAAGATCGCCGATTTCGGGAATACGAAAATTGCCGTTGGCGTCGATGCGTCGGGAGTGAACCCGCCACTCACCGGCCGCCATGGCCTGGAAGATCTCCACGGTGATGAAATCGCCGGGCGAGAGGATGTAGGTCAGATCGTTCGGAAGCAGATCTTCCGGCAACACACCCGTGGTTTCACCCCATGCGGATTCTTCCTGCTCAATGACATCAATTCGTTCGAGAATGGGGATCACGGTCGGTGTGTGATGAAACCGTCCGGTTCTCGACGGGTCGAGATAGGAATCGACCTCGCATCCCAGCAGCGGCAAAAACCACGCCAGGGCGAGAGGCAGAATGAGCAGATATGCGAGGGACCTCGTTCTGATCTTCATGATTGACTCACCAACTCTCTCCATACGGGCACAGGTGTGTGGAACCGGCGTTGACCCAGCGGCTCCGCGACAACTCATGCGGCGTCATCTCAGATTCACACGATACCTGTCAGATCGCGGAGCGTACCCGACGAACTGACAATCGTCCAAATCGACCATTCCTAAAATCGGCCGACAACCTGAACTGACCGCAACCGCCATTGCCGTGGTTATCGGCAACTGGCCTATGTCCGTTATCCAAATTCCGAGAATCCGGTTCATCCGACCCGGACTTTCTGCGATCTTTTATTTCCGGCGGCTTCCGCCCGACTGCTTCGGAAAGCGGCCTCCACCCACGCTAAACTACTATCAGCATGTCCACTTCTGCCCCGACGCCCTCGCCTGCCCCCCCGACGCCCGCCGCGCCGCGCCACCCCCGGCCGCTCGGCGGCGATACCGCTCGAAACGTCGGAAAACCCCGCCTTTCACTCACGGGAATGGTCCTCAACAATTCCAATGCTGCTGTCCATCACTACACGATCGGCCGCAAACCCGACTGGATCCGCGCCCGCGTGCCCGGCGGCGAGGGCTACCACCGCCTCAAGGCGATCATGGATGAGCACAGCCTCCACACCGTCTGTCAGGAGGCCTCCTGCCCCAACATGGGCGAGTGCTGGAGCCGCGGCACCGCCACGATCATGATCCTCGGCGACACCTGTACCCGCTCCTGCGGCTTCTGCAACGTCAAGACCGGCAAACCCCTGCCCATCGATGAGGATGAACCTCGCCGCGTAGCGGAGTCACTCCGGCTGATGCAGCTCAAGCACGTGGTCATCACCTCTGTCGACCGCGATGACGTCCCAGACGGCGGTGCGGCGATCTGGGCCGAAACGATCCGACAGGCCCATGCCGCCTGTCCGGAGATGTCCGTCGAAGTCCTCACCGGCGATTTCAAGGGCATGCCCCACGACATCAAGACCGTCTGCGATGCCAGGCCCGAGATCATCTCGCACAACATGGAAACCGTGAAACGCATGCACCCGACCGTCCGGCCGCAGGCGAAGTACGAACGCTCCATGAGCGTCCTCAAGCAGTTCAAGCAGGCGGGGCTGGTCACCAAGACCGGCATCATGGTCGGCATCGGAGAACGCGATGAGGAAGTCCTCCAACTCATGGACGACCTGCTCGACAACGCGGAGGTCGACATCTTCACGATCGGACAGTATCTCCAGCCGACGCGCAATCACCTGCCGATCGATCGTTGGGTCACTCCCGAGCAGTTCGAGGTGTACAAGGAAGAAGGTCTGAAACGCGGCTTCAAGGTCGTCGAATCCGGCCCGCTTGTGCGGAGCAGCTACCACGCGGAAGAACAGGCGGAAAAACTCAGCCCGGATCGGCGCGAAGTCCACCGCAGAATGACGTCGATTCTGGATGAAGCGAAAACTCGCCGCGCCACAACGTAAACAGCACCATCGCTCTATCTGGCACCCGACCTGCTTCACGCGGCTTGTGAGGCGGCGCGGACGTGGTATCGTTGAGCTGCATGATTGATACGCACTGTCACCTGACGTTCCGACACTATGAAGGCAGAGTGGAGCAGGTCCTCGCCGATGCCCGCGCGGAAGGGGTCCGCGGCGTGATTACGATTGCCACCACCAGCGTCGATGCCCAGGCCGCGCTCAAACTTGCGCAGCAGCACGAAAACGTCTGGTGCAGTTCCGGCATGCACCCCCTTCACAGCGATGACGCGATCGACTGGGACGTCCTTCGGGAAGTGGGCGAAGATCCCAATTGCGTGGCGTGGGGTGAACTCGGCCTCGACAATCATTACGACAAGCCACCGCGCGCGTTGCAGGACCGCGTTCTGGAAGAGCAGCTCACGCACCTGGCCCGGTGGAAGACCGAAGGCCTTGACAAGCCGATTGTCGTCCATTGCCGCGAGGCGTTCGATGACCTGATCCCCGTCCTGCGCGATTCCGCGTTCGCGCCCGAACGATTTGTCTTTCACTGCTTCACCGGCAGTGAGGACGATGCGCGGAAGGTGCTCGACTTCGGTGCGTGGATCAGTTTTACCGGAGTGGTGACCTTCCGAAACGCGCCGGAGGTTGCGGCGGCGGCGAAACTCGTGCCGCGCGATCGGATCATGGTTGAAACCGACGCGCCGTTCCTCTCCCCCGAGCCGGTGCGGACCGCAAGGCCGAACGAGCCGAAGTACGTCGTTCATATCGGGCGCTACATAGCGGAACTGCGCGACGAAGACGAAGCAGCGTTTGAAGCCCAACTCGATGCCAACGCCGAACGATTCTTCGGGATCACGCTGCCACCGGTAACGAATCGATGACCCGGCACGAGTCCGCGCCGACCGCAACGAGTACACTGGTGGGGAATCGTTGGATACTCTGCAGACACAGGTGCCCCATGCGCGTCGTTTCCCTGTTGCCATCCGCGACCGAACTGCTCGCCGCCATCGGCGGGGAGCACCTGCTTGTCGGACGTTCACACGAATGTGACTGGCCGCCGACACTGGCCGATCGGCCGGTGCTGACGGGACAGCGCACCACCGCAACGACCAGCGCGGAGATCGACCGGCAGGTCCGCGAAGCGCTGCAGTCCAAATCGGAGGACGCCGGGGCAGATCAGTCGTTGTACCACCTGGATGCCGATCTTCTTCGTGACCTCAAACCCGATGTCATTCTCACTCAGGATCTCTGTGAAGTCTGCTCGATTGATCTGAATACGGTTCGCGGCATCGCGGCGACGATGAAGCCCGAACCCGTGATCGTCTCCCTCAATCCGAAGAGTTTGGATGACCTGTTCGACGATTTACTCCAGGTCGGCGAAGCGGTCGGGATGCCCGACGAAGCGCACGAAACGATGCTCGCGCTGCGTGAACGGATGTGGGTCGCGCGCGAACACGCCAACGCCTACGTTGAAGGGCCGGAAATCGCGTTTCTGGAGTGGATGGATCCGCTCTTCATCGGCGGGCACTGGACACCGCAACTGATCGAGTACGCCGGCGGCCGACATTCACTGAATGCGCCGGGCTCAAAGTCACGTCAGATCAGCGCGGAAGAGTTGCTCGCGCTGATGCCTGACCGGGTGGTTATCTGTCCATGCGGCTACGACATCAAGCAAACCGTGCGCGAGCTCAACACGCTCACCGAACAGCGCTGGTGGAAGCTGTTGCCCGCCGTACAGGATGATCAGGTCGTCATCGTCGATGGCAACCAGATGTTCAATCGTCCCGGGCCGCGATTGATTGATGCGCTGGAATGGCTCAGCGGCTGGATCAACGATCGGCCGGAACTGATCCCGCTTGACTTTCCGGTTCGCCCGGCAACGCAGCGGTCGGACCTTCCGAACTCACCGTGATCGGCAAGGCAAGTTCGTGGGCGCTGCCCCATCGAATCAGAAGCTCCGCATCCTCTTCAAGCGCGGTTGCATCCTCCAACCCCACTTCGATCATGCCCTGCCAGTCCGCCGGCGTGCGGCCGTCCCGCCCCCCGGCATTTCGCAACCGCCATTCCGTCACTTCCGCGCGAATGCCCGGCGGTGTTTCCACGGTGGGCCGTGGCGCGCGGGTCATATCATCCCATTCATCCGCCCACGCCGAACCGAAGAACGTGACCCGCGCTCTGTTGTCAGCCCCGACCGCGACCCCGTTGCGCGCGGTCCGAAGTCGCTGCGCCGGCCGGCCGATCGCGCGAACCGACAGTTCCACATGGGGGTGGCCTTCCAGTTGCACGATCACACCGGCGTGACGAGGACCGACACGGCGCAGTTCCAGGATCGTCTTCAGCTCGATCTCTTCCCCCGGGCCGATGATTTCCTTCTCCAGATCAGGCGTCATGCAACCGCAACTGGTGTGCACGTTCTCAACCTGAACCGGCTCGCGCAATCGATTGCGCAGTCGGAAGGTGTGCTCGACGGCGGCAAGTTCACCGTCGATTGTGACAAAGCCGAAATCATGCTCGCGCTCACCGGTCAGCACCGGGCGGCCGATCACCAGCCAGTAGACCAGCAGCAGCGCGCCAAGCACGAACGCGATCACGCCGATGAACGCCGCCACCCGGGCCTGGCTCGGGCGGGCGCGTTCCGCGGGAAGATCAGTTGGAGGATCCATCTTCATGCGGAAATTGTACGCACGGGAGCCGCGGCCGGATTCGCGGAGTCGATCGCCGACCGTCCGGTTCCGGGGTGGCGACGTCCACGGCAAACGGGCGCATCTGCACTGCCGTATTGACAGTCCGGGTCCTGACCCACCCGCATTTCCGACGTGAAACCCGGTCGAATCCGGATGGTCTCGGTGGCGCGAACTTTGCATCCTGTTCTGACGTGTAAACAATCGCGGCCGGCCCAATCGCTCTCCGCTGCCGGCGCACCACTGTCAGGAGGTACACCATGCGAATGGACCGATTTACAACGCTCGCCCAACAGGCGCTGGCCGACGCGCAATCTCTGGCGCTGGAGAAGTCCCACGGCGAACTCTCGCCGCTGCATCTGCTCCGCGCGCTCGTGGAGGACCGGAACGCCATTGCGCGCTCGATCCTCGCCAAGTGCGGCGTGAACGGGGAGCGCATCGCCTCCATCGCCGGCAGTGAACTGGATCGCCTGCCGACGGTTTCCGGTGGGAGCGGACAACCGGCCACCGGATCGCCATTGATTGAGGTTCTCACGACGGCGGAAAAGGAAGCGAAGTCACTCGGCGATGCCTATGTCTCTTCCGAACACCTGCTGCTCGCCCTCGCGGAGACCAAGTCCGATGCCAAGGAAGTCCTTTCGGTCAACGGAGTGAATCGCAAGGATCTGCTCAGCGCGATCAAGTCGATGCGGCAGGCCTCGGGCGTGGAGAACATCAACGATCCGAATGCCGAATCGACCTTCGAGGCGCTCAAGAAGTACGGCATCGATCTCGTGGGGAAAGCCCAGCAGGGCAAGCTCGACCCGGTCATCGGCCGCGATGAAGAAATTCGCCGTTGCATGCAGGTTCTGTCACGGCGCACCAAAAACAATCCGGTGCTGATCGGCGAACCGGGCGTGGGAAAAACCGCTATTGCCGAAGGCATCGCCATCCGAATCGTCAACGGCGATTGCCCGAACTCCATGCGTGAGTCGCGCATCGTCGCGCTCGACGTCGGCCAGCTGCTCGCGGGGGCCAAGTATCGCGGCGACTTTGAGGAGCGGCTGAAGGCCGTTCTACGTGAAGTCACCGCCAGTGAAGGGCGGATCATCCTCTTCATCGACGAGTTGCATACCATCGTCGGTGCCGGGGCTGCGGAAGGTGCGGTCAGCGCGGGGAACCTGCTCAAACCCGCTCTTGCGCGAGGCGAACTGCGCTGTATCGGCGCGACCACGCTCGATGAATACCGCAAGCACATTGAGAAAGACGCGGCATTCGAACGCCGCTTCCAGCCGGTCTTCGTGGGCGAACCGTCGATCGAAGACACCCTGGCGATTCTGCGCGGCCTGAAGCAGCGCTACGAAGCGCACCACGGCGTGCGCATTCAGGACAGCGCGCTGGTCACCGCCGCCACGCTCAGCCATCGGTATATCGCGGATCGTTTCCTGCCGGACAAGGCCATAGATCTGCTCGACGAAGCGGCATCGAAACTGCGGATTGAGAATGACTCGATGCCGGCGGAGCTCGACGAGCTGAATCGCCGGATCATGCAGATCGAGATCGAACGCGAAGCGCTCAAGCGCGAGACGGATGAGGATTCGAAGAAACGACTCGATTCTCTGGAGAAGGAGTTGTCCGATCTGCGCGAGCGCGAAAAGTCGCTCAAAGCCCAGTGGGATGAAGAGAAATCAGAGCTCGATGAGATCAAGCAGGTCAAAGCGACGATCGACGCCAAACAGACCGAACTCGAACAAGCCCAGCGGCGCGGCGACCTCGAAACCGCAGCGCGGATTCAATACGGGGAGCTGCGTGAACTGGATAAACGGCTTCAGGCCGCAGAAGAGAAACTGCATCGACGGCACGAGAGCGGGCGCGGCCTGGTCAAGGAGGAAGTCGACGCCGAGCAGGTTGCGGAGGTGATCGCTAAGTGGACCGGCATTCCGGTCTCGAGACTCGTCGAAGGCGAGCGTGATCGGCTTTTGCGGATGGAGGGTGAACTGAAGGACCGTGTGATTGGGCAGGAAGATGCGGTCCGGGCGGTCAGCGAGGCGGTCCGGCGAAGTCGCGCGGGCCTGGGCGATCCGAAGCGGCCGATCGGCTCGTTCCTCTTCCTCGGCCCGACGGGCGTGGGGAAAACCGAACTGTGCAAGACCCTCGCGGAGTTCCTGTTTGACACCGAAGACGCGATGGTGCGCATCGACATGAGTGAGTACATGGAGCAGCACGCGGTGGCGCGGCTGATCGGCGCGCCTCCCGGTTATGTCGGCTACGAGGAAGGTGGCCGCCTCACCGAGACTGTCCGCCGACGCCCCTACTGCGTGGTGCTGTTCGATGAGATGGAGAAGGCCCACCCGGATGTCTCGAACATCCTGCTGCAGCTGCTTGACGACGGGCGGTTGACCGACGGACACGGCCGGACGGTTGATTTCCGCAACACGATCATCGTGATGACGAGCAACATCGGCTCGCAGAAGATTCTTGAGCTGACTGAAGGCGGGGCGCTCGATATCGAAATCGAAACGCACATCAAGGAACTGTTGAAGAGGTCGCTCCGGCCGGAGCTGCTCAATCGGATCGACGAGACGGTGATCTTCCGTCAACTCTCGCCTGATGATCTGACGGACATCGTGGACATACAGATCGCTGCGCTGACCGAACGGCTCGCCGATCGCGGCCTGTCCCTGGAATTGTCACCCGGCGCCAAAGCCGCGCTGGCTGAAGAGGGCTATGACCCGCAGTTCGGTGCCCGGCCGCTCAAACGCGTGATTCAACAGCGGATTGAGAACGCCCTGGCGTCGCGGATCCTTGGTGGCGAGTTCAAGCCGGGCGATCACATCGAGGTCACCTACGAAGGCGGAGGCTTCAGTTTTCACCGGTCCGGCGAAACCCAGCCGGTCCGCTGATGAGACCATGCGCCTCAAGCCGTTGCTTCGTCGTCCTCTACTGAACTGAGGATGAAGATAAAAAACAGGCCGCTCCGAACTCGGAGCGGCCTGTTATTTTCATATCAGTCTCGTGGATCAAGTCCGGAGAGGACTCAGGCCCGACGACGACGCATGCCGAGCAGGCCGGCGATGCCGAGCAGGGCGAGAGCACCGGGAGCGGGAATCACGCCCGTGGTCACGATCTGATCAATGCGGAAGTCCGCGGCATTTCCAGCATCGAAGTCGAAGGAGATCGACTGGATGGCGGAAAGGTCGACGCTACCGATGTTGCTGAAGTCCATGAAGTCAAACGTGATGACTTGGGCACCGGCGCTGGTGAGCGAGATTTCCAGCGAAGCGGAGTTCATGCCGTCGCTGACCGTCGCCGTCACCGGCATCGGAATGCCGTTTCCGAGATCGAAAGACAGGAAATCAATATCGAGACCGATCTGATTGCTCAGATCGATGCCGAGACCAGCTCCACCTGCATCGTAGGTCAGACTGAGGAAACCAGAGGCCTCCGAAGTGCTACGGTAATCGAAAATACCTGGAGTCATGAACACGCTGATCCGAATGTCATCAGCTTGGGGAATGCCGGCGTTGGTCAGCGTGATTTCCGTTGTTCTCGTCCCACCGAACACGTTGTTCAGGCCGGTCTCGGAAATGACTTGATTCGGGTTCGCATCGTTGACGATCACCGGCCAGACTGCATTCGCATCGGTGAAGTCGTCGATCAGGATCGATGTTGCTTCTGCGGACTGGGTGATACCAATGGCTGCACACGACAGGGCTACTGCCCCGGCCGATACAGCCGCACGACGAAAAATCGTTAATCTCTTCATAAATGATCTCTCTTTCTCTCAACTTGATTCCCTTATCGGGAATCGATCTCTTCTCCACGCATGATGAATACGCACCGTGCGCGCCCGCCCCAAACACAGAAAGTGCTGCTCTTCGATTCTTTTTTCGATCACTCTCAATTCTCTACGCCATCAATGCGGAAACGGATTCACACCTCCGCTTGGCGACGTATGCAGAGTGTAGGTGAATCGCCGCCAGAAGCAAGCCCGAATCAGTAATGCGGGCAAAGAAAACAATTCCCGAACGGCGAAAATATATCTGCTGAACGCCATATTACTGGAACGCTGTCCTATCGATGCGCGCATTCTGCCGGTAATCAGGCCATATGACCGGTCTCAGGCCTGCAACCGTGCCACATCTTGCGTTCTCCGGGTCGATCCGATAGAGTCCTGCTTGGTTATGGTGTCCGCTGTATGGGAGCTCTGCTCCCGGGACTTGATAGGGAAGACGGTGAAAATCCGTCACGGACGCGCCGCCGTAACGGGCTGCCGGTGATACCGGCCGTCGCATTCAATGTGCCACTGCCTGGTCCGCAACGGATCGGGGCGGGAAGGCGAATGCGGCTGACGCCCGAAGTCGGAAGACCTGCCGTAACCAGTTGGCGTGGCCCTCGCGACTCAGGGACATGGCCGTTACGGATTCAGGGTGCCGGTCCGTTCCCGCCGGTCTTCCACGTAACGTTTCATGCGCGAGGCCGAATCTGGTGATCCATTCGGGAGCCGTTCCGCGCGCAATCGGAACGAAACAAGGAAGGACAGAAGAACGATGAATGCACGTGTTTTTTTCGCGGCCGGCGCGGTCAGTCTCGGCCTCTTGACCGCCGGTCTTCAGGCCGACGCCATCGTCGTCGACCCGATCGAAGTCGGAACCGGCCTGTTCAGTTCGTTCGTTCAGATCGACTTTGAGCAGGGTGACACCTTCGTGTTCGAAGTGTTCTACAACGAGACGACCACTACCAGTTTCGATCTGCTCCTGATACTCGATTCAGACGCTGAACTCGGCTTCCAACTTGAATTCACGACATCTGGATTCAGGCCCTTCGTCAACGGGTTTGGCTTCGACGGCATCTTCGAAAGCGACGCATCGAGCGACAGTTTCTGGCTCTGCTGGACCAAACCGTCTGACGAGGAAACCTGGGCGCTTGCGCAGGACGGAGCAGCCAATACCGTCGCCACTCCCGGTTCATGGGATGGTTGGGTCTTCGGCAACGAGTTCCCCGGCCTCGCGCCGAAGAATGTCATCATCCCGGCTCCTGCCGCGACCGCGGTTCTGGGCGGACTCTTCATCGGCTGCGGTCGTCGCCGACGGAAAGCGTGAATCCTCGCGCTTTTCGTTCGCGGACACGATCCCAATCAAACCTACGAAACATGGAGTCCCTTTCGTGAAGCACCCGTCACAAGAACCCAAACTATCTGAACCCAAGCGACCTGCCTCTCGCTGGCATGGGCTTTTCGGGCTCATCGCGGTCGCCGGCATTCTCCCGGCGGTTGCCGATCCGGCCGAAGCCGGTGATGCCTCGCCGTACGCCACCCAGGTGGTTTCCTACGATCCGGGCTCACCCGCCCCACCGCTGAACGATCCCACGCTCGCCCTTGGCGAACCGACGCGCGATACAGGATTCGGCGGCTTCACGCAGGTCGTCAGCCCGTTCTACCCCGCGTTTACGAACATCGTTTCGATCGGGCCAGGCGGACATCTCACGCTCGCCTTCGACACTCCGATTGTGAACGATCCAAACCACCCCTTCGGCATTGATCTGATCGTCTTCGGCAACTCGTTTTTCACTGACACCGCTTCTCCCAATGGCGTGGTGGGCGGACTGTTCAAGGACGGCGGGTTGATCGAGGTCAGCCAGGATGGCGAAGACTGGTTCACGGTGCCTGACATCGAGGCCGATGGCCTTTACCCAACGCTGGGATATACCGACGCCGGCCCATACGACACGGCTTCGGGGCGGGTCGAAACCGACTTCTCCCGCCCGGTCAATCCCGCACTGACCCTCGATGACTTTCTCGGCTTGACCCACGAGGACCTTGTTGAGATCTACGACGGTTCCGGCGGCGGGGCGGGAATTGACCTGTCCACAGTGGGTGTCAACGAGATTCTCTACGTGCGCATCAGCCATGCTGAAGGCGCGTTCGGCACCGTCGAAGTTGATGCGGTCTCGCGCACCTTTCCGCAGGTCTTCGCCGATCTCAACGGTGATGGTGTCGTCAATGTCTTCGACCTGCTGATCCTGCTCGAAAACTGGGGTGTTCCGAGCCAGGGCGGGTCGTCGGCAGATCTGAACAACGATGGCGTGGTCAACGTCTTCGATCTCCTGCTCCTGCTCGAAAACTGGGGCTGAGCTTTGAGGTGGATGGGCACGACTGTGCTGACTGGAGTTGATTCATGGTGATGTGCAAACGGACGCCATCACGTTCCGGCGGCTTCACGCTGGTTGAAATTGTTGTGACGATCGGCGTGATTGCGCTGCTCATCGGCCTCACGCTGCCGGCACTTTCGAGTGTCGGCAGCGCCGGCCGGGGCGCACAGTCCAGCAGCAATCTTCGGCAGATGGTGATCGCCGCCCAGAGCTACGCCAATCTGCACCACTGGTTCCCACCCGCCGTGCAGTACGGTGTGGTCAACGGCAACATGCACAGTCAGGCCTGGGATTGGGAAACGACATTCAGCGGCGAACTCATCGGCCCCGGACCACTCTGGGAATTCACCGACAATCCCGGTGAAGTCATGCAATGCCCCGGCTTTGACGGCGACGCCAACGCGCCGGGCGATCCGTACACCGGGTACAACTACTCCGTCTATCTAGGCGGCGAACAGGTCTTCAATCAGCATCTGACGTTCTACCGCGGAACCCGGCCGAACGCCGTTCGTCGGCCTTCACAGTGCGCCATGTTCGGCCTCGGCGGGTATGTCGGCGGAGCGAACAAGTTCATGCGGTCACCGCTGCACCAGGCCACCGATGTCTTACCCTCGCTCGGACTCTCTGTTGTGTACTCCGGCGGGCAAGCGTTTCGGTTCCGCGGCCGCACCCTGGTCGCTTTCGTGGACGGCCATGTTGCCAGATACAGTCAACCGCACCGGGGGTTGTACTACAACGAGGACCTTCTCCAACAGATGGGCTATCCGCGGAACGGATTTCTCTCTGACGATCACAGCGCCTACGCTCCCCAATGAGCGAACAACGGGATGATGCCATCATGGTTGATCGCTGCGTCTGCTTTGACGTTTCATTTCGGCAACTCAAACAACAAGCGGATGAACGGGATGCCGATTTCGACGAACTGCAGCGCGCGTTCGGGTGCGGTCGCGGCTGCGGCATGTGCGTTCCGTACATCAAGGAAATGCTTCGCACCGGTGAGACCGTGCTGCCCCTGCGCCGGGACTGGAATCCATCGGCGAGCGAATTACCCGCGCCGAAGTGATCGCCCCGCCGTATGATGACGCGCATGAACGTCCCGCAACCATTCGAATACGCCGGCAGGCACGGCGAACTGCGCGGCTGGTTCAATCAGGCCGCCTCGCGTCACCACGATCCTGTCCCGTGCGTGCTCCGGATCGATTGCCCTGGCATGTCGGCGACGTTGCCGGAAAGAATCTGGACGGAACTGACCGCCGGACTGACCGACCAGCAGATTCACGTGGCGCAGTTCACGCCGTCCGACCCGGCCGTGGCAGGTCGCAAACGCGATCAGGCCTCGCTTGCCAGCGCGAGCGATGCTTCGGAGGCGCCTTTCGATCCCGAATTGTGCGTTAACGAGATGAGAGAGGTACTGGCCAGTTTGTCAGAGCAGTTTCCAATCGAGCAGGACCGGATCGGCATTCTTGGTCTTCGGCAAGCAACCAGTATTCTCCTGGTTGAATCGCTCAAGGCACTGACGCTCGAGTGCGCCGCGTTCGTCATGCCGGAATTCGGTGGCCCCCCGATGACGTCGAACGCATCGTCCGACGATGACAGCGGCATTGATGTTGATGACCTCGAATCACGCGGCACGCTTTACACCGGAGCGGCAAACGGTGCGACCTCCATTGAGGACCTGAGCCCGCCCGCCGTCGAAACGATGCAGAGGACGGACGTGTTGCTTGTCGCGGGCGCCGCGGCGGAGGAACCCGATGCCGCTTCCGAACAGATGTGGTGGATGCAGACGCAACTCATGTCGCTCGGCTGGCCTGCCTCGCACGAGTTGATCGCCCGAACCGATGAGAAGTTCTCGAACCGGGAAGCGGTCTGTGCCCAGCGGCTGATCCAGTTCTACTGTCAACTGACGCAGCGGCGCAAGCGGACGCGCTGAGCAACGTCACGCTGCGCCGGTTCCTCCTTCGCCGGTGCGCAACGCGATCCCCATCTCCGAACGAATGCCGAATCACATTGACGATCAGTCATATCGCCGCTAACATGACCGGTTCTCCGGACACCGAATCAAGGCCGAACACCATCAGCCATCCAGCGGAGTCCCCGCGGAGCCCTGGTTCGAAAACCGGTTCAAGGAAGGAAATGCCGGTGGCCACGCGCAAAACAAAGACGAAGAGAAAGACCACCAAAAGGAAGACGACTTCGGCCCGATCGACGGGCAAGAAGAAGACATCGCGCAGCACCGGAAGGACATCCGCAAAGAAGACGGCAAAAAAGAAGACCTCCGGTCGAAAAAAGTCCACCCGGAAGAAGTCGACCGCCAAGAAATCGTCGCGCAAAAAGAAGACCGGCACGGCGGCCGGCAAGAAGACCACCACGAAGAAGAAGACCACCCGAAAGAAGGCCGCAGCCGGGTCATCGGCCAAGAGCAGGAAAAAAACGACGAAGAAGAAAACGTCAAAGAAGAAGACGACCCAAAAGTCCGCCGCGAAGACTTCGAAGAAGACGTCAGGTGCCAAGAAAACCGGATCGACTGCCAGTTCGAGCCGGAAGAACTCCTCTGCCGGCAGCGAGGCACGGCCCGCTTCGGAGAGCAAGAAGAAGCGATCCGCCGAAAAGACCTCGAAGATCACAACGAAGCCGGACAAGGCCGTCCTTGCCGGCAAAAAGCGCGGTCGCTCCGTCGCTGAAGTTGCCAGTTCTGCATCGGTGGATCAAGACGGGTATGTGTTCATCAACGGTCGCCGGGTCCGGATGATCTCCACCCAGGGCATCGCGCCGGCCAAGAAAGGTCGCAGCAAGCCGGTCGAGGACGCTGCTCCCGAAGAACTCCCCAAAATCGGCAAGACCAAACTGACCAAAAAGCAACTGAACCATTACCGGGAAATGCTTCTGATCAAGCGCGCGGAGTTGGTCGGCGATCTCAGCGCGATCGAGGCCGAGGCGCTCCGGTCCGGTTCGGGCAATATCTCCCATATGCCCATTCATATGGCCGACATTGGAACCGACACCTACGATCAGGACTTCATGCTCGGCTTGGCCGAGAGTGAACGCCGGCATCTGCGCGAGATCGACGATGCACTCCAGCGCATCGAGGACCGGACCTACGGCGTGTGCCAGATGACCGGCAAGCCGATCCCCAAGGCACGACTTGAAGCCAAACCTTGGGCCAAGTACACCATCGAAGCCGCCCGTATCGTGGAAAGCCAGACCGGTTGATCTGATGTCAGAAACCCGCGCGTCCAACAGTGCTGAACGGTCCGATGTCCAGCCCGCATACCGTTCGCCGAGGGCGTGGGCGCTCCTGCTCAGTCTGCTTATCCTCGGCCTGGCGCTCGACATCGGCACGAAATACTGGTCATTCGCCACCGTTGCCGATGATCCGGTCGTGCTCGATCGTGAAGCGCTGACCGCCGACCCGACGCTCAACCCGATTCCCCATCACAATGGAATTCGCGTTCTGCCGGCCCAACTGCTGCAGTTCAAGCTCGTCATCAACCGCGGGGCCGTCTTCGGCATCGGCGCCGATCAACGCGGATTCTTTATCGGCTTCACGTTGGTCGCACTGATCGTCGGCCTGTACATCTTCGGCGCTTTCACCTCAGCGCGCAGTCGGCTCGCGCACACGGGACTCGCCCTCATCCTCGCCGGGGGGATCGGCAACCTGTACGACCGTGTGGTCTACGGCGTGGTGCGCGACTTCCTCCACATGCTGCCCGGATGGCATCTGCCCTTCGGCTGGACGTGGCCCGGCAACAACCCCGAGATCTTCCCGTGGGTCTTCAACATCGCCGACGTCATGCTCCTCACCGGCATGGTGCTCCTCATGATCCACATCAACCGCGTGGAACAACGGCGCAAAAAAGAAGAAGCCAGGGCCAAGGAATCGGCCCAACCTCGGGTCGAGAGTTCAGCTCAATCCGATTGACGCGACTCGGATTCAACTGCCGTCCCGACCGCCGCCTCACGCACCAGCCGCAACCCTTCATCGACCGGCAGCAAGTCCGCCGCACCGATGACTTCGGGTAACTCATCAATCGACTTCGCCATCTCCAACGTGAACGGCCCGACGGCAGTGCGGCGAATACTCAGGCACGTGCCCCCCGTTCCCAACGCCCGGCCGAGGTCTCGCGCCAATGCACGGATGTAGACCCCCTTCGCACAGTGCACCTCGATTGTCAGCTCCGGCCAGTCGTACTTCAACAGGTTGATCGCGTGAATGGTCACAACTCGCGGCTTGACCATGACCTCATCCCCCCGGCGCGCCAATTTGTACGCCCGCTGACCTTCCACCTTCACCGCGCTGTACGCCGGCGGCGTCTGTTGAATCTCGCCCGTGAACCGGCGGCTCAGGGCCTGCTCAATCTTTGCCCGGCTCGGAGGTTCGGGGACCGCGACTTCGGTGCGATCACCCTCCGCATCGTCGGTCGTCGTAAACGCACTGAGATCAATGGTCGTCTCGTAGCGTTTGTCGGTGGCCATGAGCTGATCGATGGCCTTCGTTGCCTTGCCGAGCGCGAGCACGAGGACGCCCGAGGCCAGCGGATCGAGCGTGCCGGCATGGCCGGTCTTGACCCGCCGGGACTTCCTGGTTGATCGAGCATCCGAGTCCGATGGCGAAGCGGACCGCCCCGCCCGACGGCGCACGATCGCCACAGCGGTCATGGAGCTGATGCCGACGGGCTTGTCGAGAACGAGCAGCCCGGAGAGGGGAGCATCCTCGTTGGAATTGGTCTGGGCTGGCTTGTTCATCTCGCTCACGCCGATACACTACACTGTTCGGGACAGGTGTCCGAGCGGCTGAAGGAGCGGCACTGGAAATGCCGTGTACGGCTTAGTCCGTACCGAGGGTTCGAATCCCTCCCTGTCCGCTTGATGTTCACGGGCTGTAGCGCAGCTTGGTTAGCGCGCCTGACTGGGGGTCAGGAGGTCGGCGGTTCGAATCCGCCCAGCCCGATTCGCTCGAAACCCTGAAAATACAGGGGTTTGCGGCATTCGCCCAACGCCGGATTGCAGGGCGTGAAAGTTGACGGGGCTACCGTGGGGCTACCCTAGAACCGATTTCGGCGTGATGCTCAGCCCGGTGACGATCACCCATGTCGGTTGAACTGTCGCGCGCGCGCGACACTTTTCGCCCGCAGAAACTGTGCGGCGCGCCGCACACTTTACCACCCGTCGCGGAGGGCAAAAGTGAATGCGCGCATTCACTTCGCGCATCGGCGTGATGCTCAGCCCGGCGGGGGTCGGTACGACGATGGATTCGAAACGCGTTCCCCCGTGTGATTCCTGCGGCTTGCCGTCCCCGTTCGCTGCCCGGCTGCCCGGCAAGGGGTTGTTGTTGTTATTGGAGTTAACAATCGTTTCCGTGTGGAAGTTCTGCCCCTTGCCGTGTCCGTTCGCTGCCCGGCCCTCCGGGGAGGACCCGTAGCGGGCGGTCCGGGTCAGGTCTGATCGCGTGCGAGCTTGCTCTCCGTCGTGCCTTCCAGTCGGCGAGAAACGATTCTCGCGGCTAGCGCTGCATCGTCCGCCGTGACTATCGCCTCGATCTTCTCCAATCGCTCGCTGGCCTCGGCGCGATGAACGTCGCCGATGCACCGGCCGAGAATCTCCTTGATCGCCCACGGCTCGCCGGCAAGGGCAGCGCCCTTCAGCTTCCCGACAATCTGCCGGATGTCGTCCTCCGTGACGGCTTCGGCGAACGCCTTGCGCCATGCTGCAATCTTCGCGGCGTGGGGCGATCCTCGCCGGCCGAAGTCGTTGCCGGGGGTGAACGTGCCATCGGGGGCGCGGCCGTTCGTGCCGTTTGTAAGCGGTTGGTTATCTCTCATGGATTCCTCGATTTCTCGGATGATGCCGGCAAGTTCGGAGTTTCGTCGTTGAGTCAATCATTCGGATTCCCTTCGATGAACCGATAGCGCGACGCCGGCGATCCAGCCGGGCCGGCGTTGCCCTTCGTCACGAGTTCAAGCACTCCCTCGCGGCAGAGCATTTTCAGCCATCGGCTCGCCTTCCATCGGAGCGACTTTTCGTCGCTGCCCCACAGATGCCGCGCCACTTGCGAACAGGAAAGCGAAAACGGCAGCAGTTGACCACCCTCACCATGCCCCTTGACGGCCTGCAATTCACGGCACGCCTCGATGAGCAATTGGCGGTCATCATCCTGCACGCGCTCACGAGCACGAGCGAAAGCAGCCCCGGCCACGTCAGCAGACAGAGGCAATTTCGCTCGCTCGAAAGCGTGAAGAAAATCCGCCCACGTCGTCGTGAAGTCGTCAGTTGTGATATGCGGCCTTGACGTTTCCCACCATCGGGCCACGATCGGGCGCAATTGATCCAAGCCAGCATCGGCCATGCCCAGGTCGAATCGCAATCCTCGCGCGAAGTCGAGTATCTGCCG
>RECV01000174.1 GCA_007693845.1 Phycisphaerales bacterium
ATCTCTTCGGTCGGAAGCCAGAATGAATTCTGTGATTCAGAGTTTCGTTTGCCCAACGCCATCAGCATGTCCTCCGTGACACGAATCAGCTACCATCGGCCGCCCAGACTTCTACCACCCGGCGATCAACAGGATGCGCCATCTGGTGGACTTTTTCAACGGGCTGCTAGGCGTCGAGGAGTGCCGCGCGCCGGGCTACTCAGCATCCGGTGGCGGCTCGCCATCTGGCGGATCTGACTGAGCCAGTCTGTCTTTTTGCGAACGGCCCCACGGGCGGAGCATCGCCAAGAACGCAGTCAGAGCCGTGAAAGCCGCAATCCAAATGACAAACGGCGATACCGCTGCGCCGAGAACCACGGCAAGTACCAGTACAGGCAGACTAGATGTTGTCGCGAGTCCGGCAATGTTGACTACTGTTTGACTTGGTGCGGGCATGGCGAACTCCTCAAATGGCTTATAGAATCCTTTGGGTGACGCGCTTGCTTTGCGCTCGAATCGAGTTTAGTTCTTGTGAGGATGAGACCCTCAGTGGCCAGAGGCGAGAATTTCATGAACTAATGCTGGCCAATGTCCCTTCTGCTCGCAGTATGTGCGATGTCTCCTTCACGATGCCCCTAAATTTGACCCGTATTCAAAATCGTGTGTTAGGAACTTGTGTGCGCAACGCCGAGTAGAACCCGATCGCTGACCTGCCCCCGTTTCATGTACCAGCCGGTATGAGAGTCGATTGGGGTTCCATCGTGTGTTGAGGGCACGGAGCGAGGGCGAGCGTAGCGAGCCCGAGCGGAGTGCCCTCAACACACGTCGCGGCAAACACCGCCGGGGGCACGTACCCCAGCGACGAGTGCGGCCGACTGAAGTGGCCCACGAATGGCGGACACAGGGACACTTCAGGTACACCGCCCCTTTCGTGTCGTCATGCACAACTTTCGGATATCGCTCAACCAGGTGGCGAAGAGTGATGAGTGCTACTCCACGGACAACCGAGCGGCAAGGTTCCGGATGACGCCATGAATCTCGTGGTTGGCTGCCTGATCCGGAATGAGCAGACTGCTGCTCTGCACTATCAGCAACCGCAGATCATCCAGCATGGTTTGAAACACTCGTTCGGGGGATTCGATTGTTGCGTCGCTGGCATCGCGGCACGTGCTGTCGGGGCCAGCGGCGGGCACTGCGCGCAGAATCATTGCCAGTGTGTTCCACCACAGTTCAGATGGAACGATCCCAAATGCATCCTCCGGGGTTTGAAACTGGTGTGAAAGACGTTGTGGACCGAGCGAACTTGCCCACCGATCATCACGATCGAACACGGCACGAACTCGCAGCGCGAGCCCAACCTCCGGATCGTGATCCATGGAAACCTCACGAGCGAGACTCATCACCTCATCGACCGCCATAGGTAGAGTGGTTTGATCATCTACAAGAAGTGTTCGAACGGCGAGTACAGCGAGTGAATAAAGGTCACAGGGAGTGGAAAGCCGCGGAGTGAGAGTAAACTGCACTGACTCATAGCGCAGCCCTTCGGACTGACGTATTGCTTCAAGTAGCTCTTTGTCATCGATTCTGAGCGGCTGCGTCCGAAATCGCCACTCACCGGCCGCTAGAGCGGACTCGGATTCGATCGATGCGGTAAGATCAAGCCGCCGCCCCATCAGCGGAAGGCGCATCCACAGCACATGACTATGCCCCGGTTCAAGAGCATCCTGAGCAAAGAATGTGCCTTCAAGTGTGACACCCATACCTTTGGATTCAATCACTTGTCGCAAGCGGACTGATCCCGTACCGCGCATCACCTGATCACCACCAGTCATGTCGTAAACTGATACACCGACACCGGGTGGCGGCAGGAAATACTTTTCGTCCGTACCAGGAACGACCACTGCGA
The DNA here is from genome assembly GCA_007693845.1 of Phycisphaerales bacterium. Classification (GTDB taxonomy): domain Bacteria; phylum Planctomycetota; class Phycisphaerae; order Phycisphaerales; family SM1A02; genus SKZB01. Next base: position 1,886 of record RECV01000174.1, read on the forward strand.
GAGCGTGCCTGAAATCTTTGAGAGTCACGCGGCTCGCCCATCGCCAGGGAAGCGCTTGGGCACGCGGTCCGATTCGCATTCGAAACTGTTCGGGACGTAGCGAAAGCAGTGGCGATTGCGTGACCTGAACTGTTCTACAAACGGCCTCCACTGCATCGAGTAAGAGTCGAAGTTTGAGGTGAAGCGTTTCAAGAAGACGTGAATGGTGCCCATGGCTTCCAACTCGTAACCATCCGCTATTCAGCACATCCGAATTCTTGTCATGAGTCACGGGTGTCGTGTTCGTTCCTATCAACAACCGAGAAACTTCGTCTTGATCACCAGTGCGAAGATCATGCCCACTGCTCAATGAATCAAGGTACTTCTCAAGCGGCACAGCATCGAGATAACGAAGCAGGATGAGGCCGCACCCGGGATTGACCGGCGTCAGAGTTGTTGTGGAGCGATCCGCCGAATCAGACACATCAACATGCTCATTCATCGGCGCATCGGTAGAGACTGCCAGAAACCGTCGTTTTCCATCAAGATCCGAGGTGAGATACCGATGCACGGAAGTCTGGTATTGCGGTAGATGATACTCCTCCAACATTCTGTCATCCGTGCACAACGCCCATGGCGAGCCACCCTCGCCGGGCGCGGGATGAATCGGTACCATACGCTCAGTATCAATCCAAAGCGGCAAGGGATGCTCGTTCTCCCACCGTGTTGTGATGACAGCCCCAGCATCTGCCAGTCGGAAAGCGCGGCCGCGTGCATCCCAACGCGCGTCAAGATGCTGATTGGTCAGCTCAGACGCACCTGGCAACGGAACGCTCCGCGCATTGTCGGGATTTTGAATCCAGAGCTCAAGCCAACTATGTACGACGTGCTGTTGGTCGAGTGACGCTGCCAATATCACGGTTGCCTCGAAAGTTTCTCGAAGTACGATGAGCCGACTTCCGGGATCAGATACATCGCGTCGAATCACAACACCAACCCACATGTGTGCATCGAGATGATTTTCGTCCATGGGTATCGCAACCCATGTCTTCGGGAGGTAACACTGTTCGAAATCCTGAGGGCTGTTCATATACTTCTCGCGGTTCTCTGGGATTCGGTTTTCTGCACTAAAGTCGTCGTGAACGAACGCAACACTCTTGGGCAAACGGCCCCCGAAGGACCGTACGATTCGTGTGCCGACGGGACGGCATCCGCCAAACTGCTTGATGCCGAATTGTAGCGAACGTTTTGCGAACAGGTGGTGCGGCCCAAAAATGGCGAGTACAGAGTTGATGCTTTAGTCGGCGTTCATTGAGTCGTGTCGGGCTTCGAACGCGGTTGGGGAGAGCGTGAGCTACTCCCCTTCGGGTGGGCGAGGCAGGGAGTGAGGTCTAGGTGGATTCATGCGGTTTGGGTGCGGCTGTGCTGGGAGCCGGGAGGGCGGCCGGAACAGCCGCGTACGAAGACGGCCGGTCGCATCACCATTTCGGCTGACCGATATCTCATTGCCTTGGTACACTAAAGTGCCCCCGCGTCGGTGAACCTGCTGCTAGGGTTCGTACGGATCGGGTGGAACCGTTTGCGTTTGTGTCAAATGGAACGTAGATAGGCATGGGGTGTGAGCTCAATAGGTCCGTATGAATTGATCGCAGAAGTTTCGCGGACGCCTCGCGCGGCCGTTTATCGCGTGCGCCGAGTTGAAGCGAACGCCGGTCACGAATTGATTGCCAAGGTCGCCCACATCGACCGCTCGATTCTCGGTGTCGAAGAGACCAAACGACGATACCATGGCTTTCGCGGGGCTGTCGATCGACAGAAGCGGATCGCTCAAGCAAACGCAAAGCACTGGGCGCCCGTTCACGACATTGGCAGTGATGCGGACGTGGTTTATTTCATCACCGATGAGTACACATCATCGGTTGCTAAACTCATCGAATATCGCGATGTACTCGATGCCGCAGGACTCTTTCGTATTGTGAGCGGCATTGTTTGTGGATTGCGCGAGTTGCGATCGGCCGCCGGTGGTGGAGAAACGCACGGCAACCTGAAGCCGAACAATGTGCTGATCAGCGACTGGCATCGACTGGATCGCTGCCGCGTTGTGCTTACGGATCCCGCGCCGGGAGAGGCGGACGCACGCGAGGTCGAGGATCTCAAGCAACTTGGGCGCATGATTTACGCGCTCGTGACGCACGAACCGTGGCTCGATGTGCCTGGTCTTGAGCCGAAGTTCACCGATGCATGGCGTGCACTCGGCCGCACAGGCCAGCAATGGCACGAAATGTGCGTAAAACTGCTCGGTCCCGACCCGGGCACGCTGGATGAGGTCGAGGAGCATTTGAATCAGCTTCGGCCACGCCGGCGCAAAGTGACATCACGTCAACTTGTTGCGACTGGAACCATGCTGGCGATCACGGTATGCATGGCTCTCGGCGCTTTGGGAGTATTTCAATGGGTGCAGAGTCAAGGTGATCGGACGACTGAGGAGTACGCTGGACAGGTCGCAATCATGGATACCAATTGGTCATGGGTATTGCGAGATGAAGAGGGGCGCGAGCAGTTGCGTGTTTTGCTTGAGGAAGGGGCCGGTCAATCGGTTGGGGATGCAATCGCTGCCGTAGACGACGATGAGGTGGATGCACGCAACGCGGTCGAGCGGTTGCGTGTGATCAGAAGTGCAACGTCGGCGTGGTTGGATGAGTTTGCAAAGCTCGGCGATCGTTTTGCCGAGCAAGACTGGCGCAGTGCGGCGGTCGAGATTGGCGAGCGGGTTGAGGATGTCCGTGTCGTTTTGGCTTCTGAGGAGTTGTTTGAGTTCGAAGCGGGTGACGATTTTCGTGTGCGTGTGCAGGCAGCGTCCGAGGCGTTTCGAAGGGCGGGTGGCATCGCAAGGGAGTGGGAAGCATTCACACCCACGGTCGAGTCCTCCGGATTGGCGCGGCATGTGGGATTGGATGTGGAATCGCTTGTGTCGCGTGAGTTGGAGGAAGCATCGCTTGAAGAGTTGCCCGAAGTCCTTGAAGAGTACCGGGATGTGTTTCACCGGGTTGAAGAGAGGTGGGGGCAGGTAGATGCGTCTCTCGAGAAGATTGATCAATATGCGGGCCAGGATCCTGTGCTTGGCGATGTGCGCCGCTTCGTTCATGAGCAATTGCAGGGTGTTGATTCGCTTGACGCTGTCTTCCGGCATCTGGACGAGGAACTCCACCCCCGGTTGGAAGAGATGGCGGGATTGGCTTCTGATCGCTGGGCGGAAGACGTTGATCAGCCGTATTTCCTGGCCAATGCCAATTTGCCGGAGAAGATTGCCGGCGTGGAGACGCTGAGGGAGTGGATCGATCAGATTGGAATGGAGACATACACGCTGCTCGCTGAGCACGAAGATCCTCGCGAGCAGAGGTTCGAAGCATGGCAGGATGAGATCAATGAATTGCACGCCGAGTTGGAGGCCTTGTCGACGGATGGGGTGTCCGAAGAGATAGCGCGACGGCTCTCGGCCTACGAAGAGGGTAAGAGTGATCTGCAGCGTATTGATTGGAACGGCACGCGTGCCCGTCGCGACGAGATCGAAGCGCAATTGGGCCAGTTGGAGCGATCGCATTTCGCTCCCCTGCTGGCGCAAATGGATACGGAGCGAGACAATCTCCTGGCCCGGTGCCGGGAACGGCTTGCGGCCTTGGATGCCCCGTGGCCGTCGGGGGTGAGCACGGCTCTTTTCGAGGAGATCTGGGATGATCGGCGCGATCGTTTGCGTGAGGGCGATGAGACAGACTGCGTGGGCCGCCTGGCCGAATTGAGCCGCGTGCAGCAAACATTGCGCGACCTCGACGAACGCATGGCGAATACATCGCGGCTGCAGATACCGCCGACGTCGTCCCGAATTGATAAACGATCAATCGAAGAGATCATCTCTGAGAAACGAATGAATCTGGTGGAAGGCGTTGAAGAGATTGACTGGTCTGATCAGACGCAAGTGAGGGTGTTTCTCGATGAGCAGTCTGCCCGCCAGAAGGCGCACGACGCGTGGGTCAGTCGCGTATCGGATTTTCTGAACGATGCATCGAGGTTCGATCTTGCGGTATCCGAAGCTCGCGGCTGGGAGGAACGGTTTGATGGAGATGAAACGCCGGCGTCGCTGTACGGACGTCTGCAAGAGCAAGAGGATGCTGAGCCGCTTGGCATGAGTGGCGCGTTCGAGCGACTGCTGCACAGTGGCGAGGCGTGGGAGACGGTGTCTGGGATGAGCGATCGCGCTGCGCTGCTCGAGCGGGTAGACGACGAGGGCGAAGCGCTGGCGGTGCGGATGGAGGCGTGGCGCCGGCTGGAGGAGTTCGTAAACCGTGAGCATGAGAATGCGATCGGTGATGAACTGGCTGTCCGTCGAGCGCTGCTGGATGCCATTGAGGAACTGGATGAACTGCGTGCGGGTGAGTTGCGTGAGGAACTAAAGGTGGGGCTTCGTGAACGGTGGCTGGCGTACGCCCGTGCGGCGGAAACGGAGGCGTGGCTGGAGAATGCATTTGCGAACATGGATCAAGCCATCGGTTGGGATGAACTGGCTGAGAGCGATGCACCGCTGGCGTTTGACGCCGTGCTGTTTGGGTTACGGCGGTTCGTACGGGCCGACGATAACGGCGAAGTGCGGGAGGAAGTGGACAGGAAAATAGAGAAGATGCGTGATTTGCACCATCTGCTCGATGGCGAGCATGCTGAACGGGCCTCGGTCATGCTGGCGGAGTTGGAGTCAGCGCTGAAGGGGACAGCGGATGAGACGGCGGATGAGACGGTGGATGTGAGTGAGGTGGGTCCGGCGCGAATCGGATGGGAGGTTGAGATTGAGGAGGACGGGGAGGTGTTGCGATTCGAACCGCCGGCGGGCTGGACCCGGAGTCACCCGCTGTACTTCCGGCGTTTATCCGACATGGAAACAACCGACGGGCACGCGGTGTATCTGTGTACCACGGAGGTGTCGGTGGGTCTCTTCATTGATGCGGTGACGCATGCGGGTGAATGGGCGGCGGTGCGTGAATTGCTTGGCGACACGCATGAAGAGAACGGCTCAGACCTGCGTCGCGGTCCACGGACGTGGGAATGGGGGGCGGATGGTGAGATGAAGGTGAGTGAACAATGGCTGTGGTTTCAGGATGGCGAGCCGGCGGATTACTACGCAGCGGATCCGGGTGAGCCGTCGGTGGATCATCCGATGCAGTACGTCTCGGTGAGCGCGGCGTGGTACGTGGCGAAGCAGTTGGGCACGCGTCTGCCGACAGCGTCTGAGTGGCGTGAGGCGTATGAGATGGTGGGAGGCGACATTGCGAGCGAGCTGGCGAACCTCCGCGATCAAACGTGGGCGCAGCAGAGAAGACATCGCGAAGAAAAAAGTGAGGGTGCAGCCGGCATTACAGGTAGCAGCATTTTTACTCGTGCCAGTGAGCGAGTACAAGTATTTGAGCATGATCGGGCAGGAGATGAGCATGGAGCACATGTCCCCGACCATGATGACGGGGCGCTCTGGTTCCGCACTGTGCATGGGAATGGTCATGCTCGTACGTCTCGTACGTATCGTGATCTCGTCGGCAACGTGGCTGAGTTTGTGTGGAAGGAACGTGCAGTGATGGAACTGACTGAGAGCCAGATTGCGCCAGCTCAACTGGCATCTTGGTTGGCAGAACAAGAAGACGAGATCGGTGTGATCGGCGGTTCGGCGCTATCCCACCCGGCGATTCAAGTCAATGAGATGCGTCTGTTGACTAGAGGGGCGAGATTCCGACGTGATCCCGCCGCCGTCTTGACCTTCTCCGACGTGGGCTTTCGCCTCGCGTTGACCACCAGGCCGCCCGCCCGTCCGCTTCTCGCAAGACTTGGCAGCGTGCTCGAAAACGGTTCGTATCTGAAACTCGCGACTCCAACAGGGGCCGATCTGGACTTGTGAGTGAGGCAATCCGCTATGGGATCAGGCACCCGCCGCGAGCGACAGAGGGCAGACGCAGCAGAAAGAAGCCATCGTATCCGCGTCCTCTCCACGCTCCGGCAGGGCCCGGACGCCGCCGCGATTTAGAAACAAAAACTGCCATATGGGGCTTGGAGTAGCTTCGATTCGTTGGTATGCTGACCACCGATAGATCGGCACACCCGTATTCCAGCATCATTGGCGGTGGGTGGGTTGGACATGTTTCAGAAGCGTCCCCCGGACTCGTTGAGGGTGGTTTTCGTTAGTCGAGTCCAAGACGATCAGCGCGGTCGCTATGAGGATAGCATGATGGCGGAGCAACTGTCCGGAATTGATCGGCGAGCGTCGGAAGCCGCGATGCGATTACGGCTTCTACAGGATGAATTGGCCGACCTATCGCCGGAACAGCGTGAGCAGTATCTCGTTGAAGAACTGGAACGCACGCTTCATCCACTCGTTCCGGATGAACGCGAGCAGTTTCTCGCCAAGATCCTCGAACGTTTTCCATGCTGGGACCGGGTCAACGGCGAACTTCGCATTTCCATCAGTGCATCAGCAGGTTCAGAAACCAACTCGGTCGCAGGGGGCAATCAGAGTGAAACGCCCAGTGCGGAATCGCTCGCGCAGCAACTCGTTTCGCAGGCGAGTGGGCTGGATGATGAATCGCTTCAACGCATTCAGCGCATTCTGAGCGAGGCGGGACTTACCGGCTCAGCGCCATCTTCTGTGGTCACGTCGCAGTTCGATGTGCGAGAGTTTGCAGGCAAGCTGCCTTTGCCTGCAGGTACGGAGCAGATCGACAGTCATCGTGTGGCGGCGCTGATGCGTCTGTTGCACACGGAGTTGGGAAAGATCGTCGAGTTGACATGGACCATTTTTCGACAAATCGAACCAAAGCCTGGGCTGAAACCAGAGCGACTTGAGATGATGGTCGCTAAATTTCTGACTACGGATGACCCCCGTATTCGGAAACAACTCGAAGCCCGAATCTCGGAGTTGAGCAAGCTCGCCGCCGTTCTGCTGTCTTCGTTGCCCTTTGCTTGGCGCATCGCGCAGCAGGAAGCGGAGAAGATCGCGCCGGTGCGCATCGAGCAAGCTGTTCCCAAGTCGATTTTTTTTGCGAGAGAGCAGGGTCTCTGGAAAAAGTACTGTGAGTTGGCTGCGCAGCACAAACTCGAGCAGATCATCAGAGGGCATGTTGTCGAATATGTTCGTGATCAACTGGGTCAGAAAATGCCACGGAGCGCGTCAAGGAATTCTGTATGAGTGGATACGTGCACTGGCATGAAGGAATGTTTCTTCTTCCGCATCACCTTCAGGCGATGCAGCGAAGCATCAGTAAGCAATTCACGCGCGAGCGATCGCTCGTACATCGCTATCCTTATGGTGTCGTGCAGGCCCGGCTTTCGGCCGAATCGCTCGGGAACATGCTACTCAGCTTTGACGAACTCCACGTTGTGATGCCGAGTGGCTTGGAGGTGCGCGTTCCGCATGATGGTCACCTTCCCACCGTCTCATTCAAAGAGCGGTTCGAGGCCAGCACCGAGCCCATCAACGTGCGGCTGGGCGTGCCGCACTGGCAGAAGCATCGGCCGAACACGATCGAAGCAGGCAACTCTGATTTTCGACCCAAGCGACTCTTTCGGGTTGAGGAGGTTGATTGCCCGGATGAAAATACCGGAAAAAATGCCAAGCCCGTGCCGCTGCGGCAGGTGAATGCGCGACTGCTCCTCGAGGGCGATGACGAAACCGATCTCGACGTGCTGCCGCTTTTTCGAATTACCGCGACGGAGGGCGGGTCGCGGCCGGTACTTGATGACACATTCATTCCACCATGCTTGATTCATCATGGCTGGCCGACACTTCGCGAACTGACGCGTGATATGTCGCATCACATCGAGGCAGCGCGGTCCGAAATGGTCCGTCAGATGAAGCGTGATGGCTTCAATCCCGACAGCCTGCGAGGCAAGCAGATTCCCCAGTTGATGCGCTTGCAGACGCTCAACCGCTTCACGGCTCGACTCTCCAACATTGCGGCGGAAGCGAAGACAACGCCGTTTGAATTTTACCTTGAAGTGCGAGATATGCTCGGTGAACTCGCGGCGCTCGACCCGCTCAAGGACCAGTTTGCCGTGCCTGCCTACAACCACGATCAACCCGGGCCAATCTTCTTTGAACTGGCCAAGCGGGTGCGATCGCTTGCTCGCGCCGGTCCGAGTGAAACTTTCCTCGCGGTGGGATTTGACCGTGAAACGAAACCCGATCGGTTTGTCGTGGAATTGGAGCAGCAACACTTCGAGTCGCCGAATGAGTATTTTCTTGGTCTGCGCACACGAGAGGATCCCAGGCAACTGGATCAATTGGTTGAAGATACGCACCGGTGCAAGTTGATGCCATTCAGCAAGAGCGGTAAGCCAATCTTCGGCGTTCAGTTGGAGCGGGTGCAAAATCCCCCCGTACAACTGCCGGTGGAAACTGGTCTGCACTATTTTCGTATGCTGCGGGAACGAAACGCGAGGTGGAACGAAATCGTTGAGGAGAAAAAAATTGTTCTCGAAGGAGCCGTGACAGATATCGGTGACCTTCAGGCGACGCTGTACATGACGGTTCCGAGTTACTTGGGAGAGGGAACGTGAATCTGCACGAATTATGTAATCCGTTTTTTCAGTACATTTGCCGTATCAATCGCCTTTCGAGGTCGCGGGCAGATTTGCCGGCCAGCCAGATTCGCGAAGAGATCAAGGCGATCATCGAGCGCTTGCGAGAGCAGGCCGCAGAGACGCCCGGACTGTTGCAACAATTTGAGATCAGAGAAGGCGTTAACGGTAAACGGGGTATCGAATTGGTGCTCTTGTTCTTTGCCGATTTCATGATTCGCGAAAGTCCACTCAGGTGTGCCAGCGAATGGGAAGACCTTGCCGCGGAGCACGAGGAACACTCGGGCTACGACAAATTCTTTGTGATGCTCGATGAAACACTTGAAGACAAGAGCCCGGACGCAAAGGGCCGTATTGCTGTCTATTACACATGCATGGGACTCGGATTCACTGGCGGGTTGTCGGATGAACCAGAGAAATTTAATCGTAAGCTTCGTGAATGCGCAGCCCGGCTTCGCACCTACATGGACGAGTCCGCGGCACAGAGAGTTTGTGACGAAGCCTATGTGCATACTGATCGCAGGCCGCTGGATGTTCCACCGGTTGAAAGAGTCGTCAACCGCGTGCTACTGTTCGCGGCAGTATTTTTTATGGTGCTGGTTGCCGGCGGTGTGCTGTATCACTTCCAGATCAAGGAGTTGAATACGGCACTGTCATCCATTCAAAGTCAGTTGGAAGGGGCAACCACTGAAGGAGGGGGTGGACGGTGAACTCTGTTTCTCGATTGATGGGTTTCTTGCCACCGTGGCTGCGAATGACTGCGATGGTGGGCTCACTCGGACTCGTCGCCATCTTGGGGATGGCTCTGATGAGGCTGCCCGGTGGTTGGGGGCGGACGTTGTTCTATACGCTCCTCATTGCCGGTGCGGTCCTGGCACTGTTGTTTGCCTGTGTTGCGTACTTCCGTAAAAAACGCAAGCAGAAGCGAGAGCAACAGGCGGGTGAGGCGATTGTCGAAAGCGCGACCGGCCAGACCGCTGCAGTCAGTGAACCCGATGAGATTGCTCGCCTTGACCAACTTCGTAAGGAGTGGCAAAAGGCATACGCAACCTTCCGCGAATACAACGATGACGGATTGCTCGCTCGCCTGCCGTGGATTCTCATCGCCGGTGAACCGGGATCTGGAAAAACGGAGGCCATCCGGCATTCCGGCATTCCGTTTCCCGCCGGTTTGAACAAGCCGCAGCAGGGGAGTGGTGGCACATGGAACATGGACTGGTGGTTTGCCAACGACGCCATCATCATTGACACTGCCGGTCGTCTCATGTTCTCTGAGACGAGAGAATGGTCAGAACTGCTCAAGCAACTCGGCAAGGCCCGACCGCACTGTCCTATCAATGGCATGGTGCTTGTGATTCCCACTGACTCATTGCTCAAAGATTCCACTGAGGATATTGAGAAAAAAGCTGATCGTATCGCCCTGCAGATTAACACGATCCGACGTGAACTGGGTATACGGTTTCCCGTGTTCGTCGTCATTACGAAGTGCGACTACATTACCGGCTTCCGTGAGTTCTTCAGTGCGATTGATGATCCCGCATACCAGCATCAAATCCTTGGCTGGTCGAACCCGGATCCGATTGATCAGCCGTTCCATTCCGAAACGGTAGATCAGCATATCGATGCGGTAAGCGATCGGTTGCGAAAACGTGCGATGACGATGCTGCTCGATCCGCCACAGGTCGATGAGTACTCAGACCGACGCGCCGATCAGGTAGATGCGTTGTACGCTTTTCCGCAGGAACTGCTGCGCATCAAGAGTCGTTTGCGTCTGTATATGGAGAAGATCTTCACGCCTGGTCCCTATACGAGAAAACCTCCCTTTGTGCGCGGAATCTATTTCACCTCTTCCATGCAGGAAGGCCAAGAAATTGATACCGCACTGGCGGAGTTGCTCAATGTCTCCCCCGATGAACTCCCCGCTGGCCGTGTGTGGCAGGAAGATAAGGCATACTTCCTCAAGGACCTGTTCATGCAGAAGGTCTTTCCGGAGCAGGGACTGGTGACACGCGCGGTCAACGCGACGCAGCAGTACCGTCGCAATCGTCTGCTCGTCAATGGCGTTAGTATTGCGGTCCTGGTTCTGTCGGTGATGTGGATTGCATGGGGCTTGTGGAGTCTTAATGAGTCGATCGGCAGGCAAAATGAGCATTGGTCAGTTGTAGCCGATGCAGTGAACAGCAAGGCAATACCGAGATATATTGACCGACAGGGAGATAGCTGGAAGGTAAACGACCAAAACATTAGCTACACAGATGAACACGGGCGTGTTCTTAAAGCGGAGAGTGTCCTTGATCTACTCAAAACTTCCGCCGAGTTTGCTACCGACGCGAAAAGCATTCGGCCGAGCGGCATGTTTCGACTGATATCTCGGTTTGTTCGAGCACGGGTCGATCAAAGGGACGTTCTCGATGCACATCGTCTATTGGTGCGTCATACCGTTATGAATCCGCTCCTTGTAGCGACACGCGAGAAGATTAAAAGTGAAGAAAATTGGGCGCCATACCATGGGCAGGATGTGAGTCTTGCCACACGCGCACTTGCTGAGCTGATTCGGCTGGAGGCGGTGTACGACAGAGATGTCTCATTGGCCGAATTCGATGCTAACGTGTTGTTTGACTACGTAGCTGTCGATGGCACCTCATGGTCGGCGGAAGATAGCAGGTGGTTTCGGGAATCACTGAAAGTTATCCAGGAAATTGGTGAAGTAAACGAATTCATGCGCGAGATTGGTGTCGGCGGCGAAGGTCAGCCGAACCAAGGCGTCGTCGTGGCCGCGCTTGAGCGGTTCGATGATTTCTGGAAATCACAGCTTGGAAAACAGGAAAGCGAGGCGTTCAGCGCACTTCGTACTTTGAGCGGTAAAGCCAAAGCTTTCGACGATGCCGAAAGGAAACTGCTGGCCTTGGCCAATGGCGATCAGGATAATCGTAAATGGAGTGCCGCCTTTGCCAGACTGAAGGAAACACGTGATGACTTAAGCGAAAAGCTCAAAGATCGAAAGTCCGCGTTTCTGATTCGAGACGCGCGGGATGAAGCCGTAGCACAGGCGGGGCTTGCCTGCCATGCTGGAATGGATGCCCTGTTCAAGGCGCGCGGCATGCGGAGGCCGGTGAATGGGGATGGTCGGTTGGGAGGTCTGGGCAAAGATGAAGATGAGTTGGAGGATGGCGCCGTCGCCGCATACGGACAGTTCGATGGTGACGATGTCTATGTCAGCCTTCTGCACTTCTATGAGTGTGAATCGCCCGCGCTCGATGATGAACAAGAACGGACGTGGCGCGAACTCGACGCAATTGTGCTGGCACAAGGTGAGAACCGAAAGCGGTTCTTTGAGAAGCGGTTCGAAATGTACCGCAGTGTCAACGAGTTGTTCCAAAATGATGATGCGGACCAGTTCGAGTTAGGATCATTTGCTGAACGCCAGAATGAGCTGAATGAACAAAAAGAGAGCGTTTTGCTTATTGATGACTCGAGCAGCGCGGCCGACGGTCTTGTCGAACGAATGAATGGTGCGAGGAAGTTGGTGAAAACTGTCGCGGAGCGCGCGATAGGTGTTCGCCGACAACGGCTGTACGATCAGGCACTTAGGATATACGCGAATGCGGACATCGGGCGGCATGTCGAAGACAATGCTGAGGAGCGGGAAATCCCCCGTGTTCCGCTTTCCCCTGTTGCGATGCGCGCTGAAGAAAACGAACAATTCCGTTACTTCAATCGGCGATTCGATCCGGAGACGGCGAGCCTGATCTTTGATGACTGGGAAGCTATTGAGAAAGGGATTGGCGGTCCGGATCAAGTTACCGCGGACTGGATGGACGCTAAGAACGCGGTCACTGAGTACATGGACGAATATCGCCGGTACTGGAAAGACGATGTGCGCGACATGGTGCGTGTCTCGGCTGTTGACTACGACAACTGGAATGATTTTCACGAAGCCATCACCAAGCGGACGGCACTTTGGCCCAATGTCGTGGGTGCGTTGGAAGACTTTGCCAAGGTTCGGAGTAACGCGTTGGGCAAGTTGGACGATACTGGTGATCCTCCGGCATTGGATCAAGATAGCTTGCGGCGACTCGCTGAGGTCTACGATGATTATCGTCCTCGCTTGGAGAGTATTCGCGGAGGAGCGAGCACAGGGGTCGTTGAATACATTGCTGGCATCGAACAGCGGACAGAACTTCAGCAGTATGCACCCTTCAATGCCTCCACTGATGGAAGCGATTGCATTGTCGAGGGATTTTTCGGGAGTCTTCAGTCGGCCAAGTTCGGTATCATTGCTGATGAAGCGCGCCGTCCGATCGAGAGGGCGCGAGAAGAACTTCGCGAAACGAGGTTGCAGCGATTTCCTGTAGTTTGGGACTCACATGAAAGTTCGGCGTTGAGTCTCGACGAACTACGCAAGATCGGCAATGCTGTCGGTCACCTGGCTGGCAGCGGCAGTGCGCACATCGAATCTACGGTACGAACCGGCATCAAGGAAATTGATGATCAGCTTGCCGTCATCCGGGGTGAAGATGGTTTTGTTGGCCGTTCCGATCGCGTTGTCATCAACCGCATACGTCAGATCGTTGACCTGTTGGGTTCGGATACGATGACCGTGACCCTCGTGAAGTGGGGAGATGCTGCCGCTCCGGATGACGACGGTGCAGACTCTGCAGTAAATCGGTTCCAGAGCTTTGTCATCGAGCAGGAGGCCAGGCAAATCCTCGGCGCGGAACCGACTGATAGGCCTGAAAGAGCGAAGATCAATATTGATCCTCAGAAGCCGCTGCGATTCCGCTTTAGCCAGCGGCGGGCGTGGGCTGAGTGGGGTGATCAGGAAGTAGTTGACTCGGAGGAGCACAGGAACTGGACGCTCATTCGACTTCTTCAGCAGGATAAAGCTCGGCCGGTGAAAAAGAGCAGTGCTTCTGAGGATGGTTACGACACATGGCTATTGCCTGTGTACGCAAACCATAATGGCCAAGATTTGGTTTTCTGGATTAAGGTACAGTTTGAGTCACCGCTACCGAGCCGGGAAAAATGGCCCCGAAAGTGGGACTGGCCAACGTTCCGGCAGGCGAGATGAGTGCGATGACTCACAGCGCCCTTGCGAACACATTGATACTTCATGGCAAAGTGAATGAAAATTGAAGGAGCCCCTAATGCACGTAGCGCAATGTCATCCGATATTCAGGTTGTTTTTCACCTGTGCGTTCGCAATCGCACTCGCAATGAATGTTGGTTGCGGGTGTACATCGGGGATGCAGGCGTTCAACATAGACACCAACGTCAGCCAGTCGGTTGATCGTTCATTCGACATGATGCTCGTGGGGTTGCGACCACAGGATGCGGACATGGTGGCCCGCAGCGTGGACGACTTCTTTTACGATGGAGACTTTCGATCTGATCTCTTTGACGGGCCGACGCCTCCCGTGACCTATGGTTTTGATGCGGATGAGTCGGGGAGTGTCAGGGTCATTGACGCCAATGACGAAACCTGGAGCAAATGGCGGGACGCCGGCGTGATGGAGTTGATGGTGCTGGTCTCTCGACTATCTGCCTCCCCCGGCGGCGACGGGCCGGATGACCCGCGCCGTCGTGTCTTTTCCATTGACCGATGTCACTGGCAGAAACAGGGAAATCTGATCACGATTGATGTACAGCGGACACGAATGTCGTATTCCCCCCAGCCCGACTTGTCAGATTGATTGAGATCGGGGTCACGCAAGGCCCGTATCCCAACTCGCTCCAGTAAGTCAGGAGCGTTCCCTGCGGGATTCTTCGTGTCATGACCTACGGAGTTTGAACACCCATGACTCTACGAGATAAACTCAACAAGCTGCGCAGGGGAGGTCGGCCAACTGAGCCGGAGATCGCTGTAGCCGCGTTCGGTAAGCATCCCGGATGGGACGACCATATCGAGGACATTGGGCTTCGCACGGAAGCGCTCGCTACGCTTAAACGCACATTTTACCTCGAGGGTATTCGTGCATTGATTGATCGGGGTGACTGGGATGAACTTCCTCCGGAGGCGCGACTGGAAGGTTTTGATCATTTGTTCCTTTGGCGAGTAGGAAACGATGTTCTTGTTGGCCGCATTCGATCATCTGCCGACGGCAAGGGGCGAACTCGCTATCCGATCTTTCTTGTGATTCAAGTCGCCGGTCGTGATGTGATGACGGCGTTTCAGCTTGCTCACCCAGTTCTCATGACACTCGACGAGACCGTCGCGGTCACCAAGGAAGCGGAAGAGGTTCGACAGGGCGTCAGAGAGGCGGAGCGAGAGTTATTGCGTCGGATCGAACGTCTCGATGCCGGGGAGGAGGTTGTCAGGACCGTTTGGGCTGACAATGCACCGCTGAAACATCTCGCCATGCAATTTGACTCGCATGACGACAGAACAAGCCTGCATCGGATTCTTTATCAGGTCGATCGCGAAATGCGCGCGTTCATGCCGCTTGATGCGAGTGGGGCAAGCAGCATTTCCGGCGAGGGGCATGCGAAGGCACGCCATCTGCGTGTTCCCATCATGAACGAGCGGCAGGAGGATTCGATGTTACTGTGGTTTGCGACCATGGAAGCGGAACTCGCGACCACAGCACCTCTCATGCTGGTGCTTCCTTTGCAAGAACGATGGATTGATGTGATTGTGGGCGAGCCATCGGAAGCTCAGGTCAAGTGCCTTCGTACCGGGCCGAGAGCGATCCCGCTTGCTTCTGAGGTGCCCTACGAACTTGATGATGTTTTCATCAAGGAGATGGACGAACGTATCAGCGGAACGGCTCGTGATCGCAATGCAGTGCTGGGAAAAGTGCCTTCATCGTCCGCTGGTGATCCTAAAGAAGGTGGGGCCACGTCATTCTCTTCTGTGAATGGACGGTTGTGGATTGGCAGTACGGTTGCGATTGCACTGGTGCTGATTGTACTTGTCGTCGGTCTATTCATTAATCGAGGCCCGACTATCGATCAACAGCGATTGGCAATCATGGATACCAATTGGTCATGGGTATTGCGAGATGAAGAGGGGCGCGAGCAGTTGCGTGTTTTGCTTGAGGAAGGGGCCGGTCAATCGGTTGGGGATGCAATCGCTGCCGTAGACGACGATGAGGTGGATGCACGCAACGCGGTCGAGCGGTTGCGTGTGATCAGAAGTGCAACGTCGGCGTGGTTGGATGAGTTTGCAAAGCTCGGCGATCGTTTTGCCGAGCAAGACTGGCGCAGTGCGGCGGTCGAGATTGGCGAGCGGGTTGAGGATGTCCGTGTCGTTTTGGCTTCTGAGGAGTTGTTTGAGTTCGAAGCGGGTGACGATTTTCGTGTGCGTGTGCAGGCAGCGTCCGAGGCGTTTCGAAGGGCGGGTGGCATCGCAAGGGAGTGGGAAGCATTCACACCCACGGTCGAGTCCTCCGGATTGGCGCGGCATGTGGGATTGGATGTGGAATCGCTTGTGTCGCGTGAGTTGGAGGAAGCATCGCTTGAAGAGTTGCCCGAAGTCCTTGAAGAGTACCGGGATGTGTTTCACCGGGTTGAAGAGAGGTGGGGGCAGGTAGATGCGTCTCTCGAGAAGATTGATCAATATGCGGGCCAGGATCCTGTGCTTGGCGATGTGCGCCGCTTCGTTCATGAGCAATTGCAGGGTGTTGATTCGCTTGACGCTGTCTTCCGGCATCTGGACGAGGAACTCCACCCCCGGTTGGAAGAGATGGCGGGATTGGCTTCTGATCGCTGGGCGGAAGACGTTGATCAGCCGTATTTCCTGGCCAATGCCAATTTGCCGGAGAAGATTGCCGGCGTGGAGACGCTGAGGGAGTGGATCGATCAGATTGGAATGGAGACATACACGCTGCTCGCTGAGCACGAAGATCCTCGCGAGCAGAGGTTCGAAGCATGGCAGGATGAGATCAATGAATTGCACGCCGAGTTGGAGGCCTTGTCGACGGATGGGGTGTCCGAAGAGATAGCGCGACGGCTCTCGGCCTACGAAGAGGGTAAGAGTGATCTGCAGCGTATTGATTGGAACGGCACGCGTGCCCGTCGCGACGAGATCGAAGCGCAATTGGGCCAGTTGGAGCGATCGCATTTCGCTCCCCTGCTGGCGCAAATGGATACGGAGCGAGACAATCTCCTGGCCCGGTGCCGGGAACGGCTTGCGGCCTTGGATGCCCCGTGGCCGTCGGGGGTGAGCACGGCTCTTTTCGAGGAGATCTGGGATGATCGGCGCGATCGTTTGCGTGAGGGCGATGAGACAGACTGCGTGGGCCGCCTGGCCGAATTGAGCCGCGTGCAGCAAACATTGCGCGACCTCGACGAACGCATGGCGAATACATCGCGGCTGCAGATACCGCCGACGTCGTCCCGAATTGATAAACGATCAATCGAAGAGATCATCTCTGAGAAACGAATGAATCTGGTGGAAGGCGTTGAAGAGATTGACTGGTCTGATCAGACGCAAGTGAGGGTGTTTCTCGATGAGCAGTCTGCCCGCCAGAAGGCGCACGACGCGTGGGTCAGTCGCGTATCGGATTTTCTGAACGATGCATCGAGGTTCGATCTTGCGGTATCCGAAGCTCGCGGCTGGGAGGAACGGTTTGATGGAGATGAAACGCCGGCGTCGCTGTACGGACGTCTGCAAGAGCAAGAGGATGCTGAGCCGCTTGGCATGAGTGGCGCGTTCGAGCGACTGCTGCACAGTGGCGAGGCGTGGGAGACGGTGTCTGGGATGAGCGATCGCGCTGCGCTGCTCGAGCGGGTAGACGACGAGGGCGAAGCGCTGGCGGTGCGGATGGAGGCGTGGCGCCGGCTGGAGGAGTTCGTAAACCGTGAGCATGAGAATGCGATCGGTGATGAACTGGCTGTCCGTCGAGCGCTGCTGGATGCCATTGAGGAACTGGATGAACTGCGTGCGGGTGAGTTGCGTGAGGAACTAAAGGTGGGGCTTCGTGAACGGTGGCTGGCGTACGCCCGTGCGGCGGAAACGGAGGCGTGGCTGGAGAATGCATTTGCGAACATGGATCAAGCCATCGGTTGGGATGAACTGGCTGAGAGCGATGCACCGCTGGCGTTTGACGCCGTGCTGTTTGGGTTACGGCGGTTCGTACGGGCCGACGATAACGGCGAAGTGCGGGAGGAAGTGGACAGGAAAATAGAGAAGATGCGTGATTTGCACCATCTGCTCGATGGCGAGCATGCTGAACGGGCCTCGGTCATGCTGGCGGAGTTGGAGTCAGCGCTGAAGGGGACAGCGGATGAGACGGCGGATGAGACGGTGGATGTGAGTGAGGTGGGTCCGGCGCGAATCGGATGGGAGGTTGAGATTGAGGAGGACGGGGAGGTGTTGCGATTCGAACCGCCGGCGGGCTGGACCCGGAGTCACCCGCTGTACTTCCGGCGTTTATCCGACATGGAAACAACCGACGGGCACGCGGTGTATCTGTGTACCACGGAGGTGTCGGTGGGTCTCTTCATTGATGCGGTGACGCATGCGGGTGAATGGGCGGCGGTGCGTGAATTGCTTGGCGACACGCATGAAGAGAACGGCTCAGACCTGCGTCGCGGTCCACGGACGTGGGAATGGGGGGCGGATGGTGAGATGAAGGTGAGTGAACAATGGCTGTGGTTTCAGGATGGCGAGCCGGCGGATTACTACGCAGCGGATCCGGGTGAGCCGTCGGTGGATCATCCGATGCAGTACGTCTCGGTGAGCGCGGCGTGGTACGTGGCGAAGCAGTTGGGCACGCGTCTGCCGACAGCGTCTGAGTGGCGTGAGGCGTATGAGATGGTGGGAGGCGACATTGCGAGCGAGCTGGCGAACCTCCGCGATCAAACGTGGGCGCAGCAGAGA
>RECV01000053.1 GCA_007693845.1 Phycisphaerales bacterium
AGCGCCTGCCGGAAGACCCCACGGAATAACCGCGAGCCGAGCGTCCGCACCCTCGACGGAACCAAACTTGCCCGCGCCTGCGGATCGCCTAACCGATCAACCAGAGCCAGTCGTCGAACAAGTATTCAATCCGGTTGGTGAGCAGCGTGATCCGCCCCATGACGGTGTAGGCAAAGCCGGCACCGAACGTGATCATGAGCACCCAGATGCCGACGCGTGCCGTCTTCCCGACGAATCCCTTGTGTTCGATCGAGAAGAAGAAGTAGGTGAGCCCCGCCATCACGCCGAGCATGATCGTCAGGTGGCGAACGCTCATCCAGAAATTGAATCCGCCGTCATCGCGTACGATCAGTGGCAGGATGGTCGCCTGGATCTGAATCGCAAAGTCCGATTCGAGGTGCGCGATCAGACGGAATCCCGCGGTAGTGCCGATGATGAAGGCCAGCGGCCAACGGGCAACCCATCCGCCCACCGGCGACAGCCGCCAGAGCAGCAGGATGCTCAGGATCAGAACGCCAATGTGCGGCCAATAGACCGGCTGATCGTGCTCGGGAATGAACGCGGCCTGCACGACTCCCGGTAGCAGCTTGCCGATCAGGTTCGGAATCACCATCGTCCAGTAGGCGACCACCATCGAATACGCCGCCGAAACGCCGACCACAAGCGCCTCGGCAAACTTGTAGAAGGGGTTGTCACGATAGAGGAATGAGAAGACGAACAGCGTGCAGATGGCGGCAAACCAGAGGCCAATCGTCCGAGAGAGACTGAAAACAACCTCTTCTTCATCCGCGCGGTCGCGCGAGACCCCGCGTTGAATCTCCCACGTGCGGACCGGCGCAAAGCGATCCAGATCGGCCGGTTCCAACACCACATCTTCCGCATCGGGATCAGCCGGCATCGCTGCGCGTTCAACCCAATACCCGATGGTATCTTCCGGATCATCGGGGTCGGGCGTCCGGTACCACATCAGTTCGCGGGAGTCGTACACTTCGATCGTGTCTCGCACCTCGACGTACTGCGCGCCGAGGAACTTATCTTCCTGGCCCCACATGATCATCCACACGGCCAGCGCGATCACGCCCAGACCGAGGAACACATTCAGGATGATCGTCTCTCTCTTCAACGGCGTCGCTCCTTCCTGCGATCAAGGAAGAAAATCAGGTTCCCCAGAACAATCAGCGCGAGCATCAGCAGGTGCGCGGAAAGCTGCGGCCCCATGCGGCGGAGAGCGGTCTGGAATTCGGTCAGGCCGTAGTTGAGATAGTGATCGGGATAGTCCCGGCCGTCGGCGTAGTCGCAGCCGTCTTCCGTCGCGGCTTCGATGATCGCCATCGGATCAATCTCAAGCACCTCGGCGATCGTCGTAATCTGTTCCAATGGAAGGCAATTGATGCGACCGGTGCGGAATGACTGCATTTGCGTCGCGCCGATGTCGAGCGCGTCTGTCAATTCTTCGATGAGTTCATCCTCGCTTCGCTCGTCCGTGACCATCTCCTGAATTCTGGCGTTGAGCAGTTCCGGGAGCGCCTCGCCGGCCGTACCGTAGACGAGCGCGAGCGCGGCTTCATATTCAGCCGCGCCTTTGATTGCGGGCAGCATACCGATGAGCTGTTGCGGGTAATAGGGGTATTGCGGCGGCGCGCTCACGCCGGTCACGCCCGCAACGAGTTCGATCTCCGGAAACGGTGTGCCTGCGTACTGAACCCATTCCTTCGTCCCGGGGTATCCGGCACCGATGGAGATGACGAGGTCCGTATCCTGCAAACTGCGAATGCCGCGGGCGGCGTTGTAACTGCCGAGCGGTCGGCCGCGTGAGTCCACGCCGAAGAGCTTCGCAAGGTCGGTCGCGATGAGCTTGATCGCGGCTTCCTGCCCGGCGCCGTAACCGAGGTTGAGATAATTCTCGCCGTAGGTGTAACGCCCGTGAAACTCATTTTCGAGGACGCGCACCGCATCGTCGATCATCGGCACTCCGGTCGGCCAGAGCGTGATGTACAGCAGGTTGTGTCCCCGAAGGGCGAGATGGCGAGTGAACGCGACGTTCATTGGACCGAGTTCCGGCTCGCTCGCCGGATCGTAGTCGAGCGACAGGAGAACCGTTGAGCCCTCCGGCAATGATTCGATCTTGTCGAAGACGGCCTGCACGATCGGCGTCGGCTGCTCGGGCAACTCCGGCTGGATCAGCACGGGAATCGCCACCGCGAGGAACATGGCCAGAAAGATCCAGCGTCGGTCAAGATTGGTCAGCCATTCACTCAAACGTTCAGCACTCCTGTCTGTCAATCAAGCGTTGCGTGACCCGAGGTAAGAACGATCGATCCCGAGAAGGATCTTCAGAGACGTTGCGGCAATCCCCAAGGCAATACCGATCATCACCGCCCGCTGGCCGGCGGTGTTGAACACGCCCATGATCATGTCCGTCAATCCAGGGAGTGTTAGATTCGGATAATCCTCTGCGTACCAGCCGGTCAACAGTGTTCCGGCGTAACTGCGGCCGAGTAGAATGAGAAACGCGGTGCCCAATAGCAGCATGGCTTCAAGGTTCTTCGCGCGAAACGCACGAAACGCGGCCGAAGCGACGTAGAACGCCAGCAGCGCGAACATGGTCGCGGTGATCGGATAGATGATGTACTCAAAGCTCCACCAGAGCGCACCGCCCTGCGCGATGTATTCGCCCGTCCATGCACGGTCCGGGTACTCCGGCATGGGCGGCACGCCGATCTTGAACAGTCCCACGTACAACGTCACGATGAAACCGAGCAGGGTCACAACGGAAAACCCCCAGCCCGCGCGGCGGTCGGAGACTTTCCTCAGGTGCATGCCCAGAATACTCGCGCCGCCGAGAATCATGGCGATCGCGGCGAGAATATTGAACCATTCCTCAGCATCTTCGCGCACCTGCTGCAGCGCGGGCATGAAGTACGCCACAACCATGACGTAGCCGGCAACTGCTGCGATGATCAGCGGAAAGGTGCGTTTCATGCCGGGCCGCTTCCTTCTGTTGACTCCCAGCGGACCGCCTGCTCTTCAGGCGCCGTACCTGTCTGTTCCTCAAGCCGTTCTTCGATCAGTTCCTGATCCAGCAGTTCCTCCGGCGGCTCTTCCGTTCCCAGCACGGAAAACTTGAGATAGTTGACCGCCCACTCCATTTGCGGGTTCTGCGTCACCGACGCAGCCGTCGCAAGAAGGCAACCGACAATGATCAGCAGACCGCCGATGATCTTGCCCACATCCTGCCCCTTGAGCGTCCCCAGTTGTTCCGGTTCACCGGAGAGGTACGCGGAAGCGGCGAAGAATTCTTCACCGATGAGCGTGTAGTCACACGCAGCCACGAAGAACGGAAGCTGCGCCGGCTCGGCGGTACCCGCCACCTGAATCGCCCCAATCGAATTGCCGGTCTCTGCCAGAATGAGCGACTCAGCGAAGAAGGCGCCGAGATAGAAACAAGCCGCGGGTTTTTCGCGAGACATGTATCCCGTCAGGTATGCCACGTAGCCGAACTGTTCGTCCGTCACGTAGTAGCTCATGTCTTCGTGATACGCATCGGGACGGCCGGCGGACAGGAATGAGGACTCCAGGGTTTCCCGGGCGGTGGTCATCACCAGGGAGCGCGAGGTCGGCACTTCGATGCGCGCATCGTATTCCGCCGCCGTGCGCCCGATCCGGGAGAGGATCGTGATCCCCGCCACGGTCTGGATATTGTTCATGTCCTGAATGCCGGGCACAAAGAGGATCGGACGCCCCATCTCCGTCGCCCGGCCGACCGCCTCGTCCACCGCTTCCAGACCTGCGATCTTGCGGATCTTGAGGTCCACTCCCTTCTGCGCCAGATAGATGAAGAGGGTGATCCAGAATGAGATCAGCAGCATCAGGCCGAGAAACCAGCTTCGGTTGGGATCGAACCAACTGCGCGTCGTGCTGATCGGCTCATCCAGACCGACCGGCTCGGATTCCGTGCCGTCGATACCGACCGCAACCAGGCGGTACATGAAGGACTGACTCGGTCGGATCAAAAAGCGGTCGCTGTCCTCAAACTCATCGCGCTGGAGCGTGAGATCACGAACGCCGGCGACGAGTTCGAACTCCGGCTCAAGACTCGGGTCGGTCACATTCGCCCGGTACAGTCGATAGCCCTGCAATCGCGCTTCATCCAGCGTGATGTCGTCATCAGGGGACAATTCCCACGACAGAACGATCGTGTTGCCCGCATCGTTCGGTTTGTCTTCAGCGACAAGTCGTCCAGGTGGTGCCGGCCGCGACACCGGAGCTTCTTCGACCGCATCAGCGGTCGCGTCTTCAGCAATGTCCGGAGCGGCGTCCTGCGCGATTGCCACAGGAGCGGCGAGGACCACACTGAGCCAACCAATCATCGCCATGATGGTCAGCACGCCGCGCGGGATGAGCTCTTGCCGGTGGTTCACTCTTCGATCAACTCCACGTTCGCTCGGGGAATGACAACAGTCTCACCGGAATTGAACTTGACTTCAAGTACGCGCGCCTTGGATCCCGAGC
>RECV01000183.1 GCA_007693845.1 Phycisphaerales bacterium
CCGAAAAGGCCGGGTACTCACTCGGCGAGCAGATCTTCATCGCGCTCGATCCCGCCATGAGCGAACTGGCGAGCGAAGCAAAGAAGAAGGGCAAGGAAGGGTACTGCTTCTTCTCCAGCCAGCCGGATCGCATAGCCACGGCGGAGGAGATCATCGATCTCTGGGCCGGCTGGTGCGAGAAATATCCGATCCGTTCAATTGAGGACGGTTTGGCGGAAGACGACTGGGCCGGCTGGGCGAAGCTGACCGAACGGCTCGGCGAAAGGGTGCAACTCGTCGGTGATGACCTGTTTGTGACGAATCCGAAGTTCCTGCAGCGCGGCATCGATGAAAAGTGCGCGAACTCGATTCTCATCAAGGTGAACCAGATCGGTACGCTCAGCGAAACGTTCGAGGCGGTCAACCTTGCCCGGCGTCATCAGTATTCCGCGGTGCTCAGCCACCGCTCGGGCGAGACGGAAGATGCGATCATCGCGGATCTCGCGGTGGCGACGAACTGCGGCCAGATCAAGACCGGCGCGCCGTGTCGGAGCGATCGCAACGCGAAGTACAACCAGTTGTTGCGGATTGCGGAAGACCTTGCTGACGGTGCTGTCTACGGCAGCGTCACGTGGACAAAGTCCTGAACACAACGCGAATAGGATGAGCGAATGATTGATCCAGCGCCCACGGCCGATGAACCGTGGGCGTTGTCATGATGTGGGTACAATGCCCACTGAACCACCAAGGGGATCCCGTTCATGATCACACGAAAGATTGGCAAACTCCTGCGGGGGAAGGCCACACCTCTGCAACTCATGCTCGCCTGCATCATCGGCTCGATGCTCGGCTTCATCCCCGGCTTCGCGCAGGGGGCGGGGCTGATTGTTGTTCTCCTCGTGCTTCTGGCCGTTCTGAATGCGAACTTGTTCCTCGCGGGCATTTCGGGTCTGGCGGCGAAAGCGATCGCGCTGCTCATCGCGCCGGTCACGTTCCTGGTCGGCCGCGTCCTGCTGGACGGCCCGCTGTCCGGCCTGTTTCAGGCGATGATCAACATGCCGATCCTCGCGCTCTTCGGCTTTGAGTATTACCTCACGACCGGCGGCATCGTGATGGGACTGATCGTCGGCATCATCTTCGGTCTGCTCGTCATCCGGGGTATCACACGGTTTCGAACGAAGATGGCGTCGATGCAGGAAGGGTCTGAACGTTACAAAAAGTATGCGGACAAGTGGTACGTCAAACTGTTCACGTTCGTCTTCATCGGCGGGGGCGGAAAGAAGAAGGACTACCAGAAATTCCTCAGCAAGAAGTACGGCAACCCGATCCGCCCGATCGGCGTGGTCGCGGCGGCGCTGTTCCTCATGCTGATCGGGATCATTGGCCAGTTCTTTTCTGAACCGCTGGTCACCCGGGCGCTGACCGCCGGTCTGGAACGCGCCAACGGCGCGACGGTCGATATCGGTTCAGCTGAACTGAGCTTCCGCGACAGTCGCTTGACGATCTCCGGTTTCGCGATGGCGGATGCGAATGATCTTTCGCGGGATCTGCTTCGCGCTGAGCGCATCGAGGCGGCCATCAGCGGGCGAGACCTGCTGCGGAAACGTCTCGCGCTCGATGATGTGACGTTGATCGAAGCGGGGACCGGCGAGACACGCCGTGTACCCGGGCGCATCGTCGGCCGCCCGCCCCGGCCGGCACCGGAAGATCCGGATCTGCGAAAGCCGGAGGAAAAGACCATTCAGGATTATCTCGAAGAGGCCGAGCAGTGGAAGGAACGGCTCGCGCAGGTTCGCCGCTGGATCGAACGGATCTCCGGCCCGGAGGAAGCGGTTGAGGATGACCCAAGAAAGAAACGCGAAACGCTGCGCGATCGTCTGGATCGTCAGATTCGCGAGTTGGGTTACGCGTGGGTGCGGGCGAATCACCTGATCGACGATACGCCGACGTTCATTGTGTACCGACTCGATGCGGAGAACATGCGCAGCGCACAGTTGGAAGACGAAACGGTCACGCTGCGCGGTCGAAACCTATCCACGCATCCGCACCTGTCCGATGAACCGGCGAGCGTGCGGATCGAATCGAGCCGGGATCGCTTTTTCGCGCTGCTGTCGTTGGATCATCTGGTCAATCAAGCCGAGTCGAGTGTGATCCGGTTTCATCTGAAGGAGTTGCCGTCGGATCGAATCGCCTTTGCCGGCCGCGCGCCACTGCAGGGCGGAACGATCGACATCAGCGCGGACGGCACCTACGGCGAAGAAGGCGCGGGATGGATCAACCTGCCGCTCCGCGCGCTGATCAAGGATGCCACTCTCGCGGCGGGCGGACGGGAGGAACGCGTCGATTCGTTTGATTTGCCGATCGGCGTGCGGGGTCCGATTGACCAGCCCCTGATCACCATTGACGATGAGATGCTCGTGCGTGGGCTGGTGGATGCCGGGGCTGCCCGACTGGTCGGCGAACTCGAAGGCCGCATCGACGAGTCGATCGGAGAGAAACTCGACGACATCAAGGACAAGTTGCCCGGCGGTATTGGAGACCGCCTGCGTGAAGGCGGGGGGCTGTTCGGCGGCGATCGCTGAAATTGTCAACTATCTCGGCGTTGCGCGCGGATGCAACCACACTCCTGCAACGGGAGCAGGGGTGCGGCAACCGGTGACCTGCGGCAGGGTGATCGGCATGCCATCGGCGCAGAGCGCTCCGAGGACCGCCATGGCGACCGCTTCGCGGGCTGACACTGGGATGCCGAAGGTCTCCGTGCTTGTCACGTGCATCGAAGCATGATCCCTGATCGCCTGCACGAGCGGGCGATGCCGCGTTCCGCCGCCGGCAAGCACAATCTCGTCGGTGCGATCACGGATTGCTTCGGCGATCGTCTTGCCGATCGCGTGGGCCGCGCTTGCCGCAAGATCGCAGCCGGCGACATCGTCTTCAATGGAATCGAGCCATGATGAAAGTTCATCGCCCGTGCCGAGTGATCGACCGCCGGCGTTCTGCGCCTTGAGCTGAGCGTGCAGGTCGTCAACCAACGTGGAGATCGTACGGCCCGAGGCGGCATTTTGGCCGTCGGGATCGTACGGCGAGTCAAACGCGCGTTGCGCGATTGCATCGAGCAATTGATTGCAGACACAAAGATCGTGCGCCTCGATATCACAAATCGACGCGGTGCTCGCGGCCGCGGGAAGGTGTGTGACGTTGCAGAAGCCGCCGAGATTGACGATCGCACGCCGGCGCTCCCGGCTGCGGAACAGAACCCAATCCGCCAGTGGTGTGATGGGCGCACCTTGCCCACCGGCTGCGAGATCGGCCTGGCGAAGGTCGAACACGATCGGGCAGTCGCCTTCCGCAGCGATCAGCGCGGGGTTGATCAACTGCCACGAGACCGGCGGTTGATGAAAGACGGTCTGGCCGTGCAGGACGATCAGGTCGGGACGACGGCCGGCCAGGGTGATCAGTTCACGAATCACGTGTGCGTGGCGTTCGCCGAAGCGAAGGGCGAGAGTGGCGATCGTTCCTGCCGTCGCCGGCTGCTGCTGCGCGAGTTCTCGCAATGGTGCCGCGAGGTCGCCGAGCGGCGCACTGTGATGCTGAACGAGTTCGACTTGCAGGGACAGCCCCTCACCGGTGACGCGCACGAGCGCGAGATCGATCCCATCGAGACTGGTGCCGGTCATCGCGCCGATGATGAACCGTTCGGGGTGGTTGGGTGAGCCATGGTGGCGATCATCGGGCATGATGCAATCATGGCTTTCTCTGGACCGTCTGTCGAGCAGCGGGCCCGCAGGTGACGGATGATCGCGTACAATCCGCCCCTCGTGTAAATCATCGCATTTCGCGGTAGAAGCCGCATTCAAAGGCAGGATCATGATCAAGCGCATTCTCGTGACCGGCGGAGCCGGCTTCCTCGGCTCACATCTCTGTGATCGACTGGTCGCCGCCGGCCAGGACGTCGTGTGCGTGGACAACTTCTTCACGAGCCAGAAGTCCAACATTGATCACTTGTTGGATTGCCACAACTTCGAGCTGATTCGCCATGATGTGACGCATCCGCTCTGGCTGGAAGTCGATGAGATTTTCAATCTCGCTTGTCCGGCCGCGCCGGGGCACTATCAGTACAACCCGATCAAGACGATCAAGACCAGCGTGTTGGGCGCGATTAACATGCTGGGTTTGGCGAAACGGGTGCGCGCGAAGATTCTGCACGCATCAACCAGCGAAGTGTACGGCGATCCGGATGTTCACCCCCAGTCGGAGAGTTATCGCGGCAACGTCAATCCGATCGGCCCGCGCGCGTGCTACGACGAAGGCAAACGCGCTGCGGAAACCCTCATGTTTGATTACCACCGGCAGAACAAGGTCAATATCCGCGTGGTGCGCATCTTTAACACCTACGGCCCCCGCATGCATCCCTACGATGGCCGGGTCGTGAGCAACTTCATCCGCCAGGCGTTGAAGGGTGAGGACATTACGCTGTACGGCGACGGATCGCAGTCGCGTTCGTTCTGCTACGTGGATGATCTCATCGACGGCCTGTTGCGCATGATGAACGTCGGTGAGGATTTCGTCGGCCCGGTCAATCTCGGCAATCCGGATGAGTTCACGATCCGGGAGCTGGCCGAGCAGGTGATCGATCTGACCGGCTCGGGGTCGAAGATTGTCCAGGCCCGGCCGTTGCCGGAGGATGATCCCACCCAACGGCAGCCGGACATCACCCTCGCGCGGCAGAAACTGGGCTGGGAACCGACGGTCAAACTCCGGGAGGGGCTGGCGAAAACGATCGAATGGTTCCAAAGTGTGGATTTGTCCACGTTCCGGGCCCCAACTCCAAATTACTGATGGCTTGCGATTCCGCTTCAGCGGCCATATGAATCATGGGATGATGCGGAAGCCACGACATGCCGGATGTTGAAGCGATCGAGTTCGGCGAACAGGTCCGGGCGGTACCGGGCGTGCGCGTACGTCGGGAGCCCAACGGCATCGAGATCGTCTTGATGCGTGAACGCCGCGCTGCCGACCGGATTTTCTCCGCGATATTCATCCTGATCGGCGGGATCATCGCTGCCGGCAGCGTCGCCCTGGCTTCCTCGGCACATGTTGTCACCGGCGGCTACCTGCCGGCGATCGTGATGCTCGCGGTGGCCGCGGTGATCGGTTTCGTGCTCGGTCTGTTCATGGTGCGCAGCGGGATCTTCTCCCTCTTCGGTCGGGTCCGAATCGAGGTGCGGGGATCAACGATTCTGACGGTCGAGACGGCGGCACTCTTTCGACGCGCAAGGGCATCGCTGGATGCACTTCCGAAGCGTTTGACGGTGCGCAACGATTTCGACGATGCGGAAACCGCTTCTGCCGTGCGATCAGTGACGAGCAACACCGATCGACTGGAAGCTCGCTTTGAGGATGGTTCCACCGTCACGCTGGCGAGGTGGTTTCCCAACGTTCGGCTGGAAGATGCGGCGGAAGCTTTGGCTGACTTTCTCACGGAGAACGATCCATCCGGCCGTCCGGTGCCGATCACGATCGAGGGCTACCGCGCCGAGCCGGGGGAGGGTGCGGAGAAAGCCGTCGACCGTCCCGCGCTGACGGAAGTCTCCCTGGAAAGGACCGAGGACGGCATCACGATCATCGTGCCGCCCATGCGACTCTTTCGACGCGGGCGTGCGTCCATTGGCGTGATGATTCTCAACGCGCTGGTTGCGGGCGCGATCGGCCTGTTCGTGACCAGTCTGATCTTCGGCTGGGCGCTCAACAATATCTTCGGTGTGATTCTGCTGTTGACCGCCGTACCGGCCGCCGTCTCATGGGGATCCTGGTGCATCGCGCGCATTGTGGAACGCGAGACCTATCTCGATGTGGTGGATGACACGCTGCTGATCTCGCGCGGCTCGCGGTTCGGAACCAGTCTGCACGAATTGCGACGGGCCGATATTCGCGCGATCAAGTGCGAACACGGCACGATGGAACTGGACGACAAACCCATCCTTGAACTCAATGTGCATCACGGCAAAAGCGAGTGCCTCACGCTCTTTGTCGGGCGTGATGCGGATGAGTTGCAGTGGATCGCCTGGGAGCTTCGGCGCACACTGGGTTTGATCGCATCAACGTCAGCAACGGAACCGCGTTCAGCTTCCGACGCGCCCGGTCCGCTGCCGCCCGAAGGGAAACGGCCGGCTCACGCTTCCGACTGATCGGATTCCATGGGTGACTCCCGCATGGGCGGCTCAAGCGGCAGGCGTCGGGCCATGTCCATGAATGATTCGTAGTTGGCCTGGACTTGGTGCATGGAATCCCCGCCGAACTTTTCCAGGAACGCTCGCGCGATCTCAAACGCGACGACATTCTCCATCACGACACTGGCTGCGGAGAGCGCGCAGACATCCGATCGTTCGTAGGCGCTGTGTTCGGGCCGCTTGGTGTTCAGATCAACACTCGGCATGCCGCGCAAAAGGGTGGAGATCGGCTTCATCGTGCCGCGTACGACTACGGGCATGCCGTTGGTCATGCCGCCTTCGAGTCCGCCGGCGTTGTTGCTCGGCCGGAGAAAGCCGAGTGAAGCGGACTCACGTTGTGATTCGTCGTACTGAATCGGATCATGCACCCGGGAACCGGTCCGAAAGGCGCAGTCCTTGCCCAGGCCGATCTCGACCGATTTGAACGCCTGAATGCCCATGACCGCGCCGGCAAGCCGGGCGTCGAGCTTTTCCGTCCAGTTCACACACGAGCCGAGGCCGATTGGACAGCCGAAAACATGCACTTCCGCCAGTCCGCCGACGGTGTCCTTGTCCACCTTGGCCTGCCGAATGATTTCGATCATCTGCGCGCTGACATCGGCATCCGGGCAGTAGACTTCCGACGCTTCGCGGGCTTCAATCAGGGAGTCAAGGTTGCTGTATGTCGGTTCAATTTCCGTGGCGGCTTCGAGCATGCCGCGCACAAAGCCGAATGCTTCGATGTCGAACTCCCGCAGCAGGCAGCGGGAGAGGGCCCCGGCGGCGGTGCGGGCCGCGGTCTCGCGAGCACTGGCGCGTTCGAGCGTCTCCCGGCAGTCGGTGGTGAGCCACTTCACCGAACCGGCAAGGTCCGCGTGGCCCGGACGCGGCCGGTGAACCGGCGGGGTGCGTTCGAGATCGTCCAGCCGCGAATCCTTGTTGGGAATCTGCATGACGATCGGCGCGCCCGTGGTCTGTCCGCGCCGCACGCCGGCGGTGAAGGTGACGGCATCGGTTTCGATGCGCTGGCGTCCGCCCCGGCCGTAGCCGCCCTGTCGACGGCGAAGTTCCGTGTTGATGAAGTCGGTGTCGATCTCAAGGCCGGCGGGAACGCCGTTGACGAGAACGGTCAGCATCGGGCCGTGTGATTCACCCGCGGTGTCGTAACGAAGCGTGGACATGGTGATATGGTAAAGGCAGGTGGGCAGCAGGGGATCGGAAGATTCATCGATCAGATCACGGGAGCGGGCGGATGTATGCCGCGGATGCACGCACCCGATGCATGAGATTCACGAGAAGTTGCTTTGGTTTCGCCTCGCCAATTCCGCGATGAGTCCGGAACGGTTGCCGGTCAGTTCCGCGTGTTTTAGCAGGTACTGCATCAACGTGGTCATGACGGTGGCGTGAGACCAGGTGAGCGGGCTGACGGAGATCGGATCACCCGTGTAGGGATCGAACTGTTCGGCGAGCACGCCCGAATCGAGGGCCCTTTGCTGTGTCCATTCCAAATACGGCATCGCCAGCTCAAGTTCATCGACCGAGTTCGCAATCGCGATCAGATGCTGGGCCGCCCAGAGCGTGCAGATGACCCACGGGTTGCCCGGAACATTCCTGATATCTTCGCGTTCGATCTGGTGGTAATAGTCGTGTTCGTAGCGTGCGATGCCGCCGATGTCGGTCTTGATCCACAACCGCTCGCGAATTGCCTTCATTTCGCTGATGACCGCTTCGTGGTCGGGGGGGAGCGCGCCGAAGGCGAAGACGGCAAAGTTCGCGGCATCGCAGGTCATGTCGAGCCGGTACGTGCCGTCATCGAGCAGCGTGGCCATGCGCGCAAATCGGCCGTCCTCTTCGCGCCAGAGATGACGCATCATCGCCCCGCGCATCCGTTCGGCCCCTTCACGGAACTCCGCGGCGTGATCCATGGCGCCCATGTCCTCCGCGAAGTCCGCAGCGGCGATCAGCGCGCCGATCGTTGCCGCCACCGTGAACGTATGCACGCCGCGGCGCTCCTCCCAGAGGTCCCAGCTCGCCAGCGGCAGGCCGTGGTGATCGCGGTGCTTCAGCATCCAGCGCGCGGGGTTGATCACCAGCGGCGTGTAGAGATCCTTGAGAAACTCGACATCCCGGAAGACGAGAAAATGCTGACGAAGGGCCCACGTCACCAGCGCGGTCTCATCCTGTTGAATCGGCAGGACGGGTTTGCCATCCAGCATCCACGGGTGCCAACTCGACGCCAGCGTTCCCGTCGGGTTGTACTTGTGCAGGAAATAGCCCTTTTCGCTGATGACCTCCGCGCAGAAGCGAAAGAAACGCCGACTCAGCTCACCGTGCCCGGCCAGTATGAGCGCGTGCGCGACCAGTGCGCCGTCGCGCGGCCACATGTACGAATACGTATCGCCGGCAAAGTGCGTGATGTCCGAATCATTGGCCGCGATGATCGCGCCGCCGTGATCGATCTGCGTGCGCAGGATGAGCTGGCTGCGCACGTACAGATCGCGCAGCGGTTCGGGCAGGGGGGAGAAGTCGATCGGTTCCTTGCAAGCCCACAATCGCCAATAGGCCTCCGAGCGGTCCATCATGCGCTGGGCGGTTTTCTCGATGATCTTTCGATTCAGCGCTTCGAGGGAACGGTGGTCACGCCCCGCCGCGATCCAGTAGATCACGTGGCTGGTCCCGCCGGCGGGGATGTGCAGGTTGAACCCGACGGTGGAGTCAACGGACCCTTGCGCGATGGCGTTGCGGGTGAGCTGGCCGTCTTCGGCATCGCGCCACGTGCCTTCCGCGCCGCCGATGCGTTTGGTGCCGGTCGCCCAGTGGTCAATGCCGCACTTGCGTTCATCGCACCCGTTGATCAGAAAGTACGCGTCGTCCTTGTAATGGACCAGCCCCGCGAGTCGGGGGTCATAGTTGACCGTGTCACCGACGGGCGAGCCACTGACGGAGAGGTCATGGTGAAAGAAGATCCGGACATCGCGCGACTTCTTGCGCAGATCAGTCACGTGAATTTTGCGAAAATAGACCGGACTCCAGTAGTCGATGGCGTCGTGGCAGATCAGTTCCAGACCCATGCGTTCATTACGCAGAATGACCTCGGTGACCATGGTGTCGGGTTTGTAGCGGAGTTCGCGCGTCCAGCTCTCGTGTTCGATCCAGGCGAACTCGCCGTCGGCCCAGACGCCGAAGCGCTGGATATGGCCATCGGTATGGTTGGGCATGCCGACGTGCGGCCAGTAGATGTCGCGGATCCGGTAAAACTCGTCGAAGGTGACGAGCATTTCTCCGTTGCCGACGGGGATGTTACGGGGCATGACGTATCGGGACCTCCAGAGGACACCTGATCATAACCGTCCCGGTCGAGCGGCCCCAGGACCAACGCCTCACGCCGCCTCGTTTTCCCGGTTTTCACCGCTAGTGTCGGTGCCCGCCGTCGGGTCGCCGGTGGCGGTCTGCTGACCTTCGAGAATCTGATCGACGAGCGCTCCGGCGTCGTCGGTCTCGTCACCGCCGGCCGTGACGGTTTCCGGATCGTCCTGACCACCCATGGCGTTGATGCGTTCCTCGATATCGCCGATGCGGCTGACGCGAAGGCCGAAGTTCTCACCGACCTTCACGGCTCGCCCCGTGCCGATCGAGCGGTTGCTGACCAGCAGTTCGAGTTCTTCTTCCGCCTGCTTCGGCAGTTCGATGATGGCGCCGGGGGCGAGGTTGGCGACGTCCCGCATCGACATTTTCCGCGAGGCGATCTGAACGATCAGCGGAACCTCCAGCCGCAGGATGGATTTCAATTGCGTGGACATCAGTGGGGGTTATCGGCAGGAGACGGGGTGGGATATGAGCGCGATCCGGCTGGAATCGTCGATTACATGGTGAATCTTCACCGCCCGCCGGTCGGGTTGTCCCCACCGCAGGAATGGATAGACTGTGGACCATGTCGCAGATCAAGACGGATCTCCGCTCGCCACTACGAGGGCTTTCCCGCCCGTAGCGGTCGCGCGCGAGTATCGAATTGTCCCCACCGGGGTCTCGCCGCGCGAGACCCCGTTTTTCGTTGCGTTCCCTCGCCCGGAAGACCGTCGCCCGGAAGTAAAAGTCCCGAAGAGAAGTCACCGCTATGAGCAAGACGACCACGTCCAAAGAGCACGCCGCCGGGTCCTCCACCACGCCGCACCGCTACACCGCCGAGCTGGCGAATCAACTCGAAGTGCGCTGGCAGGAACATTGGGAAGCGGAACAGACCTTCCGCGTGCCGAATCCCGGCGATCCGGACTTTGATGCCAGCCGGCCGAAGTACTACGTGCTCGACATGTTCCCGTACCCCTCCGGGGCAGGACTGCACGTCGGGCATCCCGAGGGTTACACCGCGACCGACATCATCGGGCGGTACAAACGGCTGCGGGGATTCAACGTGCTCCATCCGATGGGGTGGGACGCGTTCGGCCTGCCCGCCGAGCAGTACGCGATTCAGACCGGAATCCATCCCGCCGAGACGACCC
This sequence comes from Phycisphaerales bacterium, assembly GCA_007693845.1. Taxonomy (GTDB): domain Bacteria; phylum Planctomycetota; class Phycisphaerae; order Phycisphaerales; family SM1A02; genus SKZB01. The sequence goes on from RECV01000183.1 coordinate 10,682, forward strand.
GCAAGTCGATCGACAACTTCCGCCGCCAGCTCAAACGCTTTGGGTTCGCCTACGACTGGTCGCGCGAGGTCGCCACGATCGACCCGGACTACTACCTCTGGACGCAGTGGATCTGGCTCAAGGCGTACAGCGCGTGGTACGACCCGGCGATGGACCGCGCGCGGCCGATTCAGGAATTGGTTGATGCGCTCGATCGCGGTGAGGCCGCCAGCGGGTTAACGCCGGAACAATGGCGCGACATGTCTCCGGAGGAACAACGCGAGTTCATCGATCAACAGCGCCTGGCCTACCTCGCCGAGCAGACCGTCAACTGGTGCCCGAAGCTCGGCACCGCACTGGCCAACGAAGAGGTGATCGACGGCCGGAGCGAGCGCGGCGGGTACCCCGTGTACCGCAAGCCGCTCCGGCAGTGGATGTTCCGCATCACCGCCTACGCGGAACGCCTGCTCAAGGACCTCGAACTCGTCGACTGGCCCGAGTCCACTCGCACGATGCAGAAGGAATGGATCGGCCGTAGCGAAGGTGCCGAGATTGAATTTGAGATCTCAAATCTCAAATCTGAGATTTCAAAGCTGCGCGTCTTCACCACGCGCCCGGACACGATCTTCGGCGCCACCTACATGGTCGTCGCGCCGGAGCATCCGCTGGTCGATACGGCGATCGCCAATCCCCGCCCCGGCACGGTGGTCGATGCGCTGCGAACATACGTCGAATCCGCGCGGAACAAGAGCGATGTCGATCGGCAGGCCGACGCGAAGGACAAGACCGGCGTGTTCACCGGTGTTGAAGCGATCAACCCCGCAACCGGCGAGACGATTCCCGTCTGGACCAGCGATTATGTGCTGATGGGATATGGCCACGGCGCGATCATGGCCGTGCCGGGGCACGATGAACGCGACTTCGCCTTCGCGCAGAAGTTCGACCTTCAGATCACCCAGGTCGTCGCGCCGGAACCCAACGCCGACTGGTCGTGGTCAACGGATGCGTGGGATGATCGCTACGCCGCCGGCGGCCGAGGCGTCAACAGCGCGAACGATGAGGTTTCACTCAACGATCTGCCCACCACGGAGGCGAAGAAAACCATCATTGACTGGCTTGAGTCATCCGGCCACGGCGCGCGGAAGATCAACTACCGCCTGCGCGACTGGCTTTTCAGTCGGCAGCGCTACTGGGGCGAGCCGTTCCCGATCGTGTTCGATGAGAAGGGCAATCATTACCCAATTGCCGAAGAGAAGCTGCCGGTTGAATTGCCGCCGATGGCGGATTATCAGCCGATTGAAAGCGATGAACCGATGCCGCTGCTGGCGAAGGCGACCGACTGGGTGCACACCACCGCCGGCGAGGCCGGGGTCGATCCGAGTGTGTTGCCGCCGGAGACGACCGTCCGTCGTGAGACGAACACCATGCCCGGCTGGGCCGGTTCGTGCTGGTACTTCCTGCGCTACTGTGATCCGAAGAACTCGGACCGTTTCATCGCGCGCGAGGTCGAGCAGTACTGGATGAACGTCGATCTCTACATCGGCGGCGCGGAGCACGCCGTTTTGCACCTGCTCTACGCGCGGTTCTGGCACAAGATTCTCTACGATCTGGGGGAAGTCTCCACTCCCGAGCCGTTCAGCAAGCTCTTCCACCAGGGGCTCATCACAAGCTTCGCCTACCAGCGCGCAGATAAATCGCTCGTACCGATCGATGAGGTTGATGAGCGCGAGGACGGCACGTTCATCGAACGCGCCTCCGGCGAAACCGTCACGCAGGTCGTCGCCAAAATGTCCAAATCGCTCAAGAACGTCGTCAACCCCGATGATGTCATCGAGGAGTTTGGCGCGGATACGTTCCGTTTGTACGAGATGTACCTCGGCCCGCTTGATGCGAGCAAGCCCTGGAATCCGCGCGATATCGCCGGGCTGTTCCGCTTTCTGCAGCGAACGTGGCGCGCGGTGATCGATGAGAGAACCGGCACATTGCGCGTGGCGGAATCGCGGGATGAGACGTTCGAGAAGATGCTGCACCGCACGATTCAGAAGGTTGGTGATGACATCGAGCGACTGTCCCTCAACACCGCGATCGCCGCGATGATCGAGTTCACGAATGCCTCGATCAGTGATGGCGATGGGCCGGGCAAACTGACGCGTGATCAGATCGAGCGGTATGCGATTACGCTCGCGCCGTTCGTGCCGCATCTGGCTGAGGAAATCTGGGCGAAGCTGGGCAACGAGCCGTCGGTCGCCGATGCGGCCTGGCCGAAGGTTGATCCGGCGATGCTGAAGGATGATGAGATCGAAATGCCGGTGCAGATCCTCGGCAAGGTGCGCGGCCGGATCATGGTCCCCTCCGATGCGGATCAGAAGACGACGGAAGAACTCGCGCTGAGCGATGAGAAGATCAAAGCGCAGCTCGAAGGCAAGACCGTACGCAAGGTCATCGTCGTGCCGGGCAAGATCATCAACATCATTGCGAGTTAGGCCGATGTCCAAGCCGGTTTTTCGCGAGATTCGGCAATCGGCAGGGTCCGAAGAACTCGATATGACGCGTGGCTCTGATCACGCGATCGGCGCACTGGTGCGCTGCGGCCCGCGGCGGATGGCGACCGCGAGGATGGTCAGATCCGCCGGGTTCACGCCGGGCAATCGCGCGGCCTGCCCCATCGTGGCGGGGCGGTATTTCTGGAGCGTTTCAGCCGCCTCAGCGCGCAAGCCCTTCGCGGTCCACGGCTCGAACCAGTCGGGAATCTTCTGATGATCGGCAGCGCGTTGTCGCTTGATCTCCGCCTGCTGCCGCGCGAGGTAGCCATCGTACTTCGCTTCGGTCATGACACGTTCAAGGAGTTCGCCAGGAAGGTCGGCCGTGACGGGAAGCCGCCCGGAACCCGATTCGTTCGCCTTGCTTCCGTTTGTCCGCGCTGATGCGGCGATTTCATCTCGTTCCAGGTGCGTCCGAATGGAGCTCACGCTTGCATCCGGACGGCGGGCGAGGGCCCGAAGGGACTTGCCTTCGACATGAATGCGGTCGAACGCGTTTCGAAGCGCTTGCAAGTGTGCAGCGCGTTCTTCGTAGGCGGACCAGCGGACGTCATCAACCAGCCCCAGCTCACGGCCGAGGGGGGTCAGCCGTTCATCGGCGTTTTCCGCGCGCAGACGAAGTCGATGTTCCGCGCGGCTGGTGAACATGCGGTACGGTTCGCGCGGCGTTTTCGTGACCAGATCATCCATCATCACACCGATGTAGCCCTCATCGCGCGCCAGCCGCACGGCGTCTTCGCCCATCACGAGTCGTGCTGCGTTCAGCCCGGCAACCAGACCCTGCGATCCCGCTTCCTCGTAGCCGGTCGTGCAGTTGATCTGGCCGGCAAGAAACAGGCCGCGAACGCGCTTGGTCATGCACGTCGCATCGATCTGGTGCGGCCAGACCATGTCGTACTCGACGGCGTACCCCCATTTCAGAATCACCGCCTCCGCGCAGCCCGGCATCGAACGCACCATGGTTTCCTGAACATCCACCGGCAGTGAGGTCGAGATGCCGTTGCAGTAAATCTCATTCGTGTACAGCGATTCGGGCTCGAGAAAGACGTGATGCGATTCCCGGTCCGCAAACCGCACGATCTTGTCTTCGATCGACGGGCAGTAACGCGGCCCGCATTCCGCATCGACCTGGCCGGAGAACATCGGCGCCCGGTGGAGGTTCGCGCGGATCAGTTCGTGCGCTTGCGCGGTGGTCTGCGTAATGCGACATTCGGTCTGCGGCAAAACGGGAAATCGACGCATCGACGGTACGACGGACTCATGAAGCCAACCCTCGATCACACCGTTTCGCAGCGCGGGCTTGCCCCGCGCTTCGCCCGGATCGTCATTCCGCGCTGAGAGATCACTGAACGGCACCGGGCGTTCATCACCGACCTGGGCATCCAGTTCATCCCACGCAATCGATTCCTGCGCCAGTCGCGGGGGCGTGCCGGTCTTGAGCCGCCCCAGTTCGAACCCCAGTCGGCGTAGCGTGTTCGAGATGCCCTGGGCAGCGCCCTCATCGACGCGTCCTCCGGCAGTCCGGGTTTCACCGGTGTGCATCAGGCCGCGGGCAAAGGTCCCCGTGGTCAGAACGACCGCATCGGAACGAATGGTTCGGGGCGCACGGAGCGCCTCCACATCGCGCGGATGACTCGGGTAGACCGGTTTCGCCTGTGAATCGCCGCGGAGATTGTGTTCGATTGCATCGGGATCGGGCGACACGATGCCTGCGCCGGCGGGGATCGTCACGCCGATGACGCGGCCGTCTTCAACGATCAGATCATCGATGGTGCCGGCAATGACATCGAGATTGGATCGGCTGGCCACCAGTCGCTGGATTTCGGCGGCGTAGGCGTACTTGTCTGCCTGCGCCCGCGGGCCGCGCACGGCGGCCCCCTTGGACGTGTTCAGCATCTTGAACATGATGCCGGTCGCGTCGATCGCCAGACCCATCATCCCGCCGAGCGCGTCGATTTCGCGGACCATCTGGCCCTTGCCGAGCCCGCCGATGGCGGGATTGCAGGACATCTGGCCGATCCGGGCGGGGTCCATCGTGATCAGCGCAACGCGCCCCCGTCCGCCGCGCGTAGCGAGGACGGACGAGGCGGCCCAAGCCGCTTCGGTGCCGGCGTGGCCGCCACCGATCACGATGATGTCATAACTGTCCTGCATCAGAAGACACGATGATAGCGGCAGCACGATGCGGATTCTTGCACGCTCATCGGCAAACGAAAGGCGGGGAATGCCATAACCACCGGCGGCGATCGGCGATCACGGCTAGGATTCGCGGTCATGATGCCGAAGCACGGGGTCAATCTTCATACGCGGATCACCCTCGCCGGTCTGCTGGCCGTTGTGGTGCTGAGTTCCGTCGGCTGCGGGCCGCGGGACTTTCGCAATGAAAATGACCGGTTGCGCGCGGAGGTGATGCAACTTGAGCAAACAAACGAACGGCTGGAGCGGCGGCTCCGGGAACTCGAGGCCGAACTGCGGCGGGTTGAGCTCAGCGATCTCGATCCCGAGGTCAGGGAGCAGATCCCGCATGTGGTTCGCATCGAAGTGGAGCGGTACTCCCATCTGCGCGATCGCAGCGGAGACGGTCAGCCGGATGAACTGGTGCTCCACGTGACCAGCCGCGACGGGCGGGACCGGTTTGTGAACCTGCTGGGCACCCTGAGCGTGCGCGGCGTGCAGATGGCTGGCGAGTCCACCGCACCGATCGTGGTGAATCGGTCCTTCGACGCCGAAGCCGTGCGTGATGCCTATCGATCGAGCTTCATGGGCACGCACTACAGCTTTCGGATTTCGCTCGGTGGGCCGGAGGATCGTGAGGAAGTGGATCAGAGACACCTCTTCGGGCCGGATGATTCACTTGCGATCCGCGTTCAGTTCGAAGATGCGCTGACCGGCCGGGTGATGGCGGACGAGCGCGTGGTTCGGCAGCGGATCGGCCGAAGCGAAGGTCGTGAACGCCCCGGGCGGGAGCGCGAGAGGCGGGACCGAGGGCGTGATCGTTCGGGTGAGGGCCGCTCCGAGCGGTGATTCGTCGTTCCGTGCGGAGGATCCCGCTGGACCGCGGGCGGCCAGCCGATACACTGCCCGCATGGGTCGAGCATTTCTGCTTTCTGCCATTGTGATGATGTGGCTTGTCGTCCCGCTGGGATTGAGCGGCTGTCAGCAGGCGCTGTTTCCGAAGGATGCGCCTCGGACACAGTTCGAATCTCACCGGCAGATGCGCGGCCAGACGGCGCCGCTGGAAGAGCCGGATGTTTTCGGGAATCCGCAGCCGGCGCTGCGAGCGCGGCTTGCCCCGCGTTGATCGGGCGGTTTCTGCAACGGGTCCGATAGCAGGCATCGGTGCAGATTGATCGGGAAATCTTCTTTTTCGAAAAGTGGTCAAGGATTTTGCCGCGCGCGATCCGATAGATGAATTATGCTGGTTCTTGGGGAGTAACTTGCCAATCGTGTCCACACGCAACGCCACACCATCCCGAACGACGCCGATCTCACGCCGCACGAGTGTGGTGTGGGTCAGCTTCACCGCTGCCATCACGCTGGTTTGCGGGGTTCTGGCGTTGAGCGATGGCGCAAGCACATCCCAGGGATATCTGGCGACCACACTGTCAACGATCGGTGAGCGGTCAGAGCGTGATGTGGTCTTCGGGACCGCCGCGCCGCTGGATCGGGAGCGGTGGGAGGGCGTCGTGATCCATCATTTCGGTGCGCACGGCGCGAACCCGGATGCGATTCATCGTCGGCACCAGGCCCTCGGCTATGACGGACTGGGGTACCACTTTGTGATCGGCAACGGCAACGGGCTCGGGGACGGCGTGATCCATGTCGGCTACCGCTGGGATGAGCAACTGCCGGGCGTGCACACCGTCGGACCGAATGCCGCTTACCATAACCAGCACTCTATCGGGATTTGTCTGGTCGGCAACGGCAATCAGCAGCCGTTCACCGATCGCCAGATGGCGGCACTTCTGACGCTGCTTGAGCGTCTCCAGCAGGAACTGGATTTTTCGGGTTCCGCGATTCATCTGCATCGCGATGTGGCGGGCGAGATTTCTCCCCAGGTCACCAGTCCGGGAAAATTTTTCCCGACTTCCCGCCTGCGAGAGCAATTGCCGTAAAATCCCATTTGCTCGAGTTGCATGGGTTGGTTACGCTTCCTTGATCATTTCTGTATACGGGGAGACCACGATTTGAGATCCCCGGCGGTGCCATGAGTGCGCCCCCCAACTGAACAAGGTGCGTCGTTTGCCTTGCGACGTCGACGAACAGGCAGGAGTCGGCCAAGCGGAGCGACAGTTCTCCGGCGGTTCGGCTCTCCCTCGGTGGTCTAACGGCGGCTGGTTTATCTTCAATGCGGAACGGCAGTGACATCGCGGGATTTCGAGTGCTTGCGCATCTGGGAGATGGTGCCGCATCGGCGTTGTACGCTGTCCAGGACCTCAAGAACAAGCAGGTCTGGTCGCTCAAGCATGTTGTTCGCAATGATGAAAAGGACCAGCGTTTTCTTGATCAGGTGCAACAGGAATACACTGTCGGCGCGAAGCTCGATCACCCCAATATTCGTCATGTATACCGGATCATCCGGCACCGGAAGTTCTTTCGGGTTCATGCCATTTCGTTGCTGATGGAGTACATCGACGCTCAGACGCTCGATGCACGCCTGCCGGAGACCCAGGGCCAGGTCATCAAGATCTTCCTGCAGGTTGCCCGCGGTTTGGCCCATATGCACGGCCGCGGTTTTGTCCACGCGGATATCAAGCCAAGCAATATTCTGGTCTCAGAGCAGGATGAGGTGAAGATCATCGACCTCGGCCAGGCGTGCCCGATTGGGACGGTCAAGAAACGCATTCAGGGCACGCCCGGGTACATGGCGCCGGAGCAGGCCCACCGCGAAGCGGTCACCCCTCAGACGGACATCTACAACCTGGGGGCGACGATGTACTGGGTGCTGGTGCGGGAGGTGATTCCCACCGCGCTGCCGCCTCAGGATGAGAACAACAGTCTCTACTCGGGCGCGGTGGACATTGAGATGCTCGAGATGCCCGTACCGCCTCATGAGAAGAAATCATCGATCCATCCGCTTCTTTCCAAGCAGATTCTCGATTGCGTCCAGATCCGGCCGGAGGATCGGCCGGAGTCGATGGAAATGGTCGTCAACCGGCTTGAATTGATTATGGATGTACTCAATGATTCGAAGCAAGCCAAAACGACGATCACGTCATCGGCATCTCGTGAAGCCGGTGCCCGGTCGGCCGGTCCTCGCGATCCTTGAGCACGCAATCCGGGGGGAACTGGTTTATTGGACTCGATCTGAACGGCGGCTGGACTTCTTCCCCGAATCGTTGAAATATTCTTGGTCAAGACTCGTTCATCGTTCGGCATCCCTGATCTTTGATCATTGCGCCCGAGGGATCGGTCGAAAAGATCACCGAGACGGGATGCTCAGGATTCCGATCGTTTTCCAAACAGAATGTGGGCCGATCCGAACGACTTGTGGCAAGACAGTTGACTGAACTGCCGTCATTCGGGTCAGCCAGATCAAGGAGAACCAGGTATGAAATGCAGGTTGTTTGGCTTGTCCACCGTAACGCTTAGTGCGTTGACCTTGACCTTTGCCCTCGGCTGCGCGGATAGTGATAGTGATGACCCTGAGACCGTGGCCGTGGCGGATACGGCCTCGGAACAGAATGAACTGAGCCGCGAGGAGCGGCTCAGGCAGGCCGCCGAGCGGGCCAGAGAACGGCAGCAGGAATCCGGCGATGGTGACGAACGCCGTGCCGGCGGTGCCCGCTCGACCGACGAAAGACCTTCTCGAACGGGCAATGATCAGTCCGATCAAGTGTTCATCGTCGCGGAACCTTCACTCCTAGACCTCGGCGAGATTCCGACGAACTCATCGAAGTCCGGTACCGTCACGCTGCGAAACGTCAGCGATCGACCGGTGACCGTGAGCACTTCGCGGACTTCCTGCGGCTGCACCGTGGCGAATGTCCCCACCGGCGAAGCAATTCAGCCGGGCGAGTCGGTCGAGGTCGAAGTGAGTCTTCGCGCCAGCGCCCGGACCGAAGTCCTGAACAAGACCGTCACCTTCATGTTTGAAGAGCAGGATCCGCTTCAAATGACGGTCCGCGGTCAGGCCATCGCGTTCGTGACGATTGAGCCGAGCGTACTGACGCCCGGTGACTCACAGAGCAAAACCGTGAAAATTCGTTCTGCGGATGGAGAACCTTTCCGCATCACGTCCATGCATCCTCCAATCGCGCGGGATTTTGCCTCCGACGAGCCGCAGTCCGAGTATGAACTGGAAATCTCCTGGGACCAGTGGGAAGAGCACAATCGTTCCCGCCGCGTTCTCTTCTACGTGGACCATCCGAAGACCTCGATGGTGACCGGCACTGTTCGCATTCCGGCTGATCGTTCCGATTCACGCGGTGACACAGCGGATGATCCGCTTTCCCGGGAAAGACCGAGTTCGCGTGGCGGGGATTCGCGACGAGCCGCGCCGAATCTGCCCACGATGGTTCAGCAGGGCCGCACCGAAGCCTTCCTCGCGGAACTTGAATCGGGTATTGACGTCGAAACGACCGATCAGGCGGGCATGACGCTGCTGGGAATCGCCGCTCGACACGGCCACGTTGAGATCATGCGGGCCCTGCTCGATGCCGGTGCCGATCCCCACGCCTCCGACCGCGTCGGCCGCACCGTTCTGATGTCGGCAGCCCAGTCGAAGAACCGCGAGGCTCTGCAGATGATTCTTGACACCGGCGTCGACATTGACGCCCGTGATCGAGCAATGGGCAATACCGCGCTCTCCTGGGCCGCAGGATTCAGCGACCCGGATTCGATTCGGTTGTTGCTGGATCACGGCGCGCGGATTGATATCGTCGGTGATACCACCGGCTTCAC